>JAYSQD010000091.1:0-17967 GCA_043721835.1 Arenimonas sp. | reverse complement strand
GTCTGTCGTGTTGTTTGGGCGCAGCAAGCAAGCGCTCCTAAGGTTTGGTCTGTCGTGTTGTTTTTGGCGCAGCAAGCAAGCGCCCCTACGGTTTGGTCTGTCGTGTTGTTTGGGCGCAGCAAGCAAGCGCCCCTACGGTTTGGTCTGTCGTGTTGTTTGGGCGCAGCAAGCAAGCGCTCCTGCGTATCATCATGCAACCGTCAAAATATAATCGATCTCTTCCAGATATTCCTGTTCTGCTTCCAGATCTGATTGTGTCAGTGGATGCGCTTTTAACCAGGCTTTATCGAGTTTTAATTTCAACTGATTGCCGGTGACGCGCATTTTTGCCTCGGGGCTGGCATCGCGTTCATGGCCGCGATGCAGCAGTACGGCAATTCGCAGCAGGATGGCACAGCGTTGTGCCGATTGCGCAAGTCGGCTCGGCAGGGCTTGAATACTTTTATTGTTGAAGCCGCGGCGTTGATTGCGAATCAGGGCAGCCAGAAACTGTTGTTCGGTTTTTGAAAAGCCGGCGGCATCCGAATGTTCGATGAGGTAAGCGCCGTGCGTGTGGTATTGACTATGAGCTATCGCCAGCCCCATTTCATGCAAACGCGCGGCCCAGCCGAGTAGGCGAAATTCTTCGCTATCGAGCAACCAATCTTCTGCCACGTCATTAAATAATTTTAGCGCGGTTTTTTCAACGCGATCAGCTTGCGGCATATCAACCGCATAGCGGGAACACAGCGCTTGAATGGAAGCTTCGCGCGGGTCACGCTCGCTACGGCGGCCAATCATGTCGTACAGCACACCTTCGCGCAGGGCGTCATCGCTTATATGCATACGCTTGATGCCGAGTTCGGTAAAAGCTGCGTCGAGAATAAGCAAGCCACCAGCAATCACCGGGCGGCGATCGGCCGGTAAGCCCGGTAATTTTATATTGTCGATTTTATCGAATTGTAATAATTGCTCGCGCACTTCTTTCAGTGCGGCTTCAGTAATAATATTTTGCGTTAATTTCATTTCGGTGCAAATTTCACCGATCGCTTTAATGGTACCCGAGGCGCCAAAAACTTCCTGCCAGCCGCGTTCTCGATAAGCCGCCGAGAATTGTTGAAACTCGGCGGTAATTTCTGTTTGTGCGTCCTTCCAGCGTTTTTTCGATAAATTACCATCCGAAAAAAAGCGCTGCGTGGTTGCTACACAGCCCATTTGCAGGCTTTCACGTTCGAGCGCTTCAAAGCCTTCACCGATAATAAATTCGGTTGATCCACCGCCAATATCCATCACCAAGCGACGTTTTTCGCGCGGCGGTTGGCCGTTAGCCACGCCAAGATAGATCAAACGTGCTTCTTCGCGACCGGCAACCACTTCAATGCCATGACCAAGTGCTTTTTCGGCAGGCAGCAAAAATATTTGCGGGCTTTTTAGCGCGCGCACGGTATTGGTGGCAATGGCGCGCACATGTTGTGGCGGGATCGTACGAATACGCTGACCAAAACGCGACAGGCAATCCAAAGCACGTTGTATAACTTCAGGTTTTAAACCGCCTGAGCCATCGAGGCCTTCCGCCAGTCGCACGGTTTCCTTGATGCGATCAACAATACGCAATTGCCCAAGCACGTAACGCGCCACCACCATATGAAAACTATTCGAGCCAATATCGATGGCGGCCATGAGGTCGCCGTCTTTTAGTGGACTGGTTTGTTCAATGGGCATCGGTTATCCGCAAATTTTCGCTAACAAGGAACCTTGTGCCGAATAAGGCATTTCATCGTCTCTTGGCGCAAGCTTTACGTAACTACCGTCGGATTGTAATTGCCAAGCCTGTGAATTATCGATGAGATAGTTGCCCAGCTCTTCTTCATACACGCGGGTAGCAAGTTTTGGATCGATAATGGGAAAGCAGGTTTCGATACGACGAAGTAAATTGCGCTCCATCCAATCGGCACTGGAGCAATAGGTTTCGATATCGCCGTCGTTATAAAACCAGTACACGCGGCTATGTTCCAGAAAACGGCCCACCAAGGATATGACATTGATATTCTCCGACAAACCGGGCACGCGCGGCCGCAAACAACAGGCGCCACGCACGATAAGATCAATTTTTACACCCGCTTGCGAGGCTTCATAAAGTGCCTTGATAACGCCGGGTTCGTTGAGTGCATTCATCTTGGCTATGATGCGGGCTTTTTTTCCAGCGCGGGCATGTTTTGCTTCGCGATCAATTTTTTTCAATAAACTTTTATGAAGGGTAAAGGGCGATTGCAGCAAGCGTTTTAATTTTATGGTCGGTGCCAGACCGGACATTTGCTGGAACAGACCATGCACATCGGTCGTAATATCCGGGTCGGCGGTCATCAAACCAATATCGGTATAAACCCGTGCCGTGCCTGCATGATAATTGCCGGTGCCAAGATGCACGTAACGACGTAGTTTTTTTCCTTCGCGTCGCACAATCAACATCATCTTGGCGTGGGTTTTGTAACCGACCACGCCGTACATTACCTGTACACCGGCCTCTTGCAGACGATCGGCCAGATTTAAATTAGCTTCTTCATCAAAACGTGCGCGCAGTTCGACCACAACGGTAACGTCTTTGCCATTGCGGGCGGCATTCACCAGGTATTCAATTATTTTTGAATCTTTACCGGTTCGATATAGCGTTTGTTTAATCGCCAGCACTTGTGGATCGTTGCTGGCGTATTGCAATAAATCCAGTACGTGACTAAAGCTGTCGTAGGGATGATGCAGCAATACATCGCCTTCGCTGATGGTGTCAAACGGGCAGTCTTCGTCCAACAATCCGTGTCGTGATTTGAATAGCGGAAATTTGAGGTCAGGACGATTCACCAAATCATAAACTTGCGTGACACGATTTAAATTGACCGGGCCGTTAATGCGATAAACGGCATTTTCCGGTAGTTTGAAGTTTTCCAATAAAATTTTGACGATGGATTTGGGGCAGGTCTCGGCAATTTCCAAACGCACGGCTGGGCGAAAACCGCGGCCAATTAATTCGTCTTTCAATGCGCTGGCAAGATTTTCGACTTCTTCTTCATCGACAAATAATTCCGAGTTGCGCGTTACCCGGAATTGATAAGCGCCCTTGACTGTCAGGCCGGTAAATAAATCATCGATGAAAGCAGACAACACAGCCGACAGCAGCACAAAATCATATTTACCGCCGGAAACCTCCGGTGGAATTTGAATAATGCGCGACAAAGAACGCGGTGCACGCACGATAGCCATGCCGCCGTTGCGGCCAAAAGCATCTTTGCCTTCCAGCACAACAACAACATTCAAACTTTTATTCAAAATTCTTGGAAACGGATGCGCTGGGTCTAAACCAATGGGCGATAAGACCGGCAGTACTTCTTCCTTGAAATATTCATGCAGCCAGCGCCGTTCTTTCGCATTCCACTGGTCGCGTGGCATCACCCGAATACCGGCTTTGGTGAGTTCAGGACGCATGACGTCATTCCAGAATTCGTATTGTGCTTTGACTAATTCACCGGCTTTGTCATGAATAAGTTTTAAGGCGTCGCTGGGGTGAATGCCATCGGGCTGCAGTGGTGTACCAAATTGCAGGGCTGTGCGGACCGTCGCTGCACGAATTTCAAAAAATTCGTCTAAATTGGTACAGGCAATGCAGAGATAGCGAAGACGCTCGAGTAGCGGAATTTTTTCGTCCTGTGCCTGTGCCAGGACACGAAAATTAAATTCCAATTGCGATAATTCGCGATTGATAAAAAGTTCTGAACTAGGACGGTCTGTGCTCACGGGTTTTGGTCTTTATCAATAGAAGGTAAGAATAACTGACGCAGGCACCGATTAGTAAGAAGATTTAATCTGGCGCGCGCGCGCGCGGTCGCCGCTAAATACGCATGAAAATTGACTGCCTTTACCGACTTCGCTTTCAATTTCCAAGCGCGCTTGATGCAGGCTAAGTACGTGCTTGGCAATGGACAGGCCCAAACCGGTGCCGCCGCTTTCACGTGAGCGGCTGGTAGAGACCCGATAAAAACGCTCGGTGATGCGCGGCAGATGCTGGGCCGGAATGCCGTAGCCACTGTCTTTCACGCTGAGTCGCAATGATTTGTCGGCCGCTTGTTCAAAGCGAATACTAATGCTGCCGTTGTAAGGCGTGTAGCGCACGGCATTGCTGACGAGATTTGAAAATGCACTGTGTAATTCTTTGTGGGCACCGTAAATATCGCACTGGGCACCGTCTTCAATTGTAATTTTGTGATGGCCCTGGCTAAGCGCCTCTGCTTCGCGGCGAAGTGTGGTGAGCATGACCGACATTGGAATCACTTCTTCGCGTAGAGTTTCTTGGGCATCCAGACGCGACAGCGTAAGCAAGTCTTCTACCAATTGCGCCATGCGTGCCGATTGCTTGCGCATTTCTTCGATCATGGGGGCAAAGCCGGGGTTGTCTTCCGGCTCCATCATGTCCAGATAACCATGCACCACAGTTAGCGGCGTGCGAAGTTCGTGCGATACATTCGCGACAAAATCGCGACGCATATGCTCGAGTTGCATCAACTTGGTAACGTCGCGTACCACCACCAGAAATTGTTCATTGGAATAGGGCAGTAAACGCAGGCTCAAGCGAATGTTTTCATCCTGCGGACAAGCCAAATCCATCAGCGGCTCTTCCATATCACCGACTAAAAACCATTCATGCACGCGCGGGCTATCGAGATGAATTAATAGATTGGTACCCAAACTGCGCGGGTAATTCAAACCTAAAAACCGTTTTGCCGCTTTATTGAACCACTGAATTTGGCTGCTATTACGTTGAACAATCAGCGCGCCGTCGTGCAGGGCAGAACCGGCTTGGCGATACGCACGCAGTAAACTCAATAAGCGACGTGAGCGTTGTCTGGCAGACTGTTCGCGGTGGGCTAATTGGTTTTCAAGTTGTTGATAGATATCTTTCGATACCGTGTTGTCGAAGGTTTCGTTGGCTCGCGTTCGCATGAGTAGATGATTGACCCGCCAGTATTGCCACATGATGACAAGCATGGCAGCAATGATAAGTGCGGGCTGCAAAAAGCCGCTCACCCAGCCAATGAGCGCGGCGATTATCAAAAATAAAAATATGCGCCTTAGCGTTTGCTGTTCTTTAATCGTGCTGATAATTTTGGCCATGCCGCAGTTTAACGCAAGGCAGAGAAGCGATAGCCTGCGCCGCGCACGGTTTGCACCATATCTTCGAGTTTGAACGGTTCCAGTGCTTTGCGCAGGCGACGAATATGCACGTCGACGGTGCGTTCTTCAACATACACACTGCCGCCCCAAACGTAGTCCAGCAGCTGGCTTCGGGTATAAACGCGGTCGGCGTGGGTCATAAAAAAATGCAGAAGGCGATATTCAGTCGGGCCCACATGCACGCTTTGTTCGTTGGCATAAACCCGATGCGCGGCGCCATCAATGCGCACATCGCCAACGGTGACCGAGCCATCGTCTTCATCATCACGCGAGCGCCGCAGTACGGCTTTGATTCTGGCCAATAATTCGCGAGCGGAAAAAGGTTTGATAACGTAATCGTCAACACCCGATTCCAGGCCGCTGACACGATCATTTTCTTCGCCGCGCGCGGTCAACATAATAATCGGCACGCTGCGGGTGAGTTCATCACGACGCCAACGGCGCGCTAATTCAAGGCCGCTGGTACCGGGCAGCATCCAGTCCAGCAAGATTAAATCCGGGACCTTTTGTGCGATGGCTTCCTGGGCTTCACGGGCATCACCGGCATGCACCGGCTCGTAGTTGTCCTTGCGTACTGCAAAGGCCACCATGTCGCGAATGGCGGGTTCATCATCAACTATCAGAATTCGTTTCAGCACAAAGACACCGTGACAAAGGTCGGGGTTAGATGCAAGTAGATATCATTTTTGTGACAGGAATGTGACTTGGTGGGAGCGAGGTAGGCCGGGCCTACGTTCTATATGTCGTAATGCACTTGCTGCGACCTGGCTTTCCGGCCGGATTAAGGCGCGGTGCTGTTGGGCGGCAACACGATTTTGGGTGGAAGGTAGTGAAGCAAGCGCTCAGTTTCCTCCACTACGGCGGCATAGCATTCGCAGCTCATCTGCTCAAGTTTAAGCCGGTCGATAACCGTGATCAGGCCGCGTTTATATTCGATGACCCCTAGTTTTTGGAGTCGGCCAGCCGACTGCGTGACTCCTTCGCGACGCACACCGAGCATGCTTGCGATAAATTCCTGCGTCATGGTCAAGCGGTTATGTGGGAGCCTGTCGAGCGACAGTAACAGCCAGCGGCATAATTGCTGGTCGATGGAATGATGTCGATTGCAAACCGCCGTTTGCGCCATTTGCGTTATCAGAGCCTGGGTATAACGCAACATCAGATTCAGCAAGTCGCCGTGACGATTAAACTCCGCTTTCAGCATTTGCCCTGGCAAACGATAAGCGAAGCCTGCACTTTGAACCACGGAAACACTTGGCGTGCTTTCGCCGCCCATGAATAATGAAACACCCATAAGGCCTTCGTTACCTACCACCAGGATCGCGGCCGAGGCGCCATCTTCCATAACGTATTGCATGGAGATAATGGCATCTGCGGGAAAATAAACATGCCCGATCGCATCGCCCGAGCCATACAGCACTTTACGAAGCGGTAGCTTCACCAGTTCTAGATGCGGGAAGATGCGCTCCTGAACTTCCGGAGACAATGCCGCAAGCAGATGATTTAATTTCGGAGATAAGGCCACGGCCATATTGATTGAACCTTTGCAGGAAGCCCACAGAGTATAGGCTGCCCGGCAAACTTTACTAGCATCTTACTTCAGGGCATTGTTTTTGATTCAGGCGGTGACTGGCTTTGCTTGCATAGCGAAGTCTGCTGGGTGAAATCGGTGCCCCAGCTTCGGTAACCAAGTGTGTCCAGATGAATCTTAGTGGGCGTGTAAAAACCGAGCCCGAGTTTTAATTCTGCACCGTGGGTGCGCCAAGCATTGCAAAGGGTTTCAAGTGATTCCGGTGTTGCATCAATATCGAAATCAATCGCATTCAATTGCCTATGTTTACTTTTCGGGCTGCCACCCGCGCAGGCATTCAAGGCCGGGTCGCGATAGACCGAAGCGGCGACTGGGTTTACCAACACGCTTTCGGATTTGAATTTTCTAACGACCTGTAGAGTCGGAATTATATTGGGCCAGAGTTCTCTCGGCGGCATCGTGAAAGCTTCGGCCTTACATTTTTTCCAGTCGCGTGCCGATTTCAATAATTGCGGCATCGGAACAATATCGCCAACGGCTTTTTCATCCAGAAAACTTTGATAGGCGAGAATTTCATCGCCATGTTTTTTTGACCAAGCATTGTAGCGTTCGGCATCGGTAAGTTTTCTGAAGAAAACGCAGCTGGGCAAAAAAATAATAGGCAATAAAAGTGACAGCAGCATCAGGAAAAAAACGCAGTCGCGCTTTGCACGCATCAGATAATAAAACCTGCAACCACTTTGCGACCTTCGGTAGCCAACACATTGAAAGTACGTGCAGCGGCAGCGTTGTCCATCACTTCAATACCGATGCCGCGTGTCAGGCAGGCGGCCATCACAGCGGCCGACGGGAATTGCTGGCGTGAGCCAGTGCCTAAAATTACCAGCACTGGGTTCAAATCAAGCAAGGCTTGCATATCGTCTGCAACAAGCTCATGGATTGAAGCAGGTCGCCAGTTTTCTACAAGTTCGTGTGGCGTAAGAATAAAACTGCGATTGAGTGTTGCATCGTTGACTAAAGCACCGTTTGCGCCAACGCCGCGCAACAAATAGCGAAAATCCGGATTTTCCAGTGTTAACTGCATTGTGCAATTAAGCTTTGGGCAGAATCACGAAAGGTTTATTTTTACTGCGGCGAAATAACACGATGGTATTGCCGATACGGGCGACCAAGCCGGATTTGCTGGCTTCAACGATGGCATCAATCCAGCTGTCGCGGGTTTCGCGATCTTCGGCGGCAATTTTTACCTTGATAAGCTCGTGTTGTTCTAAAACTGCGTCCAATTCCGCTAATAAAGGTGGCGTTACGCCTTTGGCACCCACCAAAATGGTTGGCCGCAAATCATGGGCTAAGCCTTTCAAATAGCGTTTTTGGGGGTTGGTAAGTACATTCGACATAAAAATCTGACGGGTTTTCAAGGGTGTACAGGTTATCATGGCGGCGTTGATAAGGTTTTCGTATTCACTTGGTTGATGCCCCATGGCCCGCAGTAAAAGTAGCCAACAATGGCTCAAAGAACATTTTGCCGACCCTTTCGTGAAAAAAGCACAGGCCGAAGGCATGCGTTCGCGCGCCGCCTATAAGCTTGAAGAGCTGATCGAACGCGATAAATTGCTCAAGCCCGGAATGATCGTGGTCGATTTGGGTGCAGCACCGGGTGGCTGGTCACAGGTAGTTCGACGCGATCTGGGTTCAAAAGGCCGTGTCATTGCGATGGATATTCTGGAAATGCCGGGTATTGCCGGGGTCGATTTCATTCACGGCGATTTCAGAGAGGATGAGGCAGTCTTACGGCTAGAAGCGGTGGTTGGCGGCGCTAGCGTGGACCTTGTGCTTTCGGATATGGCCCCCAATATGAGTGGAGTGGACTCCGTTGATCAAGCCCGAGCAATGTATTTATCGGAATTGGCAGTGGAATTCGCGGATAAGCACTTGAAGAAAGGCGGCAATTTTCTAATCAAATTATTTATGGGCGAAGGCTTCGACGCTTATATGAAAGATCTGAAAACCCGTTATACCAAAGTGATTACTCGCAAACCGGCGGCATCGCGTCGTCGCTCTAATGAAGTTTATGCGTTGGCTACTGGCAAACGTTAAGGAAAAAAGAATGAATGATCTCGTAAAAAATTTATTACTCGCATTAGTCATCGGCTTGGTCATGATGACGGTGTATCAAAGCTTCTCGGGCAAGATGGGCATTGGCGCATCGGTCGACGAAGTCGAGTATTCAAAATTCATCGATGACGTTTACAATAAAAATATCAAAAGTGTCGAGTTCTCCGGCGAAAGCACCGGTGCCGCGACTATGCTTAGATTCACCACAAATGACGGCAGCGTAAAAACCACGACCGGTCCTTACGACCGCGAGTTGGTGAATGATTTGGTGGATAACCGCGTAGAAATCATTCAACAAAAACCCTCGGGCGGCCCTTCGTTCTGGTCGATCGTGATGAATCTGCTACCAATCCTGTTTTTTGTCGGTATCTTTATCTATTTCATGCGCCAGATGCAGGGCGGCGGTAAAGGCGGCGCCATGAGCTTTGGTCGTTCGCGCGCAAAAATGCAGGGCGAAGATCAAGTCAAGGTCACGTTTGAAGATGTCGCCGGTTGCGATGAAGCCAAAGAAGAAGTGGGCGAGCTTGTAGAATTTTTACGTGACCCGGGACGCTTCCAAAAACTTGGTGGCCGCATTCCGCGCGGCGTATTGATGGTCGGCAGCCCCGGTACCGGTAAAACTTTGCTGGCGCGTGCCATTGCCGGCGAAGCCAAGGTGCCTTTCTTCACCATTTCCGGTTCCGATTTCGTCGAAATGTTCGTCGGCGTCGGCGCAAGCCGTGTCCGCGACATGTTCGACCAAGCCAAGAAGCATTCACCATGCATTATTTTCATCGACGAAATCGATGCCGTCGGTCGTCATCGTGGTGCCGGTTTGGGCGGTGGACATGACGAGCGCGAACAAACCTTGAATGCTTTGCTAGTTGAAATGGATGGCTTTGAAGGCGGCGAAGGCGTGATCGTTATCGCCGCTACCAACCGTCCCGACGTGCTTGATCCAGCGCTGTTGCGTCCGGGTCGTTTCGATCGCCAAGTAGTTGTCGGCTTGCCTGATGTCCGTGGCCGCGAACAAATCTTGAAAGTGCATATGCGTAAAGTGCCATTGAGCGAAGACGTAGTGCCAATGACCATTGCGCGTGGCACGCCTGGTTTCAGCGGTGCCGATCTTGCCAATCTGGTGAATGAAGCGGCGTTGTTTGCAGCGCGCGAGAATGCAAAAGATGTGCGCATGGAACACTTCGACAAAGCCCGCGATAAAATTTTAATGGGCGCCGAACGTCGTTCGTTGGTGATGAGCGAAGAAGAAAAACGCAATACCGCTTATCACGAAGCTGGTCACGCCATTGTTGGTCGTTGCGTGCCTGAACATGATCCGGTTTATAAAGTGACGATCATCCCCCGTGGTCGCGCACTCGGCGTGACCATGTATTTGCCGGAAACCGACAAATACAGTTTGAACCGCATCGCTATTCAGTCGCAGCTATGCACGCTTTACGGAGGACGTGTTGCCGAAGAATTGATTTTCGGTACTGACAAAGTGACGACCGGTGCATCAAACGATATTGAACGTGCCACCAAAATGGCGCGCAGCATGGTGACCAAATGGGGCTTGTCTGAAGAGCTCGGCCCGATTGCTTATGCTGAAGAAGAAGGTGAAGTATTTTTAGGCCGTTCGGTATCACAAACCAAAAACGTGTCGGACGATACCGCGAAAAAAATCGATGATGTGGTACGTACCATTCTGGATAAAGCTTATGCCCGCACCAAGCAAATCCTGACCGAGAACGTCGATAAGCTGCACGCGATGGCAGAAGCCTTGCTGACCTATGAAACCATTGATGTCAGCCAGATTGACGCCATCATGGAAGGCCGTGTACCCGGCGCTCCGCTCGATTGGGCGAAGTCGGGCAAGACCTCGAAAGACGATATTGGCCCGATAGCAGGAAGTTTTGGCGGCGCTGCTCCACAAACCTGATTTCGCTTGTCGCTACATCATGAAAAGGCCAGAATGCGTTCTGGCCTTTTTTTTGTTTGCGAATTGTGGGAGCGCCGTAAGGCGCGAATAGCCCGCATTGTCGCAGACCATTCGCGCCTTACGGCGCTCCCACGAGATTTCATCTCTCAAGGTAAAAAATGTTCGACACCACACCTCAGCTCAATTGCGCCGGAAAAATACTCAGCTTCGATATCGCACGGGTCATGGGTATCGTCAATGTCACGCCGGATTCGTTTTCTGATGGCGGACAGCACGGCACTACGGAAGCTGCGATTGCCTATGCCCTGCGTTTAGTAGAAGAGGGCGCCGACGTGCTCGATATTGGCGGTGAATCGACTCGCCCGGGAGCAACTGAAATAAGCGAAGTGGAAGAATTGCAACGCGTTATTCCGGTCATTGAAGCGCTGGTAAAAAAAAGCAATATTCCGATTGCTATCGACACCTCAAAACCCGCTGTAATGCGGGCTGCGGTTCAAGCAGGGGCAAGCATAGTCAATGATGTATTTGCACTGCGGCGCGATAATGCACTGGATATTGCCGCTGAATTAAAAGTGCCGGTGATCCTGATGCATATGCAAGGCGAACCTGGTTCCATGCAATCGGCACCGCATTACAACGATGCCGTAGCCGAGGTACATAGCTTTTTAACACAGCGAATATTTGCCTGCGAAATGGCCGGTATTTCAAAGAAAAATATTGTCATTGATCCGGGCTTTGGTTTTGGAAAATCGCTCGATCATAATCTGGCATTGCTGGCCCAGTTGCAGCGTTTCGTTGAACTTGGCGTGCCAGTATTGGCAGGGCTTTCCAGAAAATCATTTATCGGTACATTAACCGGTCGTGATGTGAGTAATCGGGTTCACGGTTCTGTTGCCGCTGCATTGATCGCCGCACAAAACGGCGCAAAAATAATTCGCGTGCATGACGTTGCCGCAACCGTGGATGCATTGAAAATCTGGAACGCGGTATCAAAACAAAGTAAGCCCGTATTGAAATCTAATAAGCCGACAGGAATTGTTTGGCCGGAAGATTAGGGCTACGTCACACTAATTGCTCTTTAAACTTCAGCACCCTCGGGTCCATCACGCGGTGCCATAGTGGCGGGCATAGTGCGAGTACAAACATCGCGGCATAACCGCCGGGTAATTGTGGTGAGTCTTCGTGGTGACGCAAAATTGCGTAGCGACGTTTCGGAAAGGCGTGGTGGTCGGAATGTCTTTGTAATTGGAATAATAATAAATTCGATAAGGCGTAATCGGAATTCCAGGAATGCAGATGCGTGGTTCTTTCGAAACGACCATCCGCGAGTTTTCTGCGTTCAAGGCCATAGTGTTCTACGTAATTAATAACTTCCAGCGAACAAGCTGCAATAAAACCCTGAGCAGCAAAAAACAATAAACCCATCCAGCCCATGCTGAAGTAAAAGGCCGCACAGAAAAACAGCCACAGCAGGGACCAGCCAAGCATTTCATTACGCCAATGCAGTACGGGAATGCCAAGTTTTGTCAGGCGCTCAGCTTCCAATTTCCATGCGTTGCGGGTGTTTCTAAAAATCGCCTCCGGCATAAAGGTCCAAAGGCTTTGGCCGAAGCGTGCGCTCGAGGCATCTTCCGGCGTAGAGACATGCACATGGTGGCCACGGAGATGTTCGATTTTGAATCCGTAATAGCCGACCGATGTTAGCAAAATGCCACCAAAAGCTGTTTCCAGTTTTGCGTCTTTGTGGATGAGTTCGTGAGCGACATTGATGGCAAGAATGCTACTGACAATGCCTTGGGAAAACAGCCAACCCGCCATGCCAAAAGCATTCAAATCTTGAGAGATAAACCAGCTGCATGACCAAATCAGGGTCGCAATTTGCACCGGCAAAACCAGTAAGGTGAGCGCTTTAAACCAAATATGCTTGCTTACCTTGCTTTCGTCAGCCTGCGCAATATTCACCGGGTCGTGGCCGAGCACGAAATCGGTCAATGGGATCAGAACAAACAAGAAGAACAAGGGATACCAGGCCAATAAATTAAACCAGCCGGTTTGCACACTCAACCAGGCGGCGGTGGGAAGTGTGGCAGGCACTAAAAAAACGAAGAGGAAGCCGAGCGCTTTTAATCTATTCATGGGCCAATAATAGCGCGGCTAAAGACCTATGCAAGTGAAGAGCGCGCCGAATCTGTAAAATGAAGCCATGCACGACACCCGACCACTTGCCATTGCCTTGATGGGCCCAACTGCCTCGGGTAAAACCGCTTTGGCAATCGAGTGGGCGCAGCGTTTGCAAACGGAAATTATCAGTGTCGATTCAGCTTTGGTCTATCGTGGGATGGATATTGGTTCGGCAAAGCCGGGCGCCGAAGAACAGCAGGGTATTACGCACCATCTGATTGATATTCGCGAGCCTTGGCAAACCTATAACGCTGCCGATTTTGCCAAAGACGCGTTGCCTTTAATGGCACAAATTAGCCAACAGAATAAAATCCCCTTATTGGTTGGCGGTACTGGTTTGTATTTTCGTGCTTTGCTGGATGGACTGTCTGATATGCCCGCCGCTGACGAAATTATTCGTGCTGGAATTCAGGCCCAGGCCGAAGCACAGGGCTGGCCTGCCATGCATGAGGCATTAAAAAAAATCGATGCCGCCGCCGGTGAGCGCATCAAGCCCAATGATGTGCAACGCATTACTCGCGCGCTCGAAGTGTTTCGGCAAACCGGCAAGCCCATAACCGAATGGCAACAAGGCAGCACGCGAAAGAAATTCCCCTTTCGGGTATTAAAAATTTGCATTGCTCCGCTTGATCGATCGGTGCTGCACGAAAGAATTGCACGGCGCTTCGACATCATGCTTGAACAGGGATTTCTCGCGGAAATGCGAGTGCTGATGAACAATCCTTTTTTGAATATGGATGTGCCATCAATGCGCGCCGTGGGTTATCGACAAGCCTGGCGGCATCTCATCGGTGAAACCAATGAACAACAATTTCGCGAAGAGGCCGTTGCAGCGACCCGACAATTAGCCAAACGGCAACTGACCTGGTTCCGTGGCGAGCTTGATTTACGCTGGTTCGACCCCCATTGCCGTAACGTGGAATTGGAAAATGCTTTGTCTTTTTTCATCACTCGCTGATAACAAGTATTCGCGTTAAACTTCACACTTCGCAGCTAAGGACCGTTGGCTGCAACCCACGCAAATGTGCGTGATCACAATAAAAAAGGAGTCCTCATGACTAAGTCACAATCTCTGCAAGACCCGTTTTTAAATGCACTGCGTCGCGAACGTGTGCCGGTGGCCATTTATTTGGTGAATGGCATCAAGCTGCAAGGCACGATTGAAAGCTTCGACCAATTTGTTGTGCTATTGCGCAATACCGTGAGTCAAATGGTTTACAAGCATGCCATTTCAACCGTAGTGCCTGCACGTAATGTGCGTATCGGCCCAACCGGTGGCGAAGTTGTCGATGATGAGCCCGAGGATTCCATTGTTAGTTAATTCAATGATCGGCAGCGCTCATGTTTGAACGTACCCGCAAGGGTGAAAATGCCCTGCTGATTCAGCCGTATCGCCCGGGTCTGCAAGACCCAACGCTATTGGAAGAATTCATCGAGCTTGCCCGTTCGGCAGGTGCCACGGTGGTCGGCACCATCAACGCGCGCGTTGAACGTGCGAGCCCATCGCATTACATTGGTAGCGGCAAACTTATCGAAGTAAAAGATGCTTGCGAAGCAATGGGCGCCGATTTGGTGCTGGTCAATCATGCATTAACGCCAGGGCAAGAACGTAATCTTGAAAAAGATCTCGGTCGCCGCGTGGTGGATAGAAGTGGTTTGATTCTGGATATTTTCGCGCAACGTGCGGCATCGCATGAAGGCAAGTTGCAAGTCGAACTCGCTCAGCTCAAACATATGGCGACCCGTTTGAAGGGTGGTTGGACCCATCTTGAACGCCAACGTGGTGGTTCAATTGGTTTGCGCGGCCCCGGTGAAACCCAGCTGGAAACCGACCGTCGCTTATTGCAAAAACGCGTTGAAATGCTGCAGTCACGATTAGACAAAATCGAAGTACAACGCACCCAAATGCGGCGTGCGCGTTTGCGTAATGCGATTCCCCGAGTTTCCCTGGTCGGCTATACCAATGCCGGTAAATCAACTTTATTCAATTCGCTCTCGGGCTCGGGCGTGTATGTCGCCGATAAATTATTTGCAACCTTAGACCCAACGGTTCGGCGTTTGGATATTGCCGGAGGTTCGAGTTTGGTATTGTCGGATACGGTCGGATTTGTCCGCGATTTGCCGCATGATTTAATCGCGGCCTTTCGTTCAACATTATCGGAAGCTCGCGATGCCGATCTTTTACTGCATGTGGTTGATGCTGCCGACCCGTTGCGCGACGAGCGCATCCAGCAAGTCGATGCCGTACTCAATGAAATTGGTGCGGGCGATATTCCGCAAATACTGATTTTCAATAAAATCGATCGTCTTGAAGACACCTTGGCCCGGCATGATATTCCCGGCCAGGGGCATGAGCGCTTTTGGCTGTCGGCCAAGACCGGTGATGGTGTAGAAGCCTTTCGCCATGCCTTGGGCACCCGGTTTTCACAGCAACGCTATCTAACGACGCTGCAACTGCCGCCAGACCAAGGTCGGCTGTATTCCCGTTTATACGCTGCTGGTGCGATTGTGGCCGAGCAAAGCGATGAGCACGGCTGGCAACTGCAAATTGATATGCCGCTGGCACAGGCAGAGCGTATGGCAGTCGAGCCGGGCGGACATTTTTTACAAGAGGCCTTGCTTGTTGGCCAAGTTGACCCCAATTACAATTCTTAATCACCTCATAAAGCGGCTAAGACCGCAGCGAACGGAGTAGGCATGGCCTGGAACATACCCGGAAAAGGTAGCCCCAAAAAAAGCACTGGTAATCCGGTGGAAGACTTGATGAACCGCATCAAGGATGGTTTCGGCGGCCGTGGCGGTTCGCAGGGCTCGGGGCCGATGCCGATTATTATTGGTGTTGTGGCGGTGCTCATTGCCTTTAACTGTTTTAAGTTGATCGATGAAAGAGAGCGTGGCGTTGTGCTGCGTTTTGGCGCTTTCGATCGCGTCATGCAACCAGGTGCCAATTTGAAATTTCCTTGGCCGATTGAAACGGCTTACGTGGTCGATGCCACCAAAATCGAGACCTTGCAAGACACCGTCAGTGTGCTCACCAAAGATGAGAATATTGTCGAAATCGAGTTCAATGCGCAATACAAAATCGAGAATCCGCGCCTGTATTTGTTTAGTTTCCGCGATACGGTAACAGCCGATAGTCCGCAAGGTCGTGAAACACTGAAGCACGCAGCAGAAAGTGCGGTGCGTGAAGTAGTCGGAAACAATACGATGGACACCGTATTGTTTGAACGCAATAAATTAGTGGTTGAAGCAAAAAGACATTTACAAGACTCGCTGGATCTCTACAAAACCGGCTTGAGCGTGACTCAATTCAATTTGCAGAATGCACGTCCACCCGAAGAAGTGAAGCAAGCCTTCGACGAAGCCATCAGTGCCCGTGAAAACAAGAATCAATTGGAAAGCGAAGCCAAGGCTTATGCAAGTAAAGTGGTTCCGGAGGCAAAAGGTGTGGCCTCACGGATCAAGGCTGAATCTGAAGGCTATAAAGCCGCCGTGATGGCAAAAGCGCAAGGTGATGCTAAAAGATTTAGTTTACTGGTCGAGCAATATCGAAAGGCCCCCGAGGTCACTCGTAAACGTCTGTATCTGGAAACCATGCAAGAGGTGTTATCAAAGAATCAAAAGGTTATTTCAGGACGCGACAATAATATTTTCTACCTGCCATTGAACGGTACCGGTATGCCAAGCCCAGAAAATGCTGCGACCCGCATGCCGCCTGTGCAAGCGGTAATCGGTAGCGACACTATCACCAAGAAGCCCGAATCTGCGCAGCGTCGCGCAGGCAGAGAAGGAAGTCGATAATGCGTAATACAACCAACTTATTGATTATTCTGGCCTTGGTGATTTTGGCCTTGTTCAGCAGTATTTTCATTGTTAACGAAAGTCAAACTGCCTTGGTTTTGAATCTGGGTAAAGTCGTACGCAGTGATCTAAAACCGGGCTTGCATTTCAAGATGCCACTGGTGGAAGAAGTCAGGAAATTTGATCGTCGCCTGCTTTCGCTCGACGATGTTGCCGAGCGTTATTTGACTTCGGAAAAGAAAGACGTGGAAGTCGATTTTTTCGTCAAGTGGAAAATCAAGAATGTACGGACCTTCTATAGCGCCTCGAGTGGCGGTGATGAGGAAGCTGCAAAAGATCGTTTGAAGCCGATTGTCAAAAATGCCTTGCGTAACGAAATCAATCAGCTGGCGTTATCGCAAGTGGTTTCGAGCGGTCGTTCTGATTTGACTAAACGCTTGCTGGAAAACATCAATCTTGGTGCCGGTACGCTGGGTGTCGAAGTGGTTGATGTTCGTATCAAACGAATAAACTTGCCACAGGACAGCGATATTTTAAATTCGGTTTATAACCGTATGCGTGCCGAACGTACGCAAGTGGCATCGCGTTTGCGTGCCGAGGGTGCGCAGGGTGCAAATGCAATTCGTGCTGGTGCAGACCGCGACAGCCAAGTAATTTTGGCGAATGCAGAGCGTGACGCCCAAACCCTGCGTGGTGAAGGCGATGCCGTTGCCGCTGAAGTTTCAGCGGGTGCTTACAATCAGGATGCCGAGTTTTATGGTTTTTATCGCAGCATGGAGGCCTATCGCGCCACCATGGCGGACGGCAAAACCGTGATGGTGCTAGACCCGGATTCCGAGTTCCTGAAGTATTTTGGCAATCAGCGTAAGTAATCAGGCGCATACCCATGCAGTGGGCAGATTTATTGGCCGCACTGGCCTTGGTGCTGATATTGGAAGGGCTGTTTTTGTTTGCAGCCCCAAAAGCCTGGAAGCGCATGGTTGCGCAATTACTGCCCAAACCCGAGCGTCAACTTAGCGCAGTGGGTGGTTTTATGGTCATCGCAGGCCTGATAGCGCTGTATTTCGTTCGCGACGGCTGAGCCTCACAAATAAAATCTGCAAAACCCGATAAATTAAAGGATAATTTCACAAAGCCGAGGGTCATCCACCGGCTTTTTTTATTGGGATTCCGTGGGAGCGGCGTAAGCCGCGAATGGTCTGTCGCTAATTCGCGGCTTACGCCG
>JAYSQD010000090.1:0-21561 GCA_043721835.1 Arenimonas sp. | reverse complement strand
CTTCAGGAAAATCCTACATAAAAATAATCCATTCCTGACATCACTGCTCTTCATGTTTCGAAATACTGAAACCATGAAAACAAATTCAATCAGCCGTAGACATGCCGCTTTGCGTATGGGTCGTGTTTCAATTGCTAGACAGGTTTATTTCATTACCGTTTGTTGTGCAAAACGAGAATGTTTTTTGAAACCCGATATTGCTGCGCGCGCGGCTGCACGTACGTTGCACAGATTGCATATTGAAAACATATTACGCTTCTAGCGTGGGTGTTAATGCCAGATCATATGCACCTATTGCTTGAGCTGGATGATTCAAAAACCTTGTCGGCAAGCATGGTAAGAATAAATTCGTGTTTTGCAAAGGCGGTCAATGAGGCCCTGGATCGACATGGCCCAACCTGGCAGGGAGCTTACTTTGATCGAGGCTTACGCAGACATGAGGATATTGATATAGCGATTCGTTATTTATTGAATAATCCGATTCGTGCAGGCTTGGTAGATAAAATTGAAATGTATTCCTATTGGAATATTCCAAATTGGAGCGGGCCATTGCTGGATCTTGGCTAATATCTGGTAGAGGTCGGGCCCGAAAAGCCCTATAAGAATAAGATCACAACAGCGCTTCATATTCCTCAATCACATCCAGCAATGCTAAACGCATCGGCTCCAATTGGCTTTCATAGCGCTTCCAGCCGCCCATGTTTTTGCTGTGGATCGGTTGCCGCAATTGCAAGGTGCTGGCGGTGGTGGTGATGCGTTTATTGGCCAGAATATCGGTAACGCCTTCTACGTGGGGCAGGCCTAAATATTCCTGTACGCGTCTGGCTTCGTGTTCGGGCTGCGTCACTAAATGTTCGTAATGAACATCGATAATTCTTCCGGGTGCAATTTTGTGCCAGTGTTTCATCAGGCGTGAATAATTGCGGTAATGATTGGCCACTTCCAGCATGTCGTAACTATAGGCATAGTGGTGATGGGCAAATAGTTCTTTCATGTTCGAGAAGCAAGCATCCATCGGGTGACGCCGCAGATTGATAATTTTTGCATGCGGTATCGATTTCAAAATCAAACCGGCATACAGATAGTTCAGTGGCAATTTGTCGCTGAAAAAATTTCGGCCTTCGATCAGGCGATGGGTTTTTTCCAGATAACGATTGCCGACCAAATGAAAATCGATTTTTGAAATCAGATCACCAAACTCCGGATGTAGTTGTACCGGCAGCGGTATATCGGCAGCCCATTGCAATTGCATTTTGAAATCGCTTAATTCACCGCAGGCGGTAATTTGAGGATGATTGCCGATAATGCGTTCCAGCAAGGTGGTGCCGGTGCGCGGCATGCCCACGACAAAAATAGGGGTGACCTCATGCGGTACTTGGGTGGGAACTTCCAGAAAATTATTATTGGTGGCGGCGATTAAATTATCGAAGCTTGAATTTTCGCGGTCACTGGTAAATTTCAGCACGCTTCGACGGTGTTTCATGCCTTCTACCAAAGCAGGCCAGGCGGCTTCGGTGTCGTCAATGGCGTCGAGTTCCTTAAACAGGGCGTATTGCAAATAGGTGTTGTCGTCGACCGTTAGCCCCGGTTGCGTGAGCACTTCGCGCATGCGGGCAACGCGCAGGGCATTGCCTTGTTTACTACCAAATTGCGCGCGCATCCAATGAGCGTGGCCATGCAGACGATTTTTTGAAATGGAGGCTTCACTCGCTGAAATTGCATTTTCAACCGGGCCGGTGAAGCTGAAAATAATGCTGAGAATGTGATTGGCAAACCAGCCATTAAAACCTTCGGCATGCGCGCGCTGGATAAAGCGCAATGCGGTCGGTTGATTTTCAAAGGCGCTGTATTGTCGGCCGACATCGAGCAAGGCTTCACGGTTGTTTTTATCATCGATATCCACATAACTGAGCATGCTATGCCCCAGAAAAGTCTCGCCGACCGATAAACAGGCGTTGCTAATAGAAAGGATGTCGCGGGCAGAAAGACTGCCGCTTGCATATTTGCAGGCCTGAAAAGCGTTAAAGGTCGCCAAGCGAGGTCTATTCAAATTCAGAAAGCATGATGAAAGCAGGCAATAGACCATTGCCTGTTCAGGTTGCTGCGCCAGCAACTGCTCGCAACTGCTTTTGGCCGCTTGGAATTTTTTGGCCTTAAATTGCTCGTTAGCTTGTTGCCAAAGTTTGGTGCTCACGTGGACGCATCACTCGGATTGAACAGGAACGACACCTTAAAGCAAATTTGAAAGGCCGGAAACCAGATGGCTCAATATCACAAAGGTACCTGCGCCGATCAAACAGCGACGACAAATCTAATATTTAGAACGAGCTTAATGTGTGTTATCAGACAGATATCGGTCAACGCCTGCATTCAAACTGCGTTTTCTGGGGTTTAGTCACACAAATGCACGGCTAGATAGCCTAGGATTTAAAGGGCAATAATTAGTGGTTAAAGCATTTACTCTGGACACCAATTAACGGTACATTAAGACTTCGTGCTTGCGTGAAGCGCGTCACATTTCAATCAGGGGGCATCATTATGAAGCGTCAAAAATTTAACCCACGTCGAGCCAGTATTCGCCAACAATTAGTGGCAGCAGTATTATTGGGGCTCTCTGTTCAGGTGGCGCAAGCGGGTGATACCTGTGATTTGAATGGTGGCGGCAACGGCGGCGCGACTGCGACCGGCACGTATGCCTTAGCCTGCGGTTACGCGGCCAATGCCAATGGCAATTACAGCACCGCCATTGGTGCCTATAGCAGTGCCACTGGTGATTCGACAGCTACTGGCTACCAAAGCGATGCTTCCGGTGCCTCTACTGCAACCGGCGTTAACAGCCTTGCCTACTCCAACTCAGTGGCTATTGGCGATAGCAGTTTTGCCGGTAATAATTCAACGGCGACCGGCAACAATGCAAATGCTTATAGTTACTCAACGGCGACGGGCAATAATGCCAATGCAAGTAGTTACTCAACGGCAACCGGTAATAACAGCACGGCCATCAATGGTTCTGTTGCCACCGGCAATTACAGTAATGCCAGCGGCAATTACAGTGTGGCGGTAGGTAATGGCAGCAATGCGACCGGAAATTATAGTTCGGCAGTGGGTGCTTACAGTCAAGCAATTGCCTATGGTGCCTCGGCTTTTGGTGCTTACAGTGCCGCAGCCGCGGTCAATAGCACCGCGCTTGGTTACTACAGTACGGCAAACGATGTTAGCAGTACTGCTGTCGGTGCTAACAGTAGTGCGACCGGTGCTTATAGTAGTGCTATTGGTGCCTATGCCATTGCCAACGGTGTTGGAGCAACTGCAGTGGGTGCTTATGCGGGCGCGGTTGGCGCCAATGCTTCTGCCATCGGTTACTACAGCACGGCTGTGGGCGCTAACAGTAGTGCCGTGGGTGCTTATAGTCGTGCGACCGGAGTAAATGCCAGTGCCGTCGGTGCCAACGCAGATGCTTCCGGGAACGGCGCGAGTGCAGTGGGTGCTTACAGCAGCGCATCGGGTATTAATTCAAGTGCCTTAGGCACCTACGCCATTGCCAATGGTGTGGGCGCGTCTGCTATCGGCGCCTATTCCGGTGCTGTGGGTACCAATGCTTCTGCTGTCGGTTACTACAGCACTGCGGCGGGAGGTTATAGCACCGCAGTCGGTGCCTACAGTCTTGCCAATGGCGTGGGCGCTTCAGCATTCGGTGCTTATGCGGGCGCTGTAGGGGCCAATGCTTCCGCTATCGGCTATTACAGTACTGCAGTGGGCAATAACAGTACTGCCGTTGGTGCCTATAGTTCGGCCACTGGCGTCAATGCTAATGCCATCGGCGCTAATGCCAATGCCGGCGCTGATGGGGCGAATGCCGTGGGTGCTAATAGTTCTGCAACGGGCATTAACTCCAATGCTTCTGGCTTTGGTTCATCAGCCATTGGCGCCGGTTCAAACGCTAGCGGTGCCAATAGTTCAGCGGTCGGGACCAATAGCTCGGCATTCGGCAGCAATAGTGTGGCTACGGGCATCAATAGCTCAGCTTTCGGTACCGGCAGTAATGCCAATGCATTCGGTTCAACGGCTGTGGGTTCGGGAAGTAGTGCCAGCGGTTTTGATTCTACGGCGGTAGGCCGCTTTAGTGCGGCATCGGGCGACTTTGCTATTGCTTTGGGCTCGTTTACTAGCGCAATTGGCACTTCGAGCACCGCCTTGGGCGATAGCAGCTTTGCTCTCGGTGAATTTAGTAGTGCCTTGGGCGCCTACAGTGCCGCTTTAGGTAATTACAGCAATGCCACGGGTTATTACAGTCAAGCGAGTGGCATTTACTCGAGTGCTACTGGTTCGTTAAGCAATGCTAGCGGTGATCTGAGTACTGCTAGCGGCGCATTCAGCACGGCATCAGGTAATTACTCAACGGCCACTGGTGCAGGTAGTAGTGCCATCGGTGACAACTCGACGGCGACCGGCGCGGCAAGTAATGCTACTGGTGATTTTTCAACTGCCACCGGGTCGTATAGCGCATCGGGTGCTTTTTCTACGGCTACCGGTGCTTACTCGGCGGCTGATGTGTCTTCAACAGCGACCGGTTATTACAGCGGCGCAACCAATAACTCAGTCGCCTCGGGCGCCTATAGTTCTGCAACCAACAACTCGGTCGCTACTGGTAACAATAGTATTGCCACCGGTACAAATAGTTCGGCGCTTGGTTTTAGTGCCGATGCCTTGGGTACTAATAGCACCGCCGCCGGTGCAAATGCCCAGGCAGGCAACACCGGCAGTACTGCGATTGGCGCCAACAGCAATGCTAGCGGTGCAAGCAGCACGGCCGTAGGCACTGGCGCAACCGCGACCGCTGCCAATAGCGTTGCCATTGGTGCAGGTTCAACGACCGGCGCACGTGCAAATACGGTTTCAGTGGGTGGTATTGGTACCGAGCGACAAATCATCAATGTCGCCGCTGCCACCTTGGGTACCGACGCGGTGAATTTAAACCAAATGAATTCTGCTGATGCTGCCGTTCTGGTAGCCGCCAACAACTACACGAACTCGCAAATTGCGGCCGTTGTGATTAGTGTGGCAGGTTTCCAAGACCAACTTGATGGTTTAGACAAACGCGTTGACCAAGTCGGCGCCATGTCGGCAGCTATGGCGCAAATGACAGCCGCAGCTTCGGGCAATAACAAAGACAATCGTCTAGCTGTTGGTTTAGGTAATTACGGTGGGCAAACGGCCTTTGCCCTAGGCTTCCAGCGTACCGTGTCTGACAGTGTGACCATTAGTTTTGGCGCCGCGTTCGATGGCGATAAAACGGCTACTGGTGCAGGTGCATCGTTTGGCTGGTAATACTCAAGGGTGTAGTAGTTTCATCCACAAGAACACAAGTACGTAGTCGATAAAAACCCGGGCCTCGTAAGGAGCCCGGGTTTTTACTGCCTGAATTTTATAGTAGCCCCAATTACGCTCCATCGACCCGAGTCGCCAATTCCGGCGTAGTGTTGATGCGAGCCCTGCACCAATGCATGCGGCTTGGATTTTGTATTCATATACCGCATCCCCGCATCCCCGCATCCCCGGGTCGATGGAGCGTGACCCGGGCTACGCAAATCCGCCAATAAAAAAGCCGCCCGAAGGCGGCTCTTTTTGTTACTGAAACTTGAACTTAGAATTTTACGTTGACGCCCAAGTTGAAGCTCTTGTTGTCTTGGGTATCGTCACTGAAGCGGCCGTGATAACCCACATAACCGGCAATGCTGTCGCTGAATTCAACGCTCAGGCCCAAGTCGGCTTCAATCCAATTATCTGAAGGCGTGAAGCCCGGCAGAGTGAATTGACCATTCATTGAATTCGAACCAGCGGTTACGAGAGTCGTGTCATTTTTGTTTTCAGAAGCATAGGCGACGCGTAGGCTTGGACGAATTGAACGATCGCCACCAAAATCACCTTGCAGTTGGTAACCAATGCGGCCGATCAGGGAATCACGATCAAAGCCATCAAAACGCATGGAAGTCGATGTGCCGCTATTTTCAGCAAAGCCGTCAACACCAACGCGCTGCCAGGTTGCGCTCAGGAATGGACCATGGCGCAAGGTCTCGCCAAACAAGTAGCCACCACCCACTTCAAACGCCTTATGCGAAGCACGGGCATTGCCTTCTTCGACTCGTGTTGTCGGGCCAAGTACAATTTGACGATTGATATCGATGCTGCTGCTGCCTAAAGACAACACACCATCAATATAGCCATTGCCAAAATGCGCGGTGGCAAAGACCGAGCCGAGGAATTCCTGTCCATCAATATCGCCGCCGCTAAAGCTGCCGTTGGAGCCGCCGAAGCTGGCAGCGGCACCCAAACTCAGGCCTTCGCTGTAGCGATACTCAAAACCACCGCTAAAGGTATTGGTATTGGAGCTTAGTGCCGGCGCGTTCACACTGGCGTTGTAATCTTGGTTACCAAAGAGGGCTTTGAAAAATCCATGTGAGCTACCGACTTCAGTGCCGCTAACTTTGTTGTCCAGCATTGCTTGGTTAATGGCGCCGCTGTGGTCTTGGTAAACCTGCAGTGGCAATTCACCTGCTAGCGAGACTTGGCCTGGAGCGGCAATCGTTGAAATAACAACGTTGGCTAATAGGCGATGACCAGCACCGGTTGGGTGAACGCCATCGGCGAATAAGAAAGTGTTATTGGTACCAGCCGCATAAGTAAACGGATTGCCAGAGCCAACAGCGCCGCAGGCGGCCGAACTTACCACGCCGGGAGCTCCAGGGCCGCAAGCAATTCCGGTTACATTGGTAAAGCCATATAGGCCTGGGTCTGCGATAACTTCATTAACCAAGGCAAACGTATTAATAGGAATAATTCCGTTACGACCAGCCAGGCCGGCATTCAGTGCGGCGTTATAGCTAACGGTAGCCAGATTGAACGGTGCTGATGTGCTTGCGCTGCCGCGAAATTGTGGTGTGCGGCCCAGGTCAGGCAAGTTATAAACAACGATGTAGCGAGCACCAGCCGTTTGCAATGTATTTACGTTAGTAATGACAGCGCCTGCAACGGTAGCCGAGCCAGCAGAAATGGCCGCAGATGTAGTCCAAACGCCGCCGCCAATTGCTCCAAAAATATCGTTGGCACCGGTCAGTACGGTGTAAAGCGCATTAGGATCTGCCACGCCAGCACGAGGAGTCAGGTATTGACCAATCTGCACATTCAAGCGTGGCAATGAAGGTGCAACGCAAGCAGGGGTCGCCGCGCCGGTTGCCGTTTGAGCGCAGGAGCCGCCAAATGCATAGTTGGAACCACCTATGACCGAATGTTGCTGATTCAAGCCGTAATAGGCGGCAATAATTTGCGTATGCACGGGGTCGTTATTGGTGGTGAAACTGTTGCCAGCGGCGGTAGCGGGGTTGCCATCAACGGTAGTAGTGTTACCAGCGTCACTCAGGCTATCGCCGAAGGTGACAACACTGGAAAATTGTTGAGCTTGAGCAGCTTGAGCGCAGAGCGCCAAAGCACAAGCGGCGGCGAGATGGGAAATACGGGGCATGATGAACTCCTGAGCATGAACAAAAATACAGAGCCCACGTTGCGGTTCTGATTCACTGTTAAGTGACCCCTCCCCCGTGTCCGCTTTGGCTCGCCTCCGAGGTGTGCCTCGGTTAGAGCCTTAACTTTAAATGAACTTTCATCGCCATACCACTGCGTAGGTGGCTTTTTTGAGATTTATTTACTGAATGAGCCATTTTCTTCGTGATTTAAGCGTTCAAATCAGTAAAACAGTCCTAAGCGACTCGTCGGCGCTTACTCAATGTGACCAGTAAAAGCGAGATTGCCGCCGGGGTCATACCGGGAATGCGCTGGGCTTGGCCGATGGTTTCGGGCCGGACTTTGATTAATTTGGATTCAAGTTCATTGCCTAGGCCAGAAATGCTTTTGTAATCGAAGTCTTTAGGGATTTCGCTGTCTTCATGGCGGCGTTGGCGTTCGATATCTTCGCGTTGGCGATCCAAGTAACCAGAATATTTAACGGTAATTTCGATTTGCTCGGCTACTTTTTCATCAGCAACACCAGGGCCCAAATCGGCGACCGACATTAAACTGGCATAAGTAATTTCGGGGCGCTTGATCAAATCAAGCACATTGCACTCGCGCGTAATTGGAACATTCAATTGCGCTTGTACGGCGGCACCCAAAGCATTGCCCGGCGTGGCCCACAGTTTATTCAGACGCTCGGTTTCGGTTTTTACGGCTTCGGCCTTGTGTGAAAAAGCCGACCAGCGTTGTTCATCGACAATGCCCATGCCGTGACCGATTTCAGTCAAACGGGTGTCGGCATTGTCTTCGCGTAATTGCAGGCGATATTCAGCGCGCGAGGTAAACATTCGATACGGTTCGGTGGTGCCGTGGGTAATTAAATCATCAATCAACACACCGATATAAGCCTCGTCGCGGCGTGGCGTCCAGGCCGGTTTTTCCTGTGTGAGTCGAGCAGCATTCAAACCGGCTATCAGGCCCTGTGCGCCTGCTTCTTCGTAGCCGGTGGTGCCATTGATTTGACCGGCAAAGAATAGACCATCAATACCCTTGGTTTCCAGTGAAGCCTTCAAGCCACGCGGGTCGAAATAATCGTATTCAATCGCATAACCGGGCCGCGTGATGTGCGCATTTTCAAAACCTTTGATCGAACGCACCAATTCAAATTGCACATCAAAAGGCAGCGATGTTGAAATGCCATTCGGGTAAATTTCAAAGGTGTCCAGACCTTCTGGCTCGATAAAAATCTGATGCGAATTTTTGTCGGCAAAACGCACCACTTTATCTTCAATGCTCGGGCAATAACGCGGACCGACGCCTTCAATCACGCCGGAATACATCGGTGAGCGATCAAGGCCACCACGAATAATGTCGTGCGTTTTTTCAGAGGTGTGCGTAATCCAGCAGGAAATTTGTCGTGGATGATCACTCTTATTGCCGATAAAACTCATGGTCGGAATGGGCGTGTCGCCCGGCTGTTCTTCCAGACCGTCAAAATTGATCGAGCGAATATCGATACGTGGCGGGGTTCCGGTTTTTAAGCGATCAATCACAAACGGGCCGTCTCGCAGTTTTTCAGCGAGTGTTAGTGAAGGTGGATCACCGGCACGACCACCGGCATAGTGGGTCAGGCCAATATGAATTTTTCCGGCTAGGAAGGTGCCAGCAGTCAGAACGGCAGCCTTGGTTTTGAAACTCAGGCCACTTTGGGTCACGACGGCAGCAACCCGGCCATTCTCAAACACGATGTCATCGACCGGCGCTTGAAATAGCGTCAGGTTTTCCTGGGTTTCAACAATATGGCGAATCGCCGATTTATACAGTTGGCGATCGGCCTGCGCCCGTGTTGCGCGGACCGCCGGGCCTTTGCTGGCATTGAGTGTGCGCCATTGAATACCGGCGCGATCGGTCGCGCGCGCCATGGCACCGCCGAGTGCGTCAATTTCTTTTACTAAATGGCCCTTGCCAATGCCGCCGATCGCGGGGTTGCAGCTCATCTGGCCAATGGTTTCGATGCTATGGGTCAGCAATAGAGTGCGCGCGCCTGCGCGCGCCGAGGCGAGAGCTGCTTCGGTACCGGCGTGGCCGCCGCCAATCACAATAACGTCGTAATGAAAGAAATCGGTTTTCATGGTTCCATTTTAGCGCCAGAGTGCCGCCAATGTTCGCGATACAACTTGTAACAACTGCAGGGCGCTGAATGGCATGCTTCCTGCATTATTGTCTAGGCACCCAATATGGCTGAATCGACTGAACAGGGGCGAATCAGAAACATAAGGGGGATGCTGGCTAGGAGCTCCGGGGGGAGCTCCTGGCCTTTTTTATGTTTCCAATTTAGTTTGGATTTGGATCTAGTCTGGAATAAAAATGCTGGCACTCGGCTCGATTCTTTTGGAACAGGGGGGATCCGGGGGAATCAACGCCGAGCACCAGACAAGCGATGGACCAAGTTTAGGTCAAAAAACGACACAATGTGTCAATAACGCCGCTTTAACATAGACCCGTCACGCGGCATTTACAGATTACTGAACGCCGCTACCCTCGTCATTACTCTCTTGCCGCTCTGAGCGAACTGGGCGCTCGTTGCGTTCAGCCCGCTCAACGCGCTCACGTACCGGTTGAATGCTGGGTTCTGGACGCTCTTGGCGGTTATCTCTGCGAGCGCGTTCAGGCGCTGGGTTGTCAGAAGACTCCATTGCCGGTGCTTGCCGAACTTCATTAGCAGAATCAATGGCTCTTGGATAAGGCTGCGGTCTGCGATTTTGCCGAATCGGCTTTTCTACCGGCTCGTAAGCGCCGTCCTCAATTAATAAGGCTGGCTTGGTACGCAAACGCGGGTCGTTATTGTCATTAATAATAGGCCTTGCTTGGCGGCGATTGCCGATAACAATGCCATCCTCGCCATTACTGTCACGATTATTCCGCCAAATTTCAGGACGAATAGTTTGCCGAGGCTCGCGTGTACGCGTGTAGGGGTTCAGACTTTCTTGATCTTGCGGTTCTATGGTCGGCTCAACCGGGTTTTGATCAATCACGCCGGGTTTAGTCGGGATGCGAATGGGCTCGCCGGGCACGCGCATACCGGGAGCATTATTAAAACCAGTATCGGGCACCTGATGGCCCGGCCAAGGTGGTCTTGGCTTTGGCATTGGAATCGGGTCGTTGTTGTGTGGTCGCGGTCTTGGCGAATTCCAACCGTAATAAGGATAGCCGCCGTAATAATCATGATGCCCATAACCATAACTATTGCCGTAACCATAACCATAGTGATTGGAATTACCGAAAAAAATGGTCAGGCCGCCGAAGTTTAAAAAGGAATTATCCCAGCCGTTATCGCAATAACGATCATAGCGGTAAGAAAAACGGCAACCCGACGAATAACGGCTGCCATACCAGGAACTGCCGTAATAGCCCGAATTGAAGCCATTATTAAACCCATAATAATTATCGTCGTAATAGGAATAATCCGGCTCAGGCTCGTAATAGTAATCACCATATTGTTCGTCGGCAGGCGAATAGTAGCTACCGTCACGATAAACAATATCGCGGCTATAACTATTGGCAGTCGTCATGCAACCGGTACTGCCGAGCATGATGAGGGCGGGGACAACGAGCGCGAGCTTGATTTTCATAATAGGCTCCAGGGTGACAACCAGTGTCCTGCACAGCGAGTGAATAAGGACTTAATTTTCAGCTAAATGATACGCAATGTTAGAATGAGCAACACCGCGCAAACAAGGATAAACCATGGCCTTACATCAAGCGTCAGGCCGCTGGCGTTTGGGCCTGCTGCTGGCAATCATTACCGCCGCTTGCTGGGCGAGTTTGCCGGTTGCCTTGAAAGTAACACTCGAGCAGCTCGATGCCATGACCCTCACCTGGTTCCGGTTTCTGGTGGCGACAATAGTAATGTTCGCGTGGCTATCTTGGCGCGGTGGTTTGTCGGTATTTAAGACTTTGGATGGCAAGCGCTGGTGGCATTTAGTTGCGGCGGCATTATTGTTGATTGGCAATTATGTTTTTTACTTGCTGGGCGTGCAGTACACCACGCCGGCCAATGCTCAGCTGTTAATACAGCTTGCGCCTTTGCTAATGGCGCTGGGCGGCATTTTTATATTTCGCGAGCCCTATAAATTTGGTCAATGGTGCGGTTTGGCGATTATTGCCAGCGGCCTGATTCTATTTTTTAGCGACCAACTCAAAGGCACTGCATTAAATACGCAGACGTATTTGATTGGCTGCAGTTCGGTAATTTTTGCGGCTATTGTCTGGGCGGGTTATGCACTGATACAAAAACAATTACTGCTGCGTTTAAGTTCACAAAGCATCTTATTTTTTATTTACGCCGCCGCCACCGTTTTATTGCTGCCCTTTTCGCACCCGCAAAAAATATTGGCGATCGATAGCAAACACGCCTGGGCATTGGCCTACTGCGCAATCAATACTTTAATCGCTTACGGTGCTTTTGCCGAAGCCCTGGTACATTGGCAGGCATCGCGGGTATCGGCTATTTTGGCGGTAACGCCCTTGCTGTGTTTGGCGGTGGTGGCCTTAGTGCATTCGATATCGCCTAGCACCGTTGCCTCTGAACATGTGACTGTACTCGGTTATGCCGGTGCCGTATTGGTGATGCTGGGTTCAAGCCTGAGTAGTTTACTGGGGCAGAAGAAAGCCGAATAAAAACGAAATGATGAAACGGGCGTGATGAAATGAATACTCAAAACATAAAGCCGGATTTTAATGATGTGCTGGCCGCCGCTGCACGCATTGCCCCGCATGCAAACGTCACGCCGGTTTTGCAATCTTCATCACTAAGTGAATTGGTCGATGCCGAATTATTTTTCAAGTGCGAAAACTTTCAACGGGCTGGCGCATTTAAATTTCGCGGCGCCTGTAATGCAGTTTGGCATTTAAGCGAGCAAGCGGCACAGAATGGTGTGGTGACACACTCCTCCGGCAATCATGGCGCGGCATTGGCTTTAGCTGCCAAAACGCGAAAGATTCCCGCGTATATCGTGGTGCCGGAAGGCGCCAATCCAGCCAAATTAAAAGCAATCGAACAAGCCGGTGGCAAAATTACATTTTGTGCAAACACCATGCAAGCGCGTGACGAGGCTGCCGAAAAAATCCGGCAAATGACCAAAGCGAGCATGATTCACCCTTACACAAATCTTGATGTTATCGCGGGCCAGGGCACGGCGGCTTTGGAGTGTCTGCAGCAGAGTGGACATTTGGATTTCATGATTGCACCAGTCGGTGGTGGCGGCTTGATTAGCGGCACTGCAATCGCTGTTGCAGGAAAGTCGGGCAGTTGTCGCGTGATCGGAGCCGAGCCCAGTGCAGCTGCCGATGCCTATGAATCACTACGCTTGAATACGCGTATTACCAACATCGTATCAAACACGATTTGCGATGGTTTGCGAGCAACGGTCGGTGAAATTAATTTGCAGATTATGCAAACACAGCAGATTGAAATTTTTACCGTAACTGATGCTGAAACCATCCTTGCCATGCGCCTAATATGGGAGCGATTAAAAATTCTGGTCGAACCTTCTTGTGCAACGGTGTTGGCGGCTTTGATAAAAAATAAAAGCCGTTTCAAGTCAAAAAGAATTGGTTTGATTATTACCGGTGGCAATGTAGATCTGGATTCATTGCCGTGGTGAATATTTAATCGTGGGAGCGGCGTAAGCCGCGAATGATCTGCGACATTGACCAGCGTTATTCGCGGCTTACGCCGCTCCCACGAATTGGAATTCTATTGCCCGGAAAGGTAGCAATATCCGCGCCTTGTTCGCGTCGTGATACGCCCGGTTCCGGGCCCCAAGCCATGGCGGTAACGACTTCCCAAGTGCTTGGCAAGACATCGTTATAGCGTAACTTTTCGTAAGCTGCTGTCATGTTTTGCAAGCGGGTTTTACTGCCCATGCCTCGTGAACGTTGAGGCCTTGCATCGGTGGCGCCAATGGCCTTGAGTTCTTTCATTAGCGTACGAACATCGGAATACGTCAGTTGATACAGTTCGCGATCAAGCACCGGATTTTTAAATCCGGCCGCCAACATTGCATCGCCAATTTGTTGAATGGCAGCGAACGGACTGAGCGGCGGATTTTTTTCACCGGCCTGCCAATACGCTTCACGTAATTCCAATAAGGTGTCTGGTCCGAAAGTCGAAAACAAAAGCAGACCATCGGGTTTCAATACACGGCGAAATTCAGCCAGCGTCGCCGGTAAATCATTGACCCATTGCAGACACAGATTGGAAAAAATGACATCGACACTGGCATCAATAATCGGTAGTTGCGACACATCGGCGCACACGCGTTTTATCGGCCGCCAGAATCGTGTTTGTTTAGGCACTTCTTTCAGCATCGGCAAGGCGGCATCAATGGCGATTACTTGGGCTTTCGACCAGCGTTTTTTCATCAGGCCACTAGCGCGACCCGGTCCGCAACCAAGATCCAATATGCGTGTTGGTTGACGATCTTCCAGAAAACCCAGTTGTTCGATCAAACGTGTTTCAACTTCCTGCTGCAGGACCGCTACTTGGGCATAGCTTATCGCCGCACGACCAAAATTGCGTCGTAGCGAAGCATTTTCAAACAAGATAGGCGTGCGAAAAGGTTTCATGCGATACGCTTATAAAAATTGCTAATTGCGATAGCGACTTGATCGGCATGGGTTAAAAACGGGGCGTGGCCACCCCCTTGAATCGCCAGAAACTCTCCGTTCGCCATCTCACTTGCCGCTTGCATCGCCAAGGCAGATACCAGGCGATCACGCTTTCCGGCGCACCATAAGCTGGGGATTTTTAAATCGGAACAGGCTGCGATTAGATCGGTATTTTCCAGCAACTCAAGACCTTCGCAAAGTACGCGTTCGGCCGGTTCGCCGAAGGCAAATACGGCATCACGTAGTATCCGTAATTCTTCGCGCATCTGGTCCGAGCCTTGTGCTTCTAAACTAATAAAACGATCTAGGGTGCCGCGATAATCATTTTTCAAATCATCGGAAAAACCGCTGAAGACCGATGCTGCCATGCCGTGTGGCCAATGCGGTGCTTTGACGAAACGCGGCGAGGCACACAACATAATCAGGCCGTTCATTGCATGTTGTTCGGCAGCATGCAAGGCGACTAAACCACCGAGTGACCAGCCACACCATAAAGCCTGTGGTGTGCGTTCCGAGATTTCTTTTGCGATGGCAGCCAGATTCAAACTTGAATGGTCATCCAGGCTGCGACCATGACCGGGTAAATCCACCAGGTAGCAGGTGAAATTTTTTTCGAGTAATGAAATGAGCGGCGAAAAAATTTCACAATGCATGGCCCAGCCATGAATCATCACCAGCGCCGGGCCGGTGCCGCGTTGTTCGATATGCATTTAGATATTGACGTTTTCTTCGGTGCTATTTTCTGGCAATTTGTTTTCTGCCAACGTGCACTCTTCCAAGGCAACTGCCAAAGCCTTGATCAAGCCATCAATATGTTCTTCGCTATGCAAGGCCGTCAAGGTCACGCGTAGACGCGCGTGGCCTTCGGGTACGGTCGGTGGCCGAATCGCGCTGACCAGATAACCCTGTGCTTCCAGGGATTTTGCGACCTTCAATGCTTTTTGATTGTCGCTGAGCATGATCGGTTGAATGGCGGTTTGTGAATCTTGCAGCGGCAAACCATGTCGTATACCAGAGCGCCTAAACCGCGAAATTAAAGATGCCAGTTTTGCCCGACGCCAAGGCTCGCTGCGAATCAGTTTCAGGCTGGCGCGCATCGCGGCCGCCATCGCTGGTGGTGGTGCGGTGCTAAATAAATACGGACGCGCGGTTTCCAAAATATGGCCAATGATCGCTTCACTGCCGCACAGCACGGCACCTTGTCCGCCAAAGGCCTTGCCCATCGGCAAGACTAATAAAGGCACTTCTTTACTGGACAGTTTTGCAGCAGCAACACTACCGCGGCCTTCCGGCCCGAGCACGCCAATACCGTGGGCATCATCGACATACAACATGGCGTCTTGCGAACGCGTTAGTAAAACCAGATCCAGCAGCGGCGCCATATCGCCATCCATGCTGAAAACCGCATCGGTCGCGAGCATTGCCGCGCCATCGCGATGGCTGCTGAGTTGACGCAAGGCCGCCGACACATCGGCATGCGGATAGCGTTTTAATTCGCAATACGCCAAACGCGCACCGTCGAGCAGGCAGGCATGATTAAGTTTGTCTTGTACGCAAACATCGCCTGCGCCCAGCAAGCTTTGCATTACCGCTAAATTGGCAAGATAACCACTGCCGAAATACAGGGCTTTTTCATAGCCGAGCCATTCGGCAATTTCTTTTTCCAGGCTTGCATGTTCCTGATGATAACCACACACAAGCGCCGAGCCGGTACTGCCGACACCGTGATAGGCAGCGGATTCCTGGAATGCTGAAACGACATCAAGATGTTGCGACAAGCCCAGATAATCGTTACTGCTGAAGTTAACCAGTTCACGACCATCGCACTTAACGATAACGCCATCGCGCGCTTGAATGATGCGGCGTTGCCGAACTGAAGCAGTGTTGATGCGCGCCTGTTTCTCGGCTTTCACTTTATCGCTGATTAAAATGCGGGCCATAGTCTTATGCCGCGCAAGATTGTGATTTGTCGGCGCACAAAACATCGGCGTGCACGGTTTTGCTCTCTTCGACCAAGGGCATGCCACGCAAACCAAGACGCGCGAACAAGGCTTGATCGGCCTCGACATCCGGATTGCCGGTGGTCAATAATTTTTCGCCATAGAAAATGGAATTTGCACCGGCCAGAAAACAAAGCGCCTGCAATTCTTCATTCATCTCGGCCCGGCCCGCCGACAAACGCACCATCGATTGCGGCATGATGATACGAGCCACCGCAATGGTACGTACAAATTCAAAGGCATCGAGCATGGCAGTGCCATGCAAAGGCGTACCTTCAACTTGCACCAAGCGATTAATCGGCACCGAGCCGGGATGTTCCGGCAGGGCGGCAAGACTGTGCAATAAATTGGCCCGTTGTTCGCGGGTTTCACCCATGCCGACAATACCGCCGCAGCAGGTTTTTAATCCGGCTTGACGCACATTTTCTAAAGTATCCAAACGATCTTGATACTCACGGGTTTTGATAATGTCGCCGTATTGTTCCGGCGCGGTATCAAGATTGTGATTGTAATAATCCAGACCGGCTTGTTTCAGAGTATCGGCCTGCGGCGGGCTCAACATGCCCAAAGTGGCGCAGGCTTCCATTCCCAATGCTTTCACCGCGCTGACCATTTCGGCCACTTGTGCCACATCTTTATCTTTCGGCGAACGCCAGGCCGCGCCCATGCAGAAGCGGGTCGCGCCCGCATTTTTTGCCTGCGTGGCTTTTTCGATGACTTCATCGAGTGTCAGCAATTTATGCGCCTTCAAGCCGGTGTTGTAGCGTGCGCTTTGCGGGCAATAGGCACAGTCTTCGGGACAGCCACCGGTTTTAATCGACAATAAAGTAGAGACCTGGACTTCCTGCGGATTGAAGTGCTCGCGATGAACTTCGCCAGCACGATGCATCAAGTCGGGAAATGGCAGATTCATCAGGGCCAGCACTTCTTCGCGCGACCAGTGTTTTCGGATGACAGCAGACATAGGGATTCCCTGACAGTAAAGCGGTATGAAGACGGGCAGTCTGGTCAGCATGGACTTTTCTGTCAACCCAAAGCTGCGGATAAAAGTAGACGGCATTCGCAAAATGCTCACTTGGTCGCTATTGCCTGCCCATTGTCTGCTATGCGAGCAAGCCGGCATGGGCGATATCGACCTGTGTGCGGCTTGCTGGAACGGGCTGCCCAACAACCCGCTGGCCTGCCCGCGCTGCGCCTTGCCGATGGCAGCGCCCGCACCTGCCTGTGGTTTCTGTTTAAAAAGTGAACCCGCTTTCAGCAGCACCGTGGCACCAATGCAATACCAGATACCGATATCGACCCTGGTGCCACGACTTAAATTTCATCAGGACCTTGCCGCCGGACGTTTACTGGCCGAACTGTTTTGCAGAAAAACTTCCGGTGTCGATAGGCCCGATGTTTTAGTGCCGGTGCCTCTGCATTCGGCGCGATTGAGAAATCGGGGTTTTGATCAGGCACTGGAGTTGGCGAAAATGATTGCCAAGCACAAAGCGCTGCCATTGCGATCGGACTTATTGATGAGAACCCGCAATACCGCAGCCCAAAGTTATCTGGACGCCAGCCAGCGCCGGCATAATTTAAAAAATGCCTTTGTCGCAAGTAAACGCGCCATGCCCGGACATGTCGCATTGATCGATGACGTGATGACCACCGGCGCTACCGTGCACGAATGCGCGAAAGTGTTATTGAAAGCAGGCGTAAAGCGAGTCGATATCTGGGTCATCGCACGCGTTGCCATGCCCTGATTATTGTTATAACATTTGTGGTAACAATAATCGGCAAAGCGGAGACAATCATGGCGAATCTAAAGCTTCGGAAAATAGGTAATTCCTATGGCGTGATCTTGCCGAAAGAAATGCTGGATCGCTTGAAAATAAAAGAAGGCGATACCGTCTATGCCCACGATATTCCCGATGGCGTGCAAATCACCGCCGCCGATCCTGATTTTGAGGCGGGGATGGCGGCGTTGGGCCGCGGCATGCGGAAATACCGCAATGCTTTGCGCGAGCTCGCCAAGTGAGAAAAAAGCCGAAGTGGCTAAGTCCAGAACTGGTAAAAGCCATACATTTGAGTGTACTGAGTGAGCATGGTGGACTCGCGGGTCGCGTGAATGAATCGGCTTTGGCTTCGAGCCTCGCTCGGCCGCAACAGCTGATGAATTACAGCGAAGTTAAGCCGACGATTTATGAACTAACGGCCAGCTATGGTTTTGGTTTGGCAAGAAATCATTGTTTCAGTGATGGCAATAAGCGCGTGGCCTTGATGGCCATGTACGTGTTCCTGGACAGCAACAATTTAGAGTTGGATGCACTAGAACCGGAAGCGGTTCTTGTTATTCAGGATCTAGCTGCCGGTCGCATAAGCGAACCCGAGCTTGCGGCCTGGGTGAAATTGCGATCGGTAAAATTGTCTTAGTCCTGATGGGATTCAGAACTTGGGACAAAAATTCCGTGTGAGCGTCCGTCAGGCGCGACAGATCTGGCGCGGTTTTCGGGCCTAGAAGTTGCTCCTACCTGGGATTACGATGTTTTTAAGCGAATAAAAACTTCTGTCATCCCCGAATGCTTTTATCGGGGACCCAGCGACTTCATGCGCGTAAATATGCGCGTGTAAACAAGCTGGTCTCACCATGCGGCATAGATATGGCGGGATTTTTTGCGCCTGACCGACGCTCCCACAAAAGCCTGCTCTGGTAGGAGGGCCTTCTAGGCCCGATTACTCCCAGAAATACGCGCTCTCAAAGCAGGCCTCAAGGCCCAATCACGCATTACCAATCACATCCAACGCAATCCCGGCAAAAATACTCAGCCCCACCCATTGATTATTCAAAAACGCTGCAAAACAATCCTCGCGTTTTCGACTTTTCCCGCGAAAAAATTGCCAGCCAATAAAACCGCAAGCAACCGCAAGACTGATATAAAAATTGATACCGAGGTTGGTGCCACGACCTAATAAGATCATCGCCCAAATAAACCCGGCATACAAAACACCCAGCGCAATCAAATCGGCATCGCCGAATAAAATCGCGGTCGATTTTGCTCCCATGCGAATATCGTCATCGCGATCCACCATGGCGTACCAAGTGTCATAGGCCGTGGTCCAGAGCAGATTGGCGCAGAACAACAACCAAGCCTCATGTGGAATCTTCCCTTGAATGGCAGTGAAGGCCATCGGGATGCCCCAGCCAAATGCAATACCTAGATATACCTGCGGCAAATAGGTATAGCGTTTTAAAAATGGATATGTCGCCGCAAGAAAAATCGCGATGATACTCATGTAAACAGTGAGTCGGTTGCTTAAACAAACCAGGCCAAAGGCGATTAACATCAGCGCACAAAATAGCAACATCGCTTCGAGCGAAGACACCTTACCGATTGCCAAGGGTCTTTCCTGCGTGCGCTTCACTCCGGCATCAAGCCAGCGGTCGGCATAATCATTGACGATGCAGCCGGCCGAGCGTGTTAACCAGACACCGAGTGTAAAAATAATCAGAATCTTCGGTGATGGCAGGCCATCTGAAGCCAAAAAAAGCGCCCACCAGGTTGGCCATAGCAATAATAAAATTCCGATCGGTTTGTCGCCGCGAATCAACGCCCAATAATGAGGCGCACGTTCGCGAACCCGATCTTTAAATGAATCAATAGTCATGCATCTAGATTAACGGAAGTTGCCCTCATCAACGAGTCTTGCAAGCGCTATACTTTTCAAGACATCCAAAAACTAGAGAAGAGAAAAGTATGAGCAAGGGTCAAGGATCCACCGGCAACGTGATTGCGGCGATATGCAGCTTCTTTGTTCCGGGCCTGGGTCAGCTGTTACAGGGGCGAATCCTGTCAGCGTTCTTCTGGTTTGTTTTTGCCTGTGTTGCCTTTGCCGTGAGCTGGTTGATTACCCTCAGTCTTATGCCGTTTGGCTGGTTTGTCGCCAGCATTTTGTCCTGTATTAGTGCCGCCCTATATAAATCGAAGTGATAATTCACTCGCTCAAAGCGCCTGCACATGCGAAAATACAGGAAAAGCAAGCTTCAAATACGCGCCCGTAGCTCAGCTGGATAGAGTATTGCCCTCCGAAGGCAAGGGTCACAGGTTCGACTCCTGTCGGGCGCGCCAATTTTGCAAGGTCGAAAATTCAGTGGGCCCACCATCAGTTAATGAGAGGATTCTCACTATCTGGTAGTTTTTTACCCTAATTCTCACTAACTTCTAGTTTTTTGCAAATTCATACTTGCGACAGACTGCGAATAAGCCGGGCTCTAAAAGCCCAGAGTACATTGCTCGGGACCAACGTCTCCAGATGTATCCATTTCTATGGGGTCAAGTTAAATTTTGAACCCGACCCTAAGTCGACCATAGCGATAAATTCTTAATGATTTCGGGGAAATTAAGTACATTCCTGGCTCGTAAGGCTTAGGGTCCACACCAACTGATTGATCAGGAATTTGAAAAGTAAGTGGAACGCTACCTTCTTTATTGTGCAGTCTTCCCTCCTGTTCAATCACATCGAAGGTGCCGCCTGATTTTAATGGTATTGCTCTAGTACGCACAGAAGAGCTAATCACCTCAATTATCGATTTTTTGGAGGCAGTAGATAAATACGTTGCATTTCCGAGGTGAATCCATTTTCTATTGGACGAATCTTCAAGAACGATCTTGGAAAAACATTCTTCATCGAGTAATTGCTCATCAGTTACATTCGATAAATCAATTTCGACCATTGATAAGCCGTTCGCTTTGACGATCGCAGCCTTTTTTGAATCAACAGCGTGATGAACGCGAATCTCGATATAAAGATCGTCAAATATGACGGAGCTACTTTCCCCTGCAATTTTTAAATCAGGACGTATTTGTCCATCGAGAAGTCGAATTTCCGCAATACTATTTCCATTCAAGGAAAAAGCTGATTCCTCAGCCGCGATTTCGCCACCAGCCCACCCAGGAAGCGTGAGCGAGGACGCCTTCAGGATGATTTCTTTAGCCATCCGATGCCGTGCGCTCTCCCAACCTCCTGTACAGCTGGTTTTGGTGTAATGCTGGAAATGGAAGGCACGCTTACGATCGGGTAGCGGATTATTCTTGGCAACGAAAGGCATATTGCATTCTGGGCAAACGCAGTCGCAGCTTTTTCCAAAAGGCACATCTGTAACATAGAAAAGCTTACCTTGCTTTAATCCGAATGGGACGGAGTTGGGAGCGTTAGAAATTCTGTGTCATTTCGGTAATCTAGTTAAAACCAAGGAATGACACTTTATGGAAAAGTTTGATTTTGATATCGCTTTGAAACAATTGCAGTCGGGCAAAGGCTTAACCGGCAAGGACGGCATTCTGACGCCGCTGATTAAACAGTTGACCGAAGCGGCGTTGAAGGCGGAGTTGGATCAACATCT
>JAYSQD010000089.1:0-22746 GCA_043721835.1 Arenimonas sp. | reverse complement strand
TGCTGCGCCCAAAATTGCGGATAAGCCTTGGGCGCGGCAAGCATGCGCCCCTACGTCTGAGTTCGTCTAATTTACTTTGAGTGCCTGCAACTCTTGTTCAATAGCCGCCAAGCGTTCTTCCAATTGGGCGATGCGCTCTTCCAATGCATTAGATGACGATGATGGCGATGCCGTACTTGTTTTCGCAGCGGGTAATTGCGAGTGATCGACCGGCCCGCCCAGCAAGTGCACATAACGATCTTCACGTTGGCCGCTGGCGCGCGGAATGCGTTCGATGAGCGGATTGTCGCGTTGGCTTAATCGTTCCAGCGTGTGTTTGATATCGTCCATATCGCTGAAGCTGGCCAAGCGCTCGGTTCTTGTCATCAACTCACTCAGCGTTTGCGGCCCGCGCAGCATTAACACGCAAATGATCGCCTGCTGCTGTTTAGTCAAACTAAAAACCGTATTGACCCGATGTTCGTAGCGTTCGGCGCGCGCGCCATGTTGACTGCGAACCAGATTACGGGGGTCGAGCTGTCGCATGCAGTGGCCGACTTCGCCAAGCGATAATTCCATGAGTGGTTCGCGATTGGTTTTTTGATTGCAGGCCAGATGAATGGCATTGAGTGTGAGCGGATATTGTTCCGGCGTGGTGGCTTCTTTTTCGATCAAACAGCCTAAAATTCGGGCCTCAATCGCGCTTAATAGGACGGTAGCTTCGCTCATGACGGGTTTTCCAGCAGTGTTTCGTGCCTGTACTTTAGGCTAAATGCAGCTGAATCGCTAAACATGGTACGGCCGCGATGCATCAAGCGCTCAGGGCTTTTAGCTTTCTGATTAGCTTGCAATATTGAACCGCGATGTTGAAAAACTTCGCCCTTGTCTGAAAATTTAGATGTTTTACTGTCGCCATAACGAATAAAATACGCCCATGATCTCTTTCCGTAATTTCGCTCTGCGACGGGGCGAACGCCTGCTGATATCGCAAATGGACCTCACCCTGCAAGCCGGATGGCGTGTGGGCGTGGTCGGTCGCAATGGCTGTGGCAAATCCAGTTTGTTCGCCGCTTTCACAAAAGAAGTGGAAGCGGATCTTGGCGACTTGGATTTTTCCGGCAAAATTCGCATTGCCAGCGTATCGCAAGAAACGCCGTCGATTCCTGATCCCGCGATTGATTTTGTACTCGGTGGCGATGAAGAAGTGGCCTCGGTAATCCGGGCCGAAGCCGCCGCCATGCAGCGCGAAGATTGGGATGCCGTTGCCGCTGCGCATCAAAAACTTTCTGAAATTAATGGCTACGATGCCACCGCGCGAGCGGGACGTTTATTGCATGGCTTGGGCTTTCCGCCCGAAGCACATGAGCAGGCGGTGTCGGATTTCTCCGGCGGTTGGCGCGTACGTTTGAATGTGGCGCGAGCCCTGATGTGCCCATCGGATTTATTGCTGCTCGACGAACCCACCAACCATCTGGATTTAGACGCTGTACTGTGGATGGAACAATGGTTGCTGAAATATCAGGGCACCTTGTTGGTGATTTCGCATGACCGTGAATTTCTGGATGAAGTGTGTACGCATACTTTGCATTTACACGATGGCCGGGCAAAACTTTATGTCGGTGGCTACACCGCGTTCGAACGCCAGCGCTCCGAACAATTACGTTTACAACAAATTACCTTTGAAAAAGAACAGGTAGAGCGCGCACATTTACAAAGCTTTATTGATCGTTTCAAAGCGCAGGCCAGCAAGGCCAAACAGGCGCAATCGCGCATGAAGCGCCTTGAAAAAATGGCGGGTACTGAAGCAGTGCGGGCCGAGCGTGGCTTCAAAATCAGTTTTCCAGAGCCGTTAAAACTGCCGCATTCCTTATTGCGTTTGAATCATACCGATGCCGGTTACGGCAGTATTCGCATTCTTGAAAATGTGGGCTTTGGTTTGGAAGCCGGCGACCGAGTGGCCTTGTTAGGTCCGAACGGCGCGGGTAAATCCACCTTGGTAAAAACCTTAGTGGGTGAATTGCCTTTGCTCGAAGGCGAGCGCATGGCGCATCCGGATTTGAAAATTGGCTACTTCGCGCAGCACACTGTTGAAAGTTTGCATGAAGGCCAAAGCCCCCTTTGGCATTTGCGCGAAGTCGCGCCGGAAGCCGGTGAGCAAGTACTGCGAAATTATTTAGGTACCTGGAATTTTGCCGGTGACCGGGCATTTGAACCAGTCGATGGCTTTTCTGGTGGTGAGCGCGCGCGTTTGGCTTTGGCGATTATTGCCTACAACAAACCGAATGTGATGTTGCTCGATGAACCGACCAACCATCTTGATTTGGAAATGCGTGAAGCCCTTGCCGAAGCATTGTCTGAATTTGAAGGCGCCATTGTGATGGTCTCGCATGATCGGCATTTAATTGGCCTGGTGTGCGATACCTTCTGGCGTGTTGCAGACGGTAAAGTGGAAGCCTTTGAAGGTGATCTGGATGAATACGCCGCGTGGTTGCGCGCACGCGGCAATAAAACCAGCGATGCTAAAACTTCCAAGCCCGATAAAAGCCTTAAATCGAGTCCACTCCGCACCGATAATGAAATGCGCGGCTTGCGTAAACGTTTTCAAACCATTGAAACCGAATTGGAAAAATATAAAGCCGAGAAACTGCAGATTGAAAACCAGTTTTCCGACGAAGAATTTTGCCGCACTAAAATTAAAGAACTACCTGCATTATCCACAAAGCAAGACAGCGTGATTAAAAATATTGAAACGCTGGAAGCCGAGTGGCTGGAGATCTACGAGCAGTTGGAAGCGGTGTAGTTAATAAAATAATCCGTCACCCCGGCGCAGGCCGGGGCCCAGAAGCAAACAACGTAGCGTGTATTTATAGCTTCGTAGAAGTTTCTGGATCCCGATAGTCATCGGGGAGACGAAGTTTTAATTTTGTGAAAAAAGTATAGTGCGTCACTCCTGCGGAAGCCGGGGCCCAGAAACACAATACGTAGCGTGTATTAATGGCTTCGTAGAAGTTACTGGATCCCGATTGTCATCGGGACGACGAATTTGTTTGCTGTAAAAAGGATTTTCAAGGATTTGTTATGCCCATCTACGGTTTTGAATGTGAAAGTTGCGGCCATCAATTTGATCGCCTGCAAAAATTATCGGATACCGATCCAACCCATTGCCCAATGTGCGAGAAAGAGACTTTGCGTCGGCAATTAACCGCGCCACAATTTCGTTTGGCAGGTTCAGGCTGGTACGAAACTGATTTCAAGAAAGACGGTGACAAAAAACGTAATCTTGCCGATAGCAGCGACACAAAATCAGAATCAAAATCGGACTCAAAACCCGAAGTAAAGGCCGAAGTAAAAACCGAAACCAATACAGCATCAAAAACCGAATCAGCGCCCCAGGCTAAAGTGGAAACAAAACCCGCTACTCCAGCATCGAGCGGCACCCCTAAGCCATAAAAAAAGCCCCGAATTATCGGGGCTTTTTCATTATTGTATTTAAATTATTGTGCAGCGAAACGAGCGCGGCAACCGCTGTTTACCCACAAACTACGGTTACTGTCATAGCCCCAGTTGCGGCCGTTGACACAAGTGGTAGTAGAGAGCTGCTGTACCAAACGTGGACTGCCATAACGTGAATCCCAATCGCAACGTGTCATGGCGTCGCTTTGGCTTGAACAAGTGACTGAATAATTATTATCGCGGTTCCAATTACCATTGTTTCCGTTATTGCCATTGTTCCAGTTATTATCATCGCCGCGACCCGGACGACCGACCGATGCAAATTGCGCACGGCAACCACGGCTTACCCAAACTACGCCTTCGCGTTGACCCCAACTACGACCTGAAGTACAGACAGCACTGTTATTAAGTCTTCTGAACAACACTACGCGACCGCGAAAACCGGTGTTGCATTCACGATAACGACCACGATTACTTTGGCAAGTTACAAACTCGCGATTGTCAGGGTAATTGGGATTATTACCCGATGATGCAGGAACAATACCGAAGCGCGCACGGCAACCACGGGTTACCCAAATAGCGCCAGGTTTGTTGCCCCAGGTTTGTCCTTGGATACAGGCAGATTGTGAAATTTGCTGAGTGATTACCGCTGTGCCGCGGAATGGCGCGGCACATTCGGTGTATTGACTATTAACGCTGCTACAAATTACTTCACGAGCAACCCAGCCTTCGCGTGGATGCCAGTTGTTATCATTATTTTGATTTTGGCGCTGTGAGTTGCTCATATCTTCACTGATTTGGCTCATCGACCAGCCTGCATTGCTTTGGTCAATATAATATTCAAGCTGATTATCTGAAATGCTCTGGCCATTATTTTGACGCGAATATTCCTGCTCAATCATTTGGATTTTTTCACGAGTATCGTTTTGTGCCGCAGCTGGCGCGATGCTCAGCAAGCTGCCCATCGATAATAAGGCGGCGATTATAAACCTGGACATGGGGCTTCTCCTGAGTGTTGCTAAAGTGGCAACAGATTGGCAGCGCATGACTTTGAAGTCTGTTCGCCAGCACACTCAATGCCGGCCTACTACATTGGCAGCTCAAAAAAAAGCCCCGGAGGATCGGGGCTTTTCAAACTATAAATTAATTGTCGATTAACTATTACCTATCGAGTTCCGAAACGAGCACGGCAACCATTGCTTACCCACAAACCATGACTGTCATAACCCCAGGTGCGGCCAGCTACACAGGAGGCTCTCGATATTTGTTGAATTAAACGCGGCGTGCCATAACGTGGGTCCCAGGCGCAGGTTCTGTAATTGCTGCCATCGCCAGCACAGGTGACTGAGTAATTGTTATTACTCCAGTTGTTACCATTACCGTTATCCCAGTTGTTACCATCCCCGTTATCCCAGTTATTACCATTGCCATAACTATCGTAAAACTCTGCACGACAGCCATTACGCACCCAGACTGTGCCTGTGCGGTAGCCCCAATCGCGACCTTCGTCACAACTCGTTTTAGAAAACTTGCGATAAAGCTGAGGAGGGCCACGGAAGTTAGTAGCGCACTCGCGGAATTTATTGCTGGTGCTCTCGCAGGTGACGCGGTTACTGGCGCCGCCATTATTATTGCCATTGTCCCAATTGCCGCCGCCATTGTCCCACCCACCACCGCCATTGGTTTCGCCGAAGCGCGCACGACAACCTTTGTTAACCCAAATCATGCCCTGACGTTGGCCCCAATTGGCGCCTTCCTGGCAGCGTGTCTTTGAAAGCTGCTGCGCAACTACCGCACGGCCGTTGAAGGGTGTGCGGCATTCGGTGTATCTATTTTTCACACTCGAACAAATCACATTACTGGGCGACCAGTCGCCGCCGGGGTTCCAGTTGCCTTGGTTGTTGCCACCTAATGATGTCGCCATATCTTGCTTGATGCGACTAAAACTCCAGCCTGACCCAATGGAGTCTAGGTAAAATTCCAGCTGATCATCAGGAAGATTACGGCCACCGGACTGTTCGTAATATTCGTTTTCAAGCACACGTACTCGTTCTGAATAAGACAATTGACCTAAATTCTCTGGCGCATAAGACTTGGTGCTGCCTTGTGCATAAACAGTTGAGGGCAGGGCGAATGCAGGTAGCAATAAACTACAAAGCAATAATAATCTGTACATAGTGTTGTCCTGTTTAAGTTTGATAATCAAAGTGCCGGTATTGCCTGAAACTTGATGTCGATGACCTCGCATGCTCGCCCTTGCCGTTTTCCAAGCGTGTTTAGATCGAGCATTTGTCGATAGCCTAACAAAATCAATTTAAGCCGTCTGGCCGCCACCGCAGATCTTCCAAGCCCCATTTGGGTAGCGCTCAGCTAACTTAATTGCAGCAAAACGCCGAGTACGCCATAAGTTCTGGCAAAATAGCGGGCTTATTTAGCCGTTCTAGCTCGGAGAGCCACATGCGTAGCCATTTTTGCGGTCTTGTCACAGAGGCCTTGCTCGGTCAGTCGGTCACTTTATGCGGCTGGGCTGATGTCGCCCGTAATTTAGGCGGCGTCTGCTTTATTGACCTGCGCGACCATGAAGGCATCGTGCAAGTGGTGGCCGAGCCCGGCAACCCAGCGTTTGCAACCGCCGCAGAAGTCGGCTACGAATATTGCCTGCGAGTGACCGGTACCGTACGCGCGCGTCATTCGGTCAATGACAAAATCAAGACTGGCCAAGTAGAAGTGGTCGCTGAAAAAATCGAGATTCTAAATAAATCCGACCCATTGCCGTTCTACAACCATGAAAACCCCGGCGAAGATATTCGCCTGCGCTATCGCTATCTCGATCTGCGCCGTCCGGAAATGCAAAAAATGATGCGTAAGCGGATTGCCCTTGTGCAAGCGTTGCGTCGTTTTCTGGATGCCCGTGGTTTTCAGGATATTGAAACACCGATCTTGACCAAGGCAACGCCGGAAGGTGCTCGCGATTATTTGGTGCCGAGCCGCGTGCATGCCGGTGAATTTTTTGCCTTGCCGCAATCGCCACAATTATTCAAACAATTGCTGATGATGGCCGGCATGGATCGTTATTATCAAATCGCCCGTTGTTTTCGCGACGAAGATTTGCGTGCTGATCGTCAGCCGGAATTTACCCAGCTCGACATGGAATTCGCCTTCATCACCGAACGCGATATCCAGGATTTCGTTGAAGACATGATTCGTCAGGTTTTCAAGGAAGTGCAGGACGTTGAATTGGAAACACCGTTCCCGCGCATGACTTACGCCGAAACCATGCGCCGCTATGGTTCGGACAAGCCTGATCTGCGCATTGATCTGGAATTAGTCGATATTGCCGAGCTCGTCAAGAATTGCGAATTCAAAGTATTCACCGATTGGGCCAATCACGAAGAAGGCCGCGTAGCCGCTTTACGCGTGCCAGGCGGCGCAACTTTGTCACGCAAACAAATCGATGATCTTGGCGTGTATTGTGCGAAATATGGCGCGAAAGGTTTGGCTTACATGAAAGTTGAAGATGTAAGCAAGGGACGCGAAGGAGTGAATTCACCAATCTCAAAATTTCTTGATGATGCAACACTGCAAAATATTCTCTCGAGCACTCAGGCGCAGTCCGGCGATATTATTTTCTTCGGCGCTGGCGCCTGGAAAACCGTTTGCGATTTCATGGGTGCATTGCGTTTGAAAGTGGCAAAAGATTTGAAACAAGTCAAAGATGTTTGGGCGCCATTATGGGTCACCGATTTCCCGATGTTTGAATGGGACGAAGACGAAAAACGCTACGCCGCACTCCATCATCCATTTACTGCGCCAAAAGTCGATGACGTGAATGACTTGATCGCCAATGCCAAAACCGCCGTGAGTCGCGGTTACGACATGGTCTTGAACGGCAACGAAATTGGCGGCGGCTCGGTGCGTATTCATCGTTCCGACATGCAAAGTACGGTGTTTGATTTGCTCGGTATTTCGAAAGAAGAAGCGCAAACCAAATTCGGCTTCCTGCTTGAAGCCCTGAAATACGGCGCACCGCCGCACGGCGGCATAGCGTTTGGTATTGATCGCGTTGCGGCTCTGATGGCAGGCACCGAATCCATTCGTGACGTGATTGCGTTTCCGAAAACCTCATCAGCGCAATGCCTGCTCACGAGTGCGCCATCGCAAATACCGGACAAGCAATTGGCCGAATTACATGTCAAAGTGCGCGAACCAAAATAAGATATAAACCTAGGAGCGGCGTAGGAGCGGTGTAAGCCGCGAAAGCTCTGCGACAATGTTCGTCTTGTCGCGGCTCACACCGCTCCTACGTAAAATTCATTAAAGGAAAGGGGAAAGCAGCGCGTGGCAGAACCGGTAGTGTTGCTACATGGCGTATGGATGCGCAGCCCCGCCTTGCTTATGCTATCGAGCCGCTTGCGTGCGCGTGGCTTCGAGCCCATTCGTTTCGATTACGCGAGTTTGTTTCGTACGCCTTCTAAATCAATGGAAAAACTGGCCATGAAGCTTTATAGCTTCGGTAATAGTCCGGTGCATTTGGTCGGCCATAGTCTTGGTGGCTTGATGGCAGTTGAAACCTTGAATCGATATCAAAAATTACCGCCCGGTCGTGTAGTTTGTTTGGGTTCACCTTTGGCAGGCAGTGCCACGGCACGCGTATTGCATGAAAAGCATTTGAGTTTTATGACCGGTAAAAGCGGGCCTTTATTACGCGGTGGTTTGGTGCAGGTTCCCGAAGATCGCGAAGTCGGCATGATTGCCGGTGCCAAAGGCCGCGGCTTGGGTCAAATTGTCAGAAAATTCGATGGCCTGCACGACGGCACCGTAGCTGTCTGGGAAACCCGAATTCCCGGTCTGCGTGAACACTTGGTCGTGCCGGTATCACATACCGGCCTGGTGTTCTCGAAAGAAGTGGCCGAACACACCGCCAACTTTCTTCAAGACGGACATTTCGAACTCTAATCATGCGGCGTAAATATATCTTGGTGTAGGAGGGCCCTTGGGCGCGACGTCGCCCGCAAGCGGCCTCCTACGAATTACAGTGTGATCATTGCTGGGGCAATGCAGGTTATAATTCACCGCTAAATCAAGACGGATATTTCAGTATGGGCAGAGGGCCATCCATCGCAGGTCGCAAGGGCGTGCAAGACGCCAAGCGCGGTCAGATTTTTACCAAGCTAATTCGCGAAATCGGGGTTGCCGCACGTAACGGTGGTGGTGATCCGAAAAGTAATGCACGTTTGCGTTTGGCAATGGATAAATCACTCGCCATGAATATGAGCAAGGACGTGATTGAACGCGCGATCAAGAAAGCCACTGGCGAACTGGATGGAATCAATTACGAAGAAATTCGTTATGAAGGCTACGCTCCCGGCGGCATTGCCGTTTTGGTCGATTGTTTGACCGAAAATAAATTGCGAACCGTTGCCGAAGTGCGGCATGCGTTTAGCAAATGTGGCGGCAATATGGGTACTGAAGGTTCGGTCGCTTTCATGTTCAAAAAACTTGGCGTGATTACGTTTGAGCCCGGTAGCGACGAAGATAAAATTACCGAAATCGCGATTGATGCCGGCGCCGACGATGTTGTTGCCTACCCGGAAGATGGCTATATCGATGTCATCACCGCACCGGAAAATTTTGAAGCCGTAAAAACTGCAATGGATGCAGCATCACTTAAATACATCGAAGCCGAAGTCACCATGCGCGCCGACAACAATATTGCCGTTGAAGGCGATACCGCCAAACAAGTCGTCAAACTAATTAATATGCTCGAAGACCTGGACGATGCACAGAATGTTTATTCGAATGCAGAGTTGGGTGAAGATGCTTATTCTTAGGGCGGGGCTGGGGGCTAGGGATTGGGGGCTCTTAGCTCAACATTGCCATGTGTTTTCTGCTTTGAAAGTGCATTTTTTTTTACTACTGGGTGCCGCGTGGTTAGCGATAAGTATTCTCAGAGTTTTTTTATTCCGAATAGCAGACCGATCCTGTGTAATATTTGCTAGAAGGTTTCAGTAGCGCCATATGTTCCCTAGCCCCAAGTCCCCAGCCTCTAGCCCCGTTAGAATTTTGGGCATCGACCCAGGCTCGCAACGCACGGGCGTTGGCATTATTGATTCCGATGCTACCGGTCGTTGTGTGCATGTATTTCATGCGCCGATTATTTTGCTGGGTGCGGAGGATTTTCCGAAACGGCTCAAGATACTGCTCGATGAACTTGGTGCGATCATCGAAAAATACAAACCCGAAGAAGTCGCTATCGAAAAAGTATTTATGGCGAAAAATCCCGATTCTGCATTGAAGCTTGGTCAGGCTCGCGGAGCTGCGATGTGCGCCGCCGTAATGCGTGATTTGCCCGTGCACGAGTACGCAGCGAAGGAAATCAAACTGGCTGTGGTCGGCAAGGGTGGGGCGGATAAAGTCCAGGTCCAGCATATGGTTGGCGTAATGCTGAACTTGCAGGGAAAATTGCAGGCCGATGCGGCCGACGCCCTAGGGGTTGCATTGACGCATGCGCATTTACGCGCAGCACTTAAACGCACCGGTGTTACTGCGCAGCAATTATGGAGACGTAAATGATTGGTAAAGTCGGGACTCGGGACTCGGGATTCGGGACTCGAAAGAGTTTCGTATCACATGCATTTCAAGCGATGCTGACAGAAGTATTGAGCAGCGGGTGCTGTGGGATGGTTTTAATCAGACATGAAATCGAATTGGCAGGTGCTCTATGATTGGTCGTCTGAAAGGAATTCTCATCCACAAACAGCCACCCTGGTTGGTGATCGATGTAAATGGCGTGGGCTATGAATTGGAAGCGCCCATGTCCACTATTTATGATTTGCCCGAGTTGGGCCGTGAGGTTTCTTTATTCACCCATTACGCGGTGAAAGAAGATTCGGTTGCGCTCTATGGTTTTATGCGCGAACACGATCGCCGATTATTTCGTGAAGTACAAAAAGTGTCGGGCATCGGCGCAAAAATTGCTTTGGCCATTTTGTCCGGTTCTAGCGTCGATGAATTTGCCCGTTTGGTGCAAAGTGGCGATGTGACGGCTTTATGTCGAATTCCGGGCATTGGCAAGAAAACCGCCGAGCGCATTGTGGTGGAATTACGCGACCGCGCAGCCGATTTAATTAGTGGATCCCTGTTATTTTCGGGCGGAAAAGACGTCCCCGCTGATCCTGTCAGTGAGGCAAGCATTGCCTTGCAGCAGTTAGGTTACAAGCCGGCAGAAATCAGCAAAATGGTCAAAATCGCGGAAACCGGCGATTCGGCGGAAGATATCATCCGAAAAGCGTTAAAATCCGCACTTCGTAGCTAAGCTGCCTGGAAAAAATCAATGTCACAAGCTGAAGATGGGCACGGCTCAAAAAAATTAGTACCGCTTATTATGGGTGCCATTGGTGTGGTATTTGGTGATATTGGTACCAGCCCGCTATACACCCTGAAAGAAGCTTTCGGCCATGCCTATGGTCTGCATCTCGATAAGGGCAATGTTTATGGTATTTTGAGCCTGGTATTTTGGGCGATGTTGCTGATTGTCACCATCAAGTACGTGATGGTGGTGATGCGCGCCGATAATAGAGGCGAGGGCGGAATTCTCGCCTTGATGACGGTCGTAAAACGCAGCATACCGATTGCTTCGCCGCTGACTTATACCGTTGGCATCTTAAGTATTTTAGGCACCGCATTATTTTTTGGCGATGCCGTTATTACCCCGGCGATGTCGGTGTTATCGGCCGCTGAAGGTTTGGAAGTGGCGACGCCCGCGTTCAAACCCTATGTAGTTCCGATGTCTATTGCCGTGCTTTTAGTATTGTTTGCCGTCCAACGTAGCGGCACTGAAAAAGTCGGCAAGATTTTTGGTCCGGTGATGATTCTTTGGTTTATTGTGTTGGCCGTTTTGGGCTTCATGCAAATCATTAAAAATCCGAGCATTCTTGCTGCTTTGAGTCCGCATTACGCGGTCAATTTTTTTATTGAACATGGTGTTACCGCCTGGCTTGCACTCGGAGCGGTGGTGCTGGCAGTAACTGGCGGCGAAGCCCTGTATGCCGACATGGGGCATTTCGGTCGTATTCCTATTCGCTACGCCTGGCTCGGGTTCGTCATGCCGTGCTTGCTGCTTAATTATTTTGGTCAGGGCGCTCTGGTCTTGGCTAATCCTGCGGCCGTCGCCAATCCTTTCTATTACATGGTGCCGGATGTTTTGCTGTATCCCGCCATTGGCCTGGCGATGCTCGCCACAGTGATTGCCTCGCAAGCGGTTATTTCGGGGGCATTTTCCTTGGCAAGGCAGGCCGTGCAATTGGGTTATTTACCGCGCTTGCAGCTTATCCACACTTCCGATGAAACTATCGGTCAGGTCTATGTGCCTTGGGTGAATCGGATCTTGCTGGTAGTGGTGATGATTTTGGTGGTTTCGTTTGGCAGCTCGAGCAATTTAGCGGCGGCCTATGGCGTGTCGGTAACTGGCGCGATGTTGATCGATACGGTGTTGTTAATGATTCTGGCGTCCTCGCGTTGGGGTTGGCCAAGCTGGGCAATTTTTGTTGTCGGTGGGATTTACTTCATTATCGACAGCGCTTTGTTCAGCGCTAATGCGGTCAAGTTTTTTCACGGTGCCTGGGTGCCGTTTGCAATTACAGTTATTGTATTCACGATTATGCGTACCTGGCGCCGCGGTCGCGATTTAGTGCGCGAACAAGTTAATCGCGATAGTTTACGTATCGAACATTTCGTGCAAAGTGTCATGGTTGATCCACCTGTTAGGGTGAGTGGCACTGCGATTTTTATGACACCGTCCAATGACTATATGCCGCCCGCTTTGCTGCATAATTTGAAACACAATAAAGTGCTGCATGAGCGCAATGTTTTTCTCGCAGTTGAGACCTTGAGCGTGCCGCGCGCAGACGATAGCGAGCGTGTAGCCCACACCGATTTAGGTCACGGATTCGCAAGATTAACTTTGCGCTATGGTTATATGGAAGATCCGAACGTGCCGATTGCCTTGAAGCGTTGGTCAATTCCTGGTCCACCGTTTGACCCGATGGACACCACTTTCTTCGCGAGTCGTGAAGCACTCACCGCCAACGCTGATCAAGGTATGGCCTTGTGGCGCGATAAATTATTCCTGGTCATGTCGCGTAATGCGACCTCGGCAACCGAGTTCTTCGGTATCCCCGGAAATCGTTTAGTCGAACTAGGTACGCAGGTAGTGATTTGATGGAAGTTTATTTAAAAAAACAGGGCTTGGGACTCGGGGCTCGGTGCTCTTTTTTAAAGCGGGACTCGGGATTCGGGACTCGGGACTCGGGTTTCGATGCAATCGGCAGCTTCAACGAAAAATTATCGATAAGTATTTCTAACTACTTTTTGATTTTCATAAAAAGCCATTTTCTTCTTCAGAAAAAAAGAATGGGTTCTTTGCTTGCCATGCTACAAACCATTTATTCCTCCAATTCGCTCGATCTCCGCTTTTCGAGTCCCGAGTCCCGAGTCCCGGGTCCTGGCTTTCCCCTATGAACGATCGCGTTATCTCCACCTCAGCCACCCGCGAAGACGATATCGCCGAAGCCAGTATTCGTCCGAAAAAACTGGATGAATATTTGGGTCAGGAAGCGGTGCGCGAGCAGATGAAAATTTTTATCGAAGCTTCAAAACGTCGCGGTGATTCGCTCGATCATGTTTTGATTTTCGGACCGCCGGGCTTGGGCAAAACTACCTTGAGCCATGTCATCGCCAATGAAATGGGCGTCAATATTCGTTCAACTTCCGGCCCGGTGATTGAACGTGCTGGTGACTTGGCGGCATTGCTTACCAACTTGCAGCCGCACGATGTTTTATTTATCGACGAAATTCATCGTCTGTCGCCAGTCGTTGAAGAAGTGCTGTATCCGGCGATGGAAGATTTCCAGATCGACATCATGATTGGTGAAGGTCCTGCTGCGCGTTCAATTAAATTAGATTTGCCGCCATTCACCCTGATTGGCGCGACCACGCGCGCCGGTTTGCTTACCGGGCCATTGCGTGATCGTTTCGGCATTGTGCAGCGCCTCGCGTTTTATACCAATGAAGAACTCACCAGAATTGTGCGGCGTTCGGCCACTATTTTGAATATTGATTGCGATGCCGAAGGTGCTGCGCAAATCGCATGTCGCTCGCGTGGCACCCCGCGTATTGCCAACCGTTTGCTGCGCCGCGTACGCGATTACGCACAAGTAAAAGGTAATGGCCATATTGATGCAGCCATCGCCCAAGCCGCTATGCAAATGCTGAAAGTCGATCCAGAAGGCTTCGATGAAATTGATCGCACAATGCTGCGTTTGATCATCGACAATTTTGATGGTGGTCCGGTCGGTATCGAGTCTTTGGCGGCGGCCTTGTCGGAAGAACGCGGTACTTTGGAAGATGTCATCGAACCCTTTCTGATTCAGCAAGGTTTTATTATCCGTACCGCGCGCGGCCGCATGGCGACCCATAAGGCCTATACCCATTTAGGTTTGAAGGCGCCCCGGCGTCCGGCCTCGGATTTAGCCGCTATTGAGCCCGACGCCGAGTGAGTGCTGCAATGCCAAACAGCGCGTTCAGCTGGCCTATAAGAGTGTACTGGGAAGATACCGATGCGGGTGGCGTGGTATATCACGCACGCTACCTGCATTTTTTTGAGCGAGCTCGTACCGAGTGGCTGCGTAGCACCGGTATCTCGCAAACGGATTTGCGACAAGAAAACGATGTGCTGCTCGTGGTTAAGGATGCGTATCTGGATATTTTACGGCCCGCTCGTATTGAGGACGCGCTTTCCGCGACGGTGGATATTGAGGAAATCGGACGCGCCAGTTTTTTGGTACGTCAGGAACTGTGGCGTGGGTCTGATTGTCTGAGCAAGGCCGTGATAAAAATTGCCTGTCTTCGTGCCAGTAGTTTCAAGCCTTGCGGTTTGCCGACTGATGTCAATAACGCGTTGAAAAATGCGCAATAAAAATAGATGAACAAATTAGAAAAGCAGGAGAGTGTATGAGTTTGATGAACGTAATTTTGCAGCTTGCAGTCGCACCGAGCCAGGCATTGCCGGCCGAGCCTTTGCAAGCGGCGGCGGCAGCAATAGCGCCGAGCCCGGGTTTGAATTACTGGGAATTAATCGTCCATGCCAGCTTACCCGTACAAATAATCATTGGCTTATTGGCGATTGCTTCGGTCTTTAGCTGGGTCATTATTTTTTCCAAGATGCGAGTGTATGCACGCGCCAATAAATCGGCCGATGATTTTGAAGGCCGCTTTTGGTCTGGTGCCGAGTTGACGCAACTGTATCGCGAAGCCACTGATCGCAATCATGATGTGTCCGGTCTTGAAGCGATTTTTGAATCGGGCTTCCGCGAATTTTCCCGTTTACGCCAAAAGAAAAGTGTCGATGCCCGCGTACAACTCGAAGGCGCCCAACGCGCCATGCGTGCAACGCTTGCACGTGAAGTCGATGCGCTGGAACATAATCTGGAAATGCTTGCAAACGTCGGTTCTACTGCACCATACGTTGGTTTGGTAGGTACTGTATTCGGCATTATGGTGACTTTCCACGGCATTGTAGTGAACAAACAAAATACGATTGACGCAGTAGCACCAGGTATTTCCGAAGCACTGTTGGCAACGGCGATCGGTTTATTTGTCGCCATTCCTGCGGTCTGGGCCTATAACCGTTATGCCACTCGTGTTGAACGCCTAAGTGTTCGCTATGAAAGTTTTGCCGAAGAGTTTTCGTCCATCCTGCAAAGACAAACGCATGTTGATTAAGGTAGGAGCGCCTTCTGGGCGCGACAGATCTGCCATTAACCCCCTTATTTTCCTTGAGCCGTTAAGGAACTCAGCATGAGCACCGCATTTTCCACCCGCCACCGAAAACGTCACAAGCTAAAGGCCGAAATCAATGTCGTGCCTTATATCGATGTGATGTTGGTGTTGTTGATTATTTTTATGGCAACCGCACCACTGTTAAATTTAGGTGTCGATGTTGATCTGCCCGATTCCAATGCAAAAGCCATTAACACCGATAAAAAACCAATCATTGTTTCGGTCAATGTCAATGGCGATTACAAAATTAAAATCGGCGACAGCGACGGTGAGCCAGTCAATGCGGCAACACTGGTTGCACGGGTTGAACAGCTTACGCAAACCAATAAAGATTTAACGGTGTTTGTGGCCGGCGACAGAGACGCTAGCTATAGCAAAGTCTATGACGCCATGGTGCTATTACAACAGGCGAAAGTAGCACGAGTGGGTATTATGAGTGCGCCGGAGAAATCCAAATAATGCAACGTAGCAATGACACCTTTATCGGTTTCATTATTGCAGTGGCTTTGCACGCTGCGTTGTTGCTGGTATTTTTTTTGAGCGGTTTGTTATCCAGTACGGCGGTAATGCCCGAATCAAAAGGCGAGCCGGTGGTAGCGAGCGTCATGATCAGTGCCGCAGATATTAAACGCGCGCAAAAATCCATTCGTGAATCCGAAGCGGCACCTCCACCCAAACCTGCACAAGCGATTCAACCAAAACCAGAGCCCAGCCCACAAACATCGGAAACGCCGCAGCAAATGCAAGCACAGGCGCCGGTGATAAACCCAGACAGCGAAGATCAACAACGCATCAATAAACTGGCGATTGAACAAACCGAAGAAAAAATTGTGGCCGAGCGTGAAGAACGCAGGCGTCAGGCGCAGATTGATTTAACCGATGATGTCGAAAAACAGGATATGGCAGAGCGCAAGCAACGTCTGCGCGAACAACAGCTTGCACAGTTAGAAGCTATACGTTTGGCGCAAAAATCCGCAGCAACCCGCACTCGAATGGAAGACCAGCGTTTGCAGCAATTGCAGGATGCAAATCAATCCGAGCCTGTGCGTGCACCTCCGGGTCCGCCGCAGGCGACAAGAGGTAATCCGAACGCTAATAATGATTTACTGGCACGCTATATTGCCGCGATTAAGTCCGCCATACAAAATAATTGGCGGCAAAATGGTGCCCAGCCACTGGAGCGCTGTCAGGTAGAATTTACCCAGACAAAATTCGGCGATGTTATTGACGTAACTTTCAGAAATTGTCCCTATTCTCCGGAAGGAAGGGAATTCGCCGAGCGAGCAGTGCATGGTACGACCATGCCTACCGATGGATTTGAAGAAGTCTGGCAACGCAAACAAATTTTTACATTCTGTTATCCCACTGAGCAATGCGAGAAATAAACCCTATGAAAAATTTCTTCCAAGGCCTGATGTGTCTCTGCTTTTTTCTGGCAGCACCTTTATCGGCACAAGTTCTCGATCTCGGCATTATTTCGGGCAATGAAGGCTCATTACCGATTGCCGTGGTGCCCATGGCTTATCAAGGAAACCTAACAGCACCGGAAGTGCAGGTAGCCGATGTGATCCGGGCGGATTTGAATCGATCCGGTCAATTTCGCTCCATGCCCGAAGCGAGTTTAATCGCCAAGCCTACGCGTGGTAGCGAAGTGCGTTTTAATGATTGGCGTTTGGCAAAACAGGATTTTCTGGTGGTTGGCCGCGTGCTCGACGATGCGCAGGGCAGCTTTCGTATTGAATACGAACTCTACGATGTTGCAAAACAGGAGCGCATGTTGGGCCTGTCATTGACCAGTCGCGCTAAAGGCCTGCGAGATGTTTCGCATCAAATTGCCGACCAAATATACGAAAAAATTCTCGGTGTGCGCGGTGCCTTCTGGACGCGTATTGCCTATGTCACGGCCAATGGTGTCGGTAAAAATATTAAATATTCACTGATGGTGGCCGATTCCGACGGCTTGAATCCACAAACCGTCGTGACCTATTCCGAACCCTTGCTGTCGCCGGCCTGGAGTCCCGATGGTCGCAAATTGGCTTATGTGAGTTTTGAGCGCGGCAATTCCACCATCTATGTGCAAGAGCTCAATACCGGCGCTCGCGAGGTCATTGCCAGCTTCAAGGGCATTAATGGCGCGCCCGCGTTTTCGCCCGATGGTCGCCGTATGGCGATGACATTGTCGAAATCAGGTAATCCGGAAATTTACATCATGGACCTGGCTAGTCGCGCCCTGACCCAAGTGACCAACCATTATTCGATTGATACCGAAGCAGTGTGGTCGGCTGACGGGCAGTCTTTGGTATTTACTTCCGATCGCGGCGGTCGTCCGCAGCTCTATCAGGTATCGGCCAATGGCGGCGAGCCGCGGCGTTTAAGTTTTGCTGGCGATTCAAACGCCAAAGCCAGTGTGTCCTACGATGGCAAGCGCATTGCTTCGGCTCAGGGCAAGGGTAGCGTTTATCGAGTAAGCATTTTAGACGTGGCATCAGGCAGCTGGCAGTCTTTGTCGCCGGGCAATCTGGACGAATCGCCCAGCTTTGCTCCCAATGCCAGCATGTTGCTTTATGCTAATAAAGAAGGCCGCCGGGGAGTGCTGTATGCGGTTTCTGCTGACGGTCGGGTGCGTCAACGCATCGTGTTGGCCGATGGCGATGTCCGTGAACCTGCTTGGGGTCCGTTCAGGCAAAAGTGACATAAAGACCCGTAAACTGAATATCATTCCATAACGTCACCACCATTGTCCGAAAGGGGATTTAGTATGAAAACCACCGCCCGCGTTTTAGTAGCACTGGCTGTTTGTTTGGCTTTAGTTGCTTGCACCAAAAAAGTGAAGCCTGAAGACACCAGCAACAACAGCAACAATAATTCCAATACCGATACCGGCGCGACCACCAATCCGATGACGGGCGACGGCGTTTATGGCCCCGGTGATTTGGATACCGATGCTTGCTTGCGTCAACGAGTGGTGTATTTTGATTTTGATCAAGATAGCTTGAATGCAGAATTCCAAGCGGCTATTGCCTGTCATGCCAAATATTTACGCGATCGCCCAAGTGCTCGTATGACATTGGAAGGCAATGCCGACGAACGCGGTACTCGCGAATACAATATTGCGCTCGGTGAGCGTCGTGGCAATGCGGTATCGGCAGCAGTGCAAGGCAGCGGTGGTTCGGCTTCGCAAATTACTGTCACCAGCCTGGGTGAAGAACGCCCAACTTGTCTGGATTCGACCGAAGATTGCTGGGCTAAAAATCGTCGTGTCGAAATCAGCTACAGCGTCAAATAATAATGAAGCCACAATCGATACATCGCGTCTGTTTACTACTTGTGGCCTCGCTGGCCACTAGTAGTGCTTTGGCGCAAAAGCAAAGTTTGGCCGAACGAGTCGCCTCGCTCGAGCAAAAATCTTCAGCGCAAAATCAAGGCGCCGGCCAGGCGAATGTCGAACTGCTTAATCGTCTGGCGCAATTGCAAGCCGAAATGAAAGCGCTGCGCGACCAAGTCGAAACTTTGCAAAACGATAATACCCAGCTGAAAGAACGTAATCGTGTGCAATATATTGATCTGGATTCACGTATCAACAAATTGGAAACCGGCGGCACAACAAGTTCGACGCCTGCAAACACTACTATGAAGCCGGCAGCAACCAAGCCGACAATGACTAAACCCGCTATAAAGCCTGCGGTCTCGACCAATGCCGGTAGCAATAGTAATTTTTCCAGTGACCCGGCAAACGAAGAGGCCGCTTACGGGGTTGCCTTTGATGCCTTGAAGCAAAAAGATTATGTCGAGTCGGCACGTTTGTTCAAAACTTTTATTGACACCTACCCGCAGGCGCAGCTGGCACCGAATGCCTGGTATTGGCTCGGTGAAAGTTATTACGTGACACAAAATTACGAAATTGCACAGCAAAGCTTTGAGGGCTTGCTGTCGAAGTTTCCCGATTCCAGCAAAGTGCCGGACGGCATGCTGAAGCTGGGTTATTGCCAAGCGCAGCTCGGCCAGAAAGATCGCGCACGCAACACTTTTAATGAAGTGCTGCGTTTATATCCCATGAGTGACGCCGCCCGCTTTGCACAAAGCCAATTGCGCGCCATGAATCTTGGGCAATAAACATTGTGGAAGTCGCGACTCAGGAACGTCTTAAACTGACGGAAATTTTTTTGTCGGTGCAGGGTGAAGCACGCACTGTCGGTTGGCCAACTGTATTCATACGTTTAACCGGTTGCCCGCTACGTTGCCAGTATTGCGATACCGCCTATTCTTTTTACGGTGGCGACTGGTGGAATATTGACGACATACTCGTCGAAGTCGCCAAACACGGCGCTCGACATGTTTGCGTCACTGGCGGTGAGCCACTATCGCAAAAGCGCTGCATCCTATTATTGAAAAAATTATGTGATGCCGGCTATGAAGTTTCACTAGAAACTTCGGGTGCTATTGATATTAGTGAAGTCGATTCGCGCGTGAGTCGCGTCATGGATTTGAAAACGCCAGACTCGAAAGAACAGCACCGAAATCGTCTCGAAAATATTCCACTGCTCACACAACACGACCAGGTTAAATTTGTTATTTGCAGTCCGGTTGATTACGAGTGGGCCAAGTCCATGCTGACCGAACATCACATAACTGATCGCTGCGAAGTATTATTTTCGCCCAGCTACACCGAAATAAAACCACGTGATTTAGCCGAATGGTTATTGGCTGATAAATTGCCCGTGCGTTTTCAAATGCAATTGCACAAACAATTGTGGGGCGAAGAAACCGGGCGTTGAGCGTAGGGTGGGCACTGCCCACCATCTCATTTCGCAACCCAAAACGTAGGGGCGCCTGCTTGCTGAGCCCTGTGTCAGATTGTCGCAGGCCATGGGCGCAGCAAGCATGCGCCCCTGCGGACATCCTAATCTGCTTGTAATCGGATGACATATTGCATTGGTGGACAGTGCCACCCTGCAATCTGTATTAAAATTGAACCGAACAGTTCAAGTAAAATAAGATAATGACACACAAAAAAGCAGTGATATTGGTTTCCGGCGGCATGGACTCGGCCGTTACCATGGCCATCGCGCAAGAGCAGGGCTTTCTTTGCTATGCGCTCAGCGTGAGCTACGGCCAGCGCCATAGCGCGGAACTCCATGCCGCCAATGAACTCGCCAAAACGCAAGGTGCCGCCGAGCATAAAACCGTGGTGGTCGATTTACGCAGCATCGGAGGTTCAGCATTAACCTCCGATATTGCGGTGCCGGAATCAGCAAGTGAAGGCATCCCCATCACTTACGTACCCGCGCGCAACACCATCATGCTTTCAATTGCATTGGGCTGGGCTGAAGTATTGGGTGCCAACGATATTTTTTGCGGCATCAATGCCGTTGATTATTCCGGCTACCCCGATTGCCGCCCGGAATTTCTAGCGTCCTTTCAAAATCTCGCCAATCTTGCGACCAAAGCCGGTATCGAAGGCGCTGGTTTGCGATTTCACGCGCCATTGATTTCAATGAGCAAGTCCGACATCGCACGTGAAGGCATTCGCCTCGGCGTAGATTTTTCCCGTACGGTATCGTGCTACCAAGCTGATGACCAAGGCCGTGCTTGTGGTCGCTGCGATGCCTGTCGTTTGCGCGCGATGGGCTTTCAAGAAGCCGGAATTAATGACCCGACACGTTATGTTTAGCGCTATGTATAAGGGTGTCAGGTTTTAGAGTAATTATTACTTGCTCTAAAGCCCGCTTTTGCCTAAAATTCGCGCTCTTGTTTGCACCGCCGCTTTCATGGCGCATTAAAGCAAATACAGATTTGAGTGCCCAGGCACTGTTCGATTTAAGTGGGTCGTTAGCTCAGTCGGTAGAGCAGAAGACTTTTAATCTTTTGGTCGAAGGTTCGAATCCTTCACGACCCACCATTGAGTCGAGTGTAAAAGGCCCTTATCGGGCCTTTCTCATATAACTTCCGACAATTCAAAAGCCTACACGCTATCTGAGAGCAAATTTTTCTCTCTATCTGGCGCTAGGCAAACTACTTGGGCGAAATCCTCCCCAATTTCTCTGTGGTGCAATGCTGTGGCCAAATTCGAATGCGGCCTTAATGTGCAAGGCATCCGATGGGCATCTTTAGTAAGCAGGAATTCTCAGGATTTGAGATCTATGTCCAATATTCTCTATGTGCGACTAGAACTGGCGATATTAAATAGGAGGAGTGGCTATGCCACGTAGACGAACGATTTCCTGTGATCATTGTGGCTTCATGCAATTGAAGCGAGACGAATATTGCGAGCAATGCGAAAGCATCACTGCTCGAGATAAGAAAAAATAATGGTGAGCGTCGTCTACTACACCTTAATTGCAATTGTCGGTGTCGGGTTTTACTTATACCTGCAAGATTTATCGAAAAATCTATTTCACTGAGCTATCAGATACCCATTTTATTCCAGAGCGGCTTGATAGCGTTGACCAAGCTGTCCTCTAACCCAGCCGCTAGGTTTACATGAAATCCGCCGTAATAAAGTAAGCCGTTATCGGGCAAGGCATATATCGCCACCGACAGACCAGATGACAATGCCTCAAGTATGAGTCGGTTTCCTTTGATGTTTGTGGATTGTGTAGAGTGGGGCCGTCGGTATCCATACATGCGTTGACGAAGTGGACGAACTGTTTTGCCAATATACAAAACGGTTCGGCCTGAAACGAATGCATACAAAATGTTTTGTGCTTTGGCCAATTCTTGAAGGGAGCACTCGAGCGCGCCAGCCTCGGCCTTCCAGTCAGCTGCTTTCCTGAAGCCCATCGCCTCTAATTTTGCCAATGCATCGAGTTCAGGGTTGTCGCCAGATAGGTTTAAATTCATCGCTTTAACAATATCCTACATTGGGATAATTACAAATTCGGGTTAATTAATAGACCGGTTACATCACCGGACTATTTGCTTGAAATCAATTTATGAAGGTGCCTATCAGATGCTCATCAAGCTTCTGGTGGAAGCTAGAATGGAAGCGGGGATGACTCAGCAGCAGCTTGCTGACAAGTTGGGCCGTCCTCAGTCGTTTGTATCGAAGACGGAAAACAACGACCGTCGCTTGGACGTAATCGAATTTATAGAAGTCTGCCATTTGTTGGGAGCCGACTCGTACGCGTTGCTGAAGCGCGTGGAGTTGAAAGGCAAAAAACGATAGCGCCGAGTAGATATTTAAGCGTGCTAAAAAGGGGATGGTGTAAATAATTGTCATGCCCTATACACGCTCTTTCGGCCAAGCAAGTCAACTCAATTCGCTGAAAATCCTTTGGCGGGAGCGTTAGAAATTCTGTGTCATTTCGGTAATCTAGTTAAAACCAAGGAATGACACTTTATGGAAAAGTTTGATTTTGATATCGCTTTGAAACAATGGCAGTCGGGCAAAGGCTTAACCGGCAAGGACGGCATTCTGACGCCGCTGATTAAACAGTTGACCGAAGCGGCGTTGAAGGCGGAGTTGGATCAACATCT
>JAYSQD010000088.1:0-1054 GCA_043721835.1 Arenimonas sp. | reverse complement strand
TTGGTTTCAGGCAAAGAAATTCATGAAAGCGCATAGGGTGGTTCAAAGTGCAGTTTCGCGCTACGGTTGGCAAAACGCTCCGGCAAGCTTTTTCGCGCCGAAGACATTGGTCAGCAATTTGCCAAATTACCTCAATCGCAAAGCCACAAAAGTAGTGCACTTTTCCATCCTTGCACTGCTGGCTAACCAATCGCTCAACCGGACACTTTGCGGCGGTCCGCGTTTGGCCATCATTTCATTTTCGGCCAAACCCGGCCCACCGCAAAGTGCCGGTTAGCTCAAACGTTAGGCGTCTCAATTTTCACCGTTCCTCCGGCCGAGGAAGAAAGGCAAATCATGGCAACCTTATTTTTTACTCGTACCGGCGCCAACCCAAGTCGTGCAGACCAAGGGAGGCACGTATCACTTGAGGCCGTCGTGCGTGGCCTTGGTGGCCACCAAACGCATTTTTATGATTAGCCTCCAGAAATAAATCGAGAAGAAAACCCTTCGCAGTTAGCACCCTACACCCACACGGTTGTTAAAATTGAGGCATCAGAAACCGGTGCCGCATTCCCTACTACGGGATACTACGTTTTTCATAGTGTTCGCCCAGCGGAATGCCTGGCATTTCTTGGCCTTGCCGAACAATAATAAGTATCGAATTCTTGATGATTTTCGACCACCCCTTTCCGCAGGCACCACAGGTCAATACCTCTCCGACTGGTGGCTTTGAACCATCCGGCATTTCAAGATCATGAACAATGGCACTTGGAATGGTGCCAAATTCCCCACCGCCCGCATAAGAATAGAATGCCAATCCGCCGCATTCGTCATGGCGAACTTCCTTCTTGCTTCTAGTATCAGTCATCTTAATCTCCAAATGCGAGTCAAGCTAAAGCTCGGCTCAAATACCGCAAAAGTGCGGCGCTCACTTGCAATTACTCCACGCACCAGCGCAGAGACGCCTAACCCTTCGCTCAACCGGACGCTACACAGCTTGCCTGTATTTATGCAACAAAATCCTTGCATAAATCCATTCAATCTGTTCCGCGCCGGTTAGCTCAAACGTTAG
>JAYSQD010000087.1:0-1414 GCA_043721835.1 Arenimonas sp. | reverse complement strand
TGCGCGACGCGCTTGACCCGAAAATGCGGCGGAGCTGAGCATGGAAGCCTATAACACCTTCCGTTGTTATTTTTCCAAAGACTATAGCTGCCTGCATAGCCCTAATGACCTGTTGGATTGGCTGCAAGGGGTTGGCGGCATAAGCATCCTGCTTACCGGCGGCCTAACGCTGCTTTCCTATCTCGGTACGCTGGTTATCACGTGGTCAGATTCGGTAACCAACCGCCTGAAGCAAAGGCATGATTTGATCAATGCCATGGAACTGGACATGGCAAGCACGGCTGAGTCTCTTGCCCAAGCCTATGACAAAAATCTCAAAGGCGATCGTTGGCGCGATATGGAACAAAAGTTTGCCGATGCTCAGGCGCTCCAATGCGATTTTATACCTTTTACGGTGATCCCGATCCCGAGTTTCATCATGCCGCAGGTCAAAGCCGAGTTCAAAACACTCCCGCCAGCACTCTCCGGCAATATTCTGGAGTTTTTTAACACCGGCGAACTGATGGAACAATGCATCCGCGAATTACGCAGCGACCAGTTCAAAGAGCTGGAGCTTAACCGAAAAAAGAGCTTCACCCGGCAAATCTTCATTCTCGCCCACGCTCAAATTAAAGTATTTGGCACATTGAAGCCGGAAATCACCCGCCAGATTGATATAGAAAAAGGCAAAATCGCATTCTTTTACGCTATCAGGCTGGCACTGTTTTTTGCGCTGGCAACAATCATCATCGCACCACTGGCTTGGATGTTGTTGCACGCCATCGGCGGTTTGAAATAAGGCGAATTAAATGAGCGGAACGATCGGCTTTGTCATGATACACCTCTTAACAGCGCGCAAATTTGATTGTTTGCGTACCTCTGACATAACACTTATGCAGGGACTATTCAATGTATCGCCACAGGACGCGTCTCATGTCCCTGCTTGATATCCGCAATCTTTCCGTCTCCTTTGCCACGCGCGGCGGTGCATTCAAAGCCGTTGATGGCGTCGATATCTCGGTAGATGCCGATGAAACTCTCGCCATTGTCGGTGAATCCGGCTCGGGCAAGTCGGTCGCTATGCTGGCAATTATGGGCCTGTTGCCGTGGACAGCCACCATCTCCGCCGATGCAATGACCTTCGACGGGCAGGATCTGCAAAGCCTGAGCCCCAAGCAGCGCCGCACCATTATTGGCCGCGATATTGCTATGATTTTTCAAGAGCCGATGTCCTCGCTTAACCCCAGCTTCAACGTCGGATTCCAAATTGGCGAAGTTCTGAAGGTCCATCTGGGCATGGATCGCGCCGCCCGCAAGCTGCGTACGCTGGAACTTCTAGATCAGGTAGGTATTACCGATCCTGAACAGCGCCTGAGCGCTTTCCCGCATCAGCTTTCAGGCGGAATGAGCCAGCGCGTGATGATTGCCATGGCTT
>JAYSQD010000086.1:0-4124 GCA_043721835.1 Arenimonas sp. | reverse complement strand
CGCGAGCAGAGCTCGCTCCTACGTAAAGCAACAGGAATGGGTCAATACCTCAAGGCCTCATGCTTTTGCTTCAACCTTTCTTCCGCAGGCTGCGACCATTCGTTATTGAACAAGGCTGGTTCCCAGCTGCCGTAACTCGGGTTTGGCAACACGAACCAACGCTCACCTACCCAGCCCAGATAAGGCTTAACGGCTTGTTCGCGGCCATCGCGGGTATTGGCCAAGATTGTCACCATATCGCCGATCTGATCGCCGAATTGCATCAGCACACGATAGTCACGACCGATCGAAATGCGACGGCAATTTTTTTCCGAACCTTGTTGTTCGCAATTATCGACAAAATAGCCCAGCCCCAAAAACTGCTTGTCGTCTTTAATTGGAAAACCCAGCTTGCGAAGATTACTCAAGGTGGCCGCCTGTAAGTGCGCCGCGCGATTACTCACATAAAAAATCGTGATGCCGCGTGCACTTGCCGCACGCGCAAATTCCAACGCACCTGGAATGGCGGTGGCTTTTTCTTCCATTACCCAGTCGCTCCAGCTCACGTCATCATAGCCAGCATGATCACGAATTAAACGGGCCTGATAAGGCGAGTTGTCGAGCACGGTTTCATCAATATCAACAATCACCGCCATCGGCAAACCCTTCACTGGTTTTTCGCGTTCATCCGGTGTTAGTGCGTCCCAAGTCGGGCTTTTAATCGCGTGATCCAATTGCACCAAACCCGAACGCCAGGTTTGCCCGGCCAGTAATTTGTATTCAACCGATGTTTGCATCCACAGCACAGCATTTAAATTATCGTGGGCGGGAATTTTATTTTCGGCGATAACAGCCGCAGGAGTTTCATCCGCCACTTGCGGTTTGGTTGGCAGCATTTCGCAAGCGCTCAAGATCAGCGCCAGAGAGCAAGCGATAAAAAGACGGGTGGTTTTCATAAAATAGCCTTGGTGGATGTTCTTATAATAATGAAGAGTATGTGTGACGGTTAATTACCCAGCAAGGCCGCAATCGCATCCATATGCGCTTTGCCGCGTTGTTTTTTCTCGGCGGTGTCGCGTTCGGGGTCGGCGCCATCGCGCAGGCAATCGGCGGCGGGCATTTCATCGAGAAAACGGCTCGGCAATAAATGCTCGACCGCGCCCCAGCGTTTTATTTCGGCGCTGTGCGAGCAATACAGGCGTTCTTTTGCGCGCGTGATGCCAACGTACATCAGGCGGCGTTCTTCTTCCAGGCCGCCTTCTTCGATACTTCTTTCATGCGGAAGATTGCCGTCTTCCAAACCGACCAGAAACACCACGCGAAATTCCAGCCCTTTCGCGGCATGTAGGCTCATCAAGCGCACCTGATTGCCCGGTTCGCCGCGATCGGCGTTGCTCAATAAAGCCAGCTGTGCGGCGAGTTCACCGGGGCCGCCGCCACGGGCATCTTCAAACCATTGCGCGAGTTCTTCCAGATTTTCCTTGCGACGCAAATAACTGGCTTCATCTTTGCATTGCGCACGTACCATGGCGAGCAAGCCGGATTTTTCAATCAGTTTGCGGGTAAGTTCTGCCGGAGAAAGTGTTTCCGATAGATCGCGCATCTGATGCACGATACTGGTGAATTCATGCAAGCCCGAAGCCGCACGCGGCGACAATTGTTTAATCATTCCGATATTGTCGGCCGCTTTTGATAAAGACAAATGCGCGTGCTGCGCCATTTCAGCGAGCTTCTCCAGCGAGGTACTGCCCACCTCACGTTTCGGTGCAGCGATTGCGCGCAGGAAAGCAGCGTCATCGTCCGGATTCGCCAGTACACGTAACCAAGCCAGCGTGTCTTTGACTTCGCCACGATCCAGAAATGCAGTGCCGCCGGTCAGGTGATACGGAATGCGTAAAAGTTGCAGCGCTTTTTCCAGGACGCGTGATTGATGATTGCCGCGAAACAAAATCGCGAACTCGCCCCAAGGAATTTCTTTCGCCTGTTTAAGATAATGGATTTCGGCAGCTACACGTTCGGCTTCGTGCTCGTTATTCTTGCAGCCCCAGATGCGAATTGGCTCGCCGTCACCGTGTTGGCTCCAGAGTTTTTTCAAATGCGTATGCGGATTTTTTTGGATCAGTTGATTCGCGCTGCGTAAAATTCTGCCAGTACAACGATAATTCTGTTCGAGTTTTACAATTTTCAGATTGGGATAATCTTTTGCCAGTAGTTCCAGATTTTCCGGTTGCGCGCCTCGCCAGGCGTAAATACTTTGATCGTCATCGCCTACGCAAGTAAGCGCGCCTTTCGGCCCCGCCAAATGTTTTAACAGACGGTACTGCGCACCATTGGTGTCTTGGCACTCATCGACCAGTAAATAACGCAGACGTTCGCGCCAAGCCGGTGCCAGGTCTTTATCCTGATCGAGCAACATCAAGGGAATACGAATCAAGTCATCAAAATCAACGGCATTAAAAGTTTGCAGGCGAGCCTGGTAGCGATCGTACAAATTGGCGGCTTCGCGCTCACGCACGGTTTTTGCTAATTCAAAGGCTTCATCCGGGGACAGGCCATTATTTTTCGCCTGTGATATCAAGCCATGCAATGCTTGTAGAGCATCGTTCTTCAAGCCCGGTGGCGATAGATCCTTGATAATGCCGAGTTGGTCGTCACTATCGAAAATCGAAAACCCGCGCCGCAATTTTGCGCGCTGCAATTCAATCTGCAAAAAACGCAAACCCAGCGAATGGAAAGTCGAAACGGTCAGACCTTCGGTCTTGTCGCTTTTAATTCTTTTGCTGACTCGCTCGCGCATTTCGCGCGCCGATTTATTGGTGAAAGTAATGGCGGCAATGTGCTTGGCTTCACATTTTTTATGTGAAATAAGATGCGCAATTTTTTCGGTAATCACGCGGGTTTTACCGCTGCCCGCGCCGGCTAATACCAGCAAGGGTCCATCGGTATATTCGACTGCCGTTTTTTGCGGCGCATTCATGGTGTTGATAGACATAAGCCGAGTATTTTAGCTGATACGTAGGGGCGCTGCTTGCTGCGCCCATGAGGCCATCGGATAGATTTTGGGCGCAGCAAGCAGGCGCCCCTACTAAAATAGAATAAACTGCGCCCATGCTTATCATCAGCCCTTCTATCATTATTGACGACTCCGAATTGCAGGAGCGCTTCGTGCGCTCGAGCGGGCCTGGTGGGCAGAATGTCAACAAGGTATCGACAGCGGTGGAATTGCGTTTCGATATAAAACAATCGGCGTGTTTGCCCGAGCCTTTGCGTGAGCGCTTATTGGCTCGCCGCGACCGGCGTCTTACCGCAGATGGCGTATTCGTGATTAGTGCGCAGCGTTTCCGCACGCAGGAGCGTAATCGCGATGATGCTCGTGAGCGTTTGGCGGGCGTAATTCAAGCGGCATTACACGTACCAAAAAAGCGTGTTGCGACCAAGCCAAGCAAGGGCGCAAAAGAACGCCGCTTGACCGGCAAGCGTGAGCGTGCCGATATTAAGCGCACGCGTTCAAGCAAGACTTGGGATTAATGCATGCAAAGAGTTTTGTCATTGCCGCCCAATGCGCCACGCAGTCAATCTGGAAAATGGCTGCAAAAGTGTGCACTGCTGCTATTGAAAATAGGCGGCTGGAAAATGGTTGGCGAATGGCCGAATGTATCAAAAATGGTCATGATCGCTGCGCCGCATTCTTCGGGCTGGGACGCGGTTTGGGGTATGGCAGTGAAAGCGGCGATGGGTTTGGAAATTGTCTTTATCGGCAAAGTCGAAATATTTAAAGGCCCAGTCGGTTGGGTGCTGCGAAAATTTGGTGGGCGTCCAGTGGATCGTAGCGCGCCGGGCGATATCATTGAACAAATTGCGGCACAAATTCGTAATTCGGAAAAAATGTGGTTTGTACTTGCACCCGAAGGTACTCGAAAAAGAGTGCAGCATTGGAAACCGGGGTTCTGGAAAATCGCCCGCAGGGCCGAAGTGCCGGTATGTTGCGCCTGGTTTCATTACCCCGATAAAACCATTGGCGTTGGCCCATTGGTGGAGCTTACCGATGATTTTGAAAGCGACATGAAACGCATACGCGAAATTTATCGGCCGTATATCGGTAAACATCGCGGGACATTGTAGGAGCGGTGTAAGCCGCGAAAGGC
>JAYSQD010000085.1:0-4405 GCA_043721835.1 Arenimonas sp. | reverse complement strand
TGCCTGCCTGAGATCCTTCATCACCCAGCTAAATGCCATGCTGCGCGATGGCACCGAATGGCAGGCGGCAACTATCTGATGCAGACAGTTGCTCCTACGTGGTAAATATATCGCGCCTAGGTCGCTCCTACGTGGTAAATCTATCGCGCCTAAAGGACGCTCCTACGGGAAAATACTCACATCCCGCGAAACCGCGATTGAAATGCCGAACTAATAGGCAAAGTTTCGTTACGATCTTTAAGATGCAGCGAGAAATGGCCGAGCTCATCTTTACGCACACGATCAATTGCGGATACCCGCACCACGACACTGCGGTGTACTTGCCAGAAAATATCCGGATTAATACTGCTGATCAATTCCTTGAGAGGTGTTCGGATAATGGCTTCGTCCGAATGGGTGACGACACGGATGTATTTATCCTGTGCCTGAAAAAAAAGTACATCGTCTATCGAAAACATTTTGATAGTATCGCCAACACTTGCGGTGACCCACTTGATTGATTTGTCGGCGGTGCTACGCAGTTTTATTTCCAGAGCATTAACAAGATTGGCAATATCCGGCTTGGCCTTGGTTTGAAACCGTTGCCGTATGCGTTCGATAGCTTGTTGCAAACGCTCTGGCTTGATCGGTTTCAATAAATAATCAACAGCGCCAGCTTCAAAGGCTTTGATCGCGTACTCGTCATAAGCTGTCGAGAAGATGATTTGTGTATTCGATGACGCCGCACGCGCGACTTCAAGTCCACTTAAACCTGGCATACGGATATCAAGCAAGGCAATATCGGGTTTGTGGTGCTGCATGGCTTCCAGTGCCGATAAGCCGTCTTCGCAAACCGCCACGATATTAGCTTCGGGCATCAGCTCTTGCAGCATTTTCTGCAAGGCCTCTCGCTGTGGTTGTTCGTCTTCTGCAATTACTACTGTTATTGGCGTCATGCGTTTGTGTCACTCAAGGGCAATTCAATAGTGGCGATTGTGCCAGCTTCTGGGAGTGCTGCAATTGTTAGCTGAGCCGAATCGCCAAAGCGCGATTTTAATTGTTCGCGAATATTGGCTAAACCAATACCGCCACCTAATCCGGTTTTCAAGCCAATGCCATCATCGCTAACGCTCACACGCAAAAATTTATTAGCGATTTTTTCAGCCGTGATGGTGACGCGGCCATTACCAAGCTTGGTTTCCAAACCATGCTTGATGGCATTTTCTACTAATGAAATCAGCATCAATGGTGGAAAGTCCAGATCACGGTATTCCGTTGACGCCTTTATGTCATAGCTTAATCGCGAACCCATGCGCACTTGCATCAAGGCCAGATAACTACTGCAAATATCCAGTTGCTGACCTAGGGTTGAAACCAGACCGCCTTGCTGCTCGCGTAATTTTGGAATGGTGGCGCGCAGATGATCGACCAGGGCATCGAGCGTGGTTTCGGCCCGATCTGGATCCTGCTTAATCAGCCAGCGCAATGAAGCCAGGGTATTGAAAAGAAAATGCGGTTCGATTTGTGCCTGCAATACACCCAGACGAAAATCGCTTTCATCCTTTTGCAAACGCATAACATTCAATTCACGTTTATGGCGGCTTTCGGAAAGACGCCTTTGTTCACTGAAATACGAACGCAAAGCCAAACCGCCGCCCATCGCAATGTAAACCATCACCAAAAAAATAATATTAGCTGCCACCAATAATGGGGTTCGACTTACTTTTTCAAGGCTCTTATTTTCGTTGATGGTGACGATATGCTTACCATCGTTTTTTCCCGTTGCTTGATCGGAAGAAACTGCCATCTGCTGGTTTTTTAAATATGGGGCACTAACCTTTTCGATATAACTTGATGACCAACGATCTGCTGCGTAGCTGACAAATATACCTATTAATACTGCCAACACGACCCCAAAGCGTTCTTTGGAAACTGCTAACCTGCGATGCCTCACCCAAGTTGCCAAGGCAGGGCCCGTGGTGGCCATTGCCATAAACGCCAGAAAAAACTTGATGCCCACGAGCGAGCCAACACTAAGCTTTTGCGACATTGCCCACATGCCAGCAAACACCGGTAGCGTAATCAAGCCGATCACGATACCAAACAGCAGACTACGTTTTTTCAGCCACGGCAAACTAAATACCGGGTAATTGCGATACGCAATAATTCGCGAGCTACCGCCGACGACAACATCGTCAGGTAGCGCTTGATTTAATGGCAAGGAATCTGGACTCATTTCGATCCTGTGATCAGATATTATTTTGTAATGCTAACGCACTCACCACCGTCATGACCGGCAATACAATCAGTGCTGCCAGCGACAATACTGCATAGCGATGACCAAAATTCAGCGTCCAGCCAAACACTGGCGTAGCTTTGGGTACAACAGCGCGCGTGTCTGCCTTGCTGAAATAAACGCCAAACAAGCCCATGCGCGACCAATTATTCGCATTATTCCATTCGTTTATATTCATTTCTTTCGTATTCATTGTCGTTCTCCTGATGATCATGTATGGATTTACTTATTTCTTCTTGGCGGGCGTGGTGCGGCCGCCCTGCAATAGCTGCAAACTAGCTACAGCATTATTGGCATCGCGTTCAAAATGGATTTCAATACCATAAGCATCGGCAGCGAATTGGTCTTTTGCTTTTATGTCTAAGGGAAATGCGCCTTGACCAGTGGCCTGCGCCATTAGATTGGCTTTTTCTATAAATATTTTTATATCGAAACCAGGTGCAAGGGCATACATGCCGACATAGGTCTGTAATTGTTCCGCACTTGGTTTTTCCACCGCTGGTTTCGTGCTGGATGCTGGCTCGATTTTTTTGAGTGGAAATGCACCTCCACCTTGTAAAAATAGCAGAGCATAACTGCCGTCTGATTTTTTTGTGGTGCGAATGGCAGCGTCAAAGGTAAGCGGGTAAAATTCACCAACGCTGTCGTAGCCCATTTCGAATTTTTGCTGTCCAGTCACTTGGGTAAACAAACGGCCATCTTGAACGGTAAGAGTCATTTTCGCACCGGGTACAAAATCGTAACTTCCTGCAATGGCTTTCAATAAGCCTTCATCAGGTTTTGTTATTTTGCGGGCCTTGCCAAGCGGCAAGCGGCTATCAAGCAAATGATTGCCCAGGCTGCTTAGTCCGCCCATGGAGGTGATTGCGGTGTCGCTTAGAATCACAACACCGCGCTGTTTTTCCAGATCAAAAGCCGTAAACGCCGAAAAGCCGCCAGTGCCACCTTCATGCATATATACGCTGCGATTATCCAGCGGCGCCAGCATCCAGTTCATCGCCATTTTATTATTGGCATCGGTTTTTATTTTTTGCTGGGTCATTTTCAAAGCAGGCGATATTGTTGATTGTGTTTTTCCTATTTCAGCTTGCAGGTAACTCACCATATCGTCCAGAGTAGCTCTTATGCCACCCACGCCAGCCGCGTTGGTTTTAAAAGTCCAAGCTGGCGTGATTTTATTATTAGGCGTATGACCTTGCGCTGCTTTAATGTCTTTGGGTTTCTGATTGATATAACTATTCTTCATACCTGCTGGCGTGAATAAACGTGTTCTAAGTAAAGTTTCAAAATCAGTATTTGCACGCTTGGCAATAATGCTGGTGAGCAACATCATGGCGTAATTGGAATATTCAAATTGGCTGCCGGGGGCACGTTGCAATTTCGCATTGCTCAATGTTTTCAGTAACGAGGCTTCATCAATATTGGCATAAGGATTTTCCATATTTGGCGCAGCACCGAAATCCGGCGTCACTTGCAAGCCCGAAGTATGAGTCACGATATGCTTGATTAAAATCGGCTTGCCTTCGAATGTCGGAACCACAGTTCCAGCGGGTAGAAAATTACTGAGCGGATCTTCCAGCGATGCCTTGCCTTGCAAAATTAAATCTGCCAACAAAGCTGAGGTCATAGTTTTACTGATGGACCCAATTTCAAATGCCGTTGTGGGTGAAATACGATTCAGGTTTTTGGGATCGGCACAGACATAAGCACGCGAAACCGTTTGGTCGATAACGGCAACAGCAAAACAAGCGCCCGTTCTATCGCCCAGTACACGTTGTTCGGCAATAGTCTTGAGTTCAGCGTCGGTCATGGCAGCCGCATGGCCGGAAGCCAGCGCAATCGCGATGCCGAGAATATGTTTTGAATATTTCATGTGGGGTCTCCAGTTCAGGTGATTGAACCTTATCGAGACTCCACAATATCTGTTGGACTGTGTGATGAATAGGCTGTTTTGGCGGATAAAGGGTGCGGACAAGCCATTCATTATAAAATTTACCGTCACCCCGTTGAAAAACGGAGGCCAGAAGTAGAGTGCGAAGCAGTATTTAGATATTGCTTCGAAGTGGCTTCTGGATCCCGACTTTCGTCGGGAAGACGGATAAATTTAGTAATGGAGCAGAGCGTCACCCC
>JAYSQD010000084.1:0-8411 GCA_043721835.1 Arenimonas sp. | reverse complement strand
GGGCGCAGCAAGCAGGCGCCCCTGCGATTTTGTTAGTTTATTCCTCCACAAACGCAGGAGGCTGCTTGCGTGCGACGCCAACGACACCTGCAAAAAGCGCGCCAAAATCACGCCCGCAACCGAAACCGTTCACGATAATCTGCCGGCGTCAGATGCGTATCACGCTTGAATAGTTTCCGGAAACTGGCGCTATCGTGATAACCGCAGCGTTCAACAATTTCGTCAAAACTCATCAAGGTAGTCTCCAGCAAAGCCTTCGCGCGCTCAACGCGCAGATGTTGGATATGCCCAATCGGGCTTGCATTGTAGTGCTGGCGAAAATGCCGCAATAAACTACGTTCACTGGTATCACAATGTTCTGCCAATTCACTAACACTGAGTTCCCGATGCAGTTGTTGCTGGATAAAATGCTCGGCTTTTTCCGATAAAGAATGTCGTGGCCGTTCGGCCAAGGCAAAACTGATATACGGAGCCTGGCTTTGACGCTCGCTATCAATCAGCATCATGCGGCCGGTCATTTGCGCTAGAGATTCATCAACACGATGGGCGAGCAATTGTAAAATGCAGGTATAAACAGCCGTGCTGGCTCCTGTCGTGGTCAACATGCCGTCTTGAACAATCATGCGCTCAACATTTAGCCGCACCTTCGGATAACGCTGGCGAAAAGCGGCGTCCAGCCACCAACTGGTGGTGGCTTCATGGCCATCGAGCAGACCCGATTCGGCAAGCAAAAAAGAACCACAACATGCCGCGATCAAAGGCACACCTCGCAAGTGCATGGCTCGCAGTAATTCTATTTCAGGCCGATAGGCGCCCAGTTTTTTAATCACGTCTTCGGCACTATCATGCATATAGCCCGGAATTAATAGGCAATCGAGCGCACAGTCTGGCGACTGCGCGCCATGGAGTTGCAGCCCGCCGCTGCCAGTAACTTGTGATAATCCGCGTGCGCTTATCAACACAGTTTCTATCCGCAACTGCGTGCCCGGCTCACGCAGTTGCGCCAATTTTTGAGCGGTACGGAACATATCGGCCGGGCCCGTGAGGCTGGAAAGCATGCAACCTTCCATCGCCAGCAAGCCCAATGTGAAGCGTTGTTGCTTATTCGACATAAACCGCTCCGGTGTTATTTCCTAACCACTCAATCAAGCTGGCAGGCACTGCCAGGGCATCGCTTTGATTGTCGTTACAACCGACTAGTGCCACATGACCACTGTGGCCCTTGGGCAATGCGGTTTGTGAAGGCGCCAATAATTCTGGCTGTCCATTTGCATCGCGGGTGAGCAACCACAATCCGGTCGGCACTTTTGCTCTCGAATGGCAGTTGTCCTCAAGTTGAATGGCAAAATCCTGGCCATCGCTCGGCAATAAGCGCCACTGCGCGTTGGCCGCATTCAACACAGCGGTATATTGGCCACCGGCCTGATAAACCGGATGGCTATCAAGCTCGCTACTTAAAGCGGTGCCACTAAGCAAAATACTGGCGACTAGGGTGGTAATAAGTTTCATGATCTGTCTCCTTCAAAGCGGGCGGCGCCCGGGGTGAACACAGAATCTGCCTAAAGTATGCCGCCAAATAGTGGCGGTTACGACAGTTTAATGGCGAAAACAGCCAAAAATAGCATTCTGACCTTTTTGCCTAAGTGAGAAGAGATAATCGCCAAAATAGGAGAAGCAATCGATGGGCCAATTTATAAGCGCGGTGAGTCTGGTAGTAACTGATTACGATGAAGCAATCGATTTCTATACCCATAAACTGGGTTTCGAGTTGGTCGAAGACACCCGTTTGAATGATGATAAACGCTGGGTGCTTATTGCCCCGCGCGGCGCAAAAGAAACCCGGATTTTATTGGCGAAAGCAGCAAGCACCGAGCAAGGTAAAAGTGTCGGCAATCAAACCGGTGGTCGCGTATTTTTAGTTTTACAGACCGATAATTTCTGGCACGATTATCAAAACATGAAAGAAAAAGGCATCGCATTTTGCGAAATACCGCGCGAAGAAAGTTACGGTACCGTTGTGGTGTTCCAGGATTTGTATGGCAATAAATGTGATTTATTGCAGCTTCGTTAAATAGCTCTTTTGCAGCTCGAGCTCTGAATTTTTTGTCACATCAAAGCCTGCTATTGCGTTCAAGCTATACGTTATTTATTCATCACTATACTGCTGTGGGAGCGCCGTAAGGCGCGAAAAACATGCGATATCGCCATTCGCGCCTTACGGCGCTCCCACACTTTTTTCTACAGCGCATCACCATCAAGCTCGCCGGTGCGAATTCGCATGGCGCGTTCCAGGTCATACACGAAGATTTTGCCGTCACCAATTTTTCCGGTGTTGGCCGCGTTTTGAATGGCCTCAACTACGCGTTCGAGTTGGTCGCCGTTAACGGCAACTTCCAGTTTAATCTTCGGTAAAAAATCGACCACATACTCGGCACCACGATAAAGTTCGGTATGGCCTTTCTGGCGACCGAAGCCTTTGACTTCGGTTACCGTTACGCCGGTCACGCCAACTTCGGAAAGCGCTTCGCGGACATCGTCTAGTTTAAATGGCTTGATAATTGCCATAACCATTTTCATTGGGTTTGCTCCTCGCAATAAAATATTTGGGCTGTGCTGAATTAAGTAGGCGAATTAAAGGTTATAGCCGCGCTCATCGTGCAAGACTAAATCCAGACCTTCGGTTTCGCCATCATTATCAATACGCATTGGCGACATTTTATTCACCAAGCCCCAGGCTGTGAAGGTTACCGCACCCGACCATGCAACGGTCACTAAAACCGCGAGTGCCTGCTTGCCGACTTGTGCACCCATCGTAATGCCCTCGGCCAGACCAACACCACCTAGTGCGGCATCGGCAAACACGCCGGTAAGCAATGCACCAACAATGCCGCCAACACCATGCACGCCAAACACGTCCAGACTGTCGTCATAACCGAGTTTACGTTTCAGGCGCGATGAGGCCAGGAAGCACAACAAGCCCGCACTCAAACCAATCACCAGTGCACCCGTCGGACCGCAACTACCCGATGCCGGTGTAATCGCCACCAAGCCCGCGACCGCACCCGACACCACACCCAGCAAAGACGGTTTACCGTGCGAAATCCATTCGGCAAACATCCAGCTCAGTGCTGCGGCTGCCGCTGCTATTTGTGTCACCAGCATCGCCATACCGGCGCTACCATTGGCCGCTACTGCACTACCGGCATTGAAACCAAACCAGCCAACCCACAATAAACTGGCGCCGACCAATGTCGAAGTCAGGTTATGCGGCATCATCGCGGTGGCGGGATAACCCTTGCGCTTGCCGACCATGATGCAAGCGACCAAACCTGCGATACCTGCATTGATATGCACCACGGTGCCGCCGGCAAAATCCAGTACGCCCCAATCCCAAAACAAACCCCCGACGCCGGCCCAGGTCATGTGAGCAATCGGCAAATAAGAAAACGTAAACCAAAGCGCCGTGAAGGCTAGCAAAGGCCCAAAGCGAACCCGCTCGGCGAAGGCACCCACAATCAAGGCCGGGGTAATCGCGGCGAAGGTTAACTGGAACATGATGAAAACGGTTTCCGGCACGGTCATCGTTAGGCTATCGCGACCAACGGTGAACAACATGGCTTTATCCAGCCCGCCAAAAAAACTATTGAAGTTTATTTCACCGGCCACCATGCCCGAGGTACTGAAGGCCACGCTATAGCCATAAACCAACCAGAGCACGGTGATCAAACTCACAATAGCGAAACATTGCATCAGTACACTCAGCACATTCTTGGAGCGCACCAGGCCGCCATAAAAAAGCGCCAGCCCCGGAATGCTCATCATCAGTACCAACAGGCTGGCGGTAAGCATCCAGGCGGTGTCGCCGGAATTAAGTGTCGGTGCAGCCGTCTGGGCCCAGGCCGGCGCGGCAACGAATGTGATGAGAGAAATAGATAAAGCGATGAATTTTTTAAACATGGTCAACCCCCTTGTTAATAATGTTTATAAACACCATTGTTAGGATTGAATGCTCGCGATTTTCGTGTTTAATTATAGGCCCTCCGAAAAAGGGCTGATGTAGGATTTTTCCTACGTTTCATGCCCATTTGCACTGATATTCGCCGCGCAATACTTCGCCATACTGACATCGCCCCTTAGGAGTAAGACCCAATGATCGACCTGAAAGCGATAGACGAGCTAGCCCGCCGCCTGAATGATTTGGTGCCGCCCGGCCTGCACGACGCCCGTGCCGACCTTGAGCAAAATTTCAAAAGCACCCTGCAATCGGGTTTGAATAAATTGAACCTGGTCACCCGCGAAGAGTTTGATGTGCAGCGTGCCGTGCTGCTGCGCACCCGTGAAAAAATCGATACGCTCGAACGCGCTATCGAAATTCTGGAAGCGCGTTTGAACTCGCCTTCCAGCAACTCAAAAAACTAAGCCGGATTTTTTCTTATGACACTGGCGCTGGCCTATAGCCGCGCCCGGACGGGCGTTTATGCGCCGGAAGTTCGGGTCGAAATTTATTTAGCAGGAGGCTTGCCACGTTTTAATATCGTTGGCTTACCGGAAGCTGCCGTACGTGAAAGTCGTGACCGCGTGCGCGCCGCCATTCAATGCTCAAAACTAGAGTTTCCGAATCGAATTATTACCGCCAATCTTGCACCGGCCGATTTACCCAAAGATGGTGGCCGTTTTGATCTGGCTATTGCATTAGGCATTCTGGCGGCGAATGGCGAAGTAAGTGTTGAAGCCTTATCGAAATACGAATGTCTTGGCGAGCTTGCCCTGACTGGCGAGTTGCGTGAAGTAGATGGCGTTTTACCGGCAGCACTGGCAGCAGCAAAAGCCGGTCGCGCCCTTATTGTGCCGATTGCCAATGGCGATGAAGTCGCATTGGCCAGCGATGTTGAAGCCTATATTGCCCGCAGTTTGCTGGAAGTGGTGGCACATATTAATGGTGTGCGTTCCTTGCCATTGGCAATGCCGAAAAGTGTGAGCGACGAGCCGATTCATTATCTTGATTTAGCCGATGTGCGCGGACAACTACAAGCACGGCGCGCATTAGAAATTGCCGCAGCAGGCGCGCACCATTTACTTTTTATTGGTCCACCCGGTTGCGGAAAAACTTTATTAGCCTCGCGCTTGCCCGGCTTATTACCGGAAGCTTCCGAACAAGAAGCACTGGAAAGCGCCGCCATTGCATCAGTCAGTGGACGTGGTTTGGATGTTGCGCGTTGGCGTCTTCGCAATTTTCGCAGCCCGCATCACACCGCTTCGGCAGTAGCCTTGGTCGGTGGCGGTGCCGAACCCCGCCCTGGTGAAATTTCGCTCGCGCATAACGGCGTTTTATTTTTGGATGAGCTAGCCGAATGGGATCGTCGTGCATTGGAAGTTTTGCGTGAACCCTTGGAATCGGGTGTTGTCACCATTTCTCGTGCAGCAAGACAAAGCGAATTCCCCGCGCGCTTTCAATTGGTCGCCGCCATGAATCCCTGTCCCTGTGGTTGGTCGGGCGATCCCTCCGGTCGTTGCCGTTGTTCATTGGAAGCGATACAACGCTATCGCTCGCGTTTATCGGGCCCGTTAATGGATCGCATTGATTTGCAATTATCAGTACCGCGTTTGGCTCCGCATGAAATGCGTAGCGACGCACCGCGTGGCGAAGCCACCGAATTTGTTCGCGAGCGCGTTATTGCGGCACGCGAAATACAAACACAACGCTGCGGCAAAACCAATGCCCGGCTTTCACAATCGGAAACCGAAAAATATTGCTATCTCGCCACCAAAGATCAAAACCTTCTGGAACGCGCCATGGAAGCCTTGCAATTATCGGCGCGTGCTACCCATCGAATACTGCGAGTATCACGCACTATTGCCGATCTGGCCGCCAGCGAAAATATCAACACGCAACATTTAAGCGAAGCCATTGGCTACCGACAATTAGACCGTGGGGCTTGTTGAGCCAAAGGCATCGGCATTAAAAATGGGCCTAAATTGAAGCTATCGCAACCCGCAGTTTTTTGATTCAGAATACGCTGCACGTTCAAACCAGCGAGGCACCATGGTCACATTAACTATCACCCGCGATTCTGGTTATGCCGATCTTGTCCGGTCTTATGCTGTCATGCTCGATGGTAAACAAATTGGCGAGCTAAAGAATTGCTAGACTAAAGGTTTTCAGTCCGCCCGGGTGTGCGCACGCTACGCATGAAAATTGATTGGTGAGGTTCAAAAACAATGACGATCAATGCTGTTGAAGGCCAAGCACTCAATTTTAATGTGAACTCGAATCTTCGAGGTCCTCAAATATTTTTAAGCCTGTGGTATGCCTTTTTTGATCGAAGTTCGTATCTGCGAATTGAGCAAAAAATTTGATCGTAGGGGCGCCTGCTTGCTGCGCCCAAATGCTGCAACAGGCCATGGGAGCAGCAAGCAGGCACCCCTACGGCGTTAGCATTTATTGAATACGAGGTACACCCATGCTTTTCTTTATCTTGGTTTTTGTGTTTTTGTTGATTGCCATTCCAGTCCTTCGCAATCTACTAAAAAACTCCGGGCAAAATAGTCGCGGCTCCAGCTCAAGTAATTTTTCTGATGACAGCGCGTTCTATACCGCGTCGGCTTCCGAGCGCTATGGCGAGCCGCTGGATTCCGCAAGCTCGAATGCTTCTGACACAAATGCATGCAGCAATGACTCAAGCACAGATTCCGACTCCGACTCTGGTTCTTGCAATAGTGGCGACAGCGGTAGTAGCGATTAAGTCCTGTTTTTGAAAAGTAATGGCCGGTTTTAAACACTTTTCACGATAATGATGAGTGAACGTACTCAGCTAGAGCCAAACATGACTTCCCTTAGATTTGCATTTGTTTTGGCAATGTTCTCCGCACTGGCCGTCGCCGCCAGCCCATCGGCTTATGCTGCCGAAGTCAAAGTGCAAAGCGTCACTAAAACCGAAACCTATACCCCCGCCAAAGGCAGCAAAGATCGCAAAGCCATTTTGGATGCGCTGCGGGTCGTCATCAGAAAAATGTCCGGGCTCGAAGTGGTTTTTGTGCTGCGGCACCTAAAAGCAAATAAGGACTGGGCCTGAGCTGAAACAGATCCGGAATCGACCGATGGCAAGCAACATTACGAATCGATAGTCGGCTTGCTACACAAGAATAACGGCCGCTGGGCTTTTGTCGAAGGTCCGCCGGAATTTGCCATTTGTGAGCAAGACCCTGACTGCATTGACACTGCTCGCTATTTCAAAAAACTGGCACGCAAATATCCTGCCGCCTCGCCGGATATTTTTCCCAAAACCCTGATTCCATGCACTACAAAAAGACCAAGAAAAAGCTGCCACTACTAGCGACATTGCATAAACTCGCGATATGCTTGGCTTCGCTGGTCGGCACCAATGGCTTAACAAAGGAGATAGCATCATGGCTAAGAGTCTAGACAAGAAAAAAGAAACCAAGAAAAAACCAGAAAAAACCTTGAAAGAAAAGCGGGCCGACAAGGCTGCTAAGAAGGGTTGAACCAAGGGCAGCTTAGCTGCCCTTTTTTATGGCACATATCTGACACAGGCAGGGCATTTGTGTGATGGCTTTCGCAGTTTTCCAGCAATGCTTGCTTAAACCTTAGCTGAACTTTCACCTTTATCGGGTTAAACTCCAGCTGGCTTCCCCCCAGCACCGTTGCTATGAAAACCGCCGTAATTCCTCTGCCCACCGCGCCTCAAGCTTTGCTCGCAAAGCTGCGTGTGTCTGTGCCAACGGCCGTGGTGCCTGCGTTTGAGCAGGCTTTAGTGATGGTACAAACCCAGCTCAATCAATTATCGGAAGCCCTGGTTCAAGCCGGCGAGCCCGACACTTACGGCGCCGACGGCCAAGCCTTATATGCCGGTATTCGTAACGCTGGACGGGATTTTCGCGCCAAACTTATTGAAGCCGTCGATGCGATGGCACCGGAAGCAGATACAAAAAAACAAAAATTCAATTTGTCATTGATTGAAAATGAGCATATGCAGGTGCAGTTGGTCTGCGAGCGTTTAGTCGAGCGCATTACCTATGTGCAACGCAAGGCTTTGTTGGCCTTGGATCAGCGCCTATGCAAAACCCTCAATTTGACCGGTCCGTTGGGGCCACGTTTGCCGATGTCGCCGCAGGTATTTGCCGATGCGGCCAAAGACGCTTTAACTGTAATGAGTTTGCGCGACGAATTTAAGGCACAAATCGTACAACATTTTGATTTATTGCTCGATCCGATTTTGTCGGATTTATTGAAGGAATATAACGCCGGACTCGCGGCGGCTGGCGTTTTGCCTGGCTTGCTAATTCAGGCTGAAGATGAGCGCATACGCCGACAAAGCATCAAGGTTCCGATGCCGCTACCCAGGCAAACGCAAACACCCATTGCAAATTCAGAATCTGCAATCTCGCCAGCA
>JAYSQD010000083.1:0-1444 GCA_043721835.1 Arenimonas sp. | reverse complement strand
GGCGTAAGCCGCGAATTTCTCCAGGCATTCGCGGCTTACGCCGCTCCCACGAAAGCAAAAAAGCCGGATTGCTCCGGCTTTTTTTCGGCATCAAAAACAAGATCAGGCAAACGGATCTTGCAAAATGATATTCGCATCGCGGTCCGGGCCGGTCGATACCATCGCTAGCGGGCAGCCGACCAGTTCTTCCAGTGAACGCAAATAGGCGCGTGCGGCCGGTGGCAGTTTTGCAAATTCGGTAATACCGGCGGTCGATTCAGTCCAACCCGGAAATTCCAGATACACCGGTTCGCAAGATTCCCAGCCATCGGCATCGAGTGGTGCGTATTCGGTTTCTTTGCCGCGATATTTGTAGGCGATGCACATTTTCAGCGATGGCATGCCATCAAGAATATCGAGCTTGGTGATGCATAAACCCGAAATACCATTGATAGCAACGGCACGTTTAAGCGCGACGATATCAATCCAGCCGCAACGGCGTGGACGACCGGTGGTTGCACCAAATTCCTGCCCGCGTTTGCGAATGTCTTCGCCGGTTTCGTCATGCAGCTCGGTCGGGAACGGACCACCACCTACGCGTGTTGCATAAGCCTTGGCAATACCCAGAACATAATCGATCGCATTAGCGCCAACACCGGTACCGGCATAGGCACCGCCGACCGTGGTGTTGGAGGACGTGACATAGGGATACGTACCGTGATCGATATCGAGCAATGAACCTTGCGCGCCTTCAAATAAAACGCGCTTACCGTCTTTGCGCAATTGATGCAGCATGCCGGCGACATCGCTCACCATCGGTTTTACATAAGTGCCAAATTCCAGCGCTTCATCCAGCGTTTGTTGGAAATCGACGGCTTCAACACCCAGATATTTTGTCAAAACAAAATTGTGATAATCCAGCACGGTGCGTAGTTTTTCTGCCAGTTCGGTTGGATAATTCAAATCCGAAATACGAACGCCGCGACGTGCCACTTTATCTTCATAGGCCGGGCCAATACCGCGGCCAGTGGTGCCGATGGCTTTGCCGCCTGCGGCTTTTTCTCGAGCTTGGTCGAGGGCAATGTGGTACGGCATGATTAGCGGTGTGGCCGGACTAATTTTCAAACGCGAGCGCACATCAATACCGGTCGCTTCGAGTTCGGCAATTTCTTTTTTCAAGGCAGCTGGCGATAACACCACGCCATTGCCGATCAGGCAGAGTGTGTCGGCACGCAAAATGCCTGAGGGAATAAGATGCAGGACGGTTTTTTTGCCGCCGATCACCAAGGTATGGCCAGCGTTATGGCCGCCTTGAAAGCGCACGACTGCGCCAATTTTCTCGGTAAGCAAATCGACAATCTTGCCTTTGCCTTCATCGCCCCATTGAGCGCCCAATACTACGACTGACTGACCCATAACTACTCCGATAGATTTTATGATTCTCGTGGGAGCGGCGTAAGCCGCG
>JAYSQD010000082.1:0-22383 GCA_043721835.1 Arenimonas sp. | reverse complement strand
TGCAGGAATGTTTTCGTAGGGGCGCATGCTTGCGACCGCCATGGACGGCGGGAGTGCCGAACACGCAGGAGCAGTTTTCGGCCTGCGCCTAAAATATTTTATGGCACTCGGGCAAGGGCGCAGCAAGCAGCGCCCCTACGAAAGCATCCCGACACATACAGTACCCCTGCGTTGGGTGCGTGCTCTAATCTTTTTAAGGCACAATGGCGACATGATGGCTTCTAACACGGCAAGCGGCGCAGGCCGTGACAGGCTACGCCCACTGCGCTACCTAGTGCGACTTCCGCTTCTGGCATTTCATGCCTGCGTGTTCTTGCCGATTACTTTAATTATGATCAATCCGATTTGCGCGCGTATGGTCTTTCGCGGCGAGCGTCTGGATCATCGTGCCATCCGTTGGTGGTCGCTGGGCATGGTGCGAATTTTCGGCTTCAAAACCAAACGCTATGGCACGCCATTACCCGGTGCAGTCTTGTTTGTGGCCAATCACGTCAGCTGGATCGATATCACCTTATTGCATAGCCAGCGTTGGATGGGGTTTGTGGCGAAAGCCGAAATTGCCAACTGGCCTTTGATTGGCTGGATGGCTTCGCGTGGCGGCACTATCTACCATCATCGCGGCAGTAATGATTCCTTGCATGGTGTGATGCATCAGATGGTCGAGCGCCTGCAAAAAGGTTTGGCTTGCGCGGTATTTCCGGAAGGTCGAACCACCGATGGTCGCGAAATCGGTACTTTTCATGCACGCATTTTTCAGCCGGCTGTTTTGGCAGAAGTACCGGCACAGCCGGTTGCTTTGAAATACGGCGAACGCGGCAATGCGCAAACAATTATTGCCTTTGGCCCGAAAGAAAATTTTTTGCAAAACCTGGTACGTTTACTAGGCGAACCAACACGGATTGCCGAAGTGCATTTTTTAGAACCGGTCGCCAGTAGTGAAGAAGGCCGCAGTCGAATGGCCGCAGCTTGTCGCGATCGTATTATGGCGGCAATGAAAAATGACTCGCGTTAGTAGCTATCGTGCTCGCGGGTGGCTGCTACGCAATCCACATATGCAATCGATTTTTAGCTCAACGGCATTTCGGAAAAATGCCGGTGCGCGCGCATTGCTAAAAACCGGTGCCGTCACCAGCGAACATGTAATTGATGCCGGCAATGGTATTCGCTTGCTTGGTTTTTATAGTGAAAATAAAACCCGGCCATCGCGAGGTCTGGTATTGCTTTTGCACGGCTGGGAAGGCAGTACCGATTCGAGTTATATGTGTCATACCGCCGCACGTTTGTTGAGTGCCGGTTTCAATGTGTTTCGTTTAAATTTTCGTGATCATGGCGACACCCATCATCTGAATGAAGGCCTGTTTCACTCTTGTCGTCTTGAAGAAGTCGTTAATGCCGCACATGAAATCGAAAGAAAATTTCCGGCGCCGGTGTTTATGGCTGCCGGTTATTCGCTAGGCGGAAATTTTGCCTTAAGACTGGCATTAGCAGCACCAGCTGCAGGTATTAATTTAAAACATGCGGTCGCCATTTGTCCGGCGGTGGATCCTTCCGGCGTCATGCGACAGCTCGAAACCGGTGTGCCGTTTTATCATTGGTATTTCATGCAGAAGTGGCGCAGTTCGTTACTCAAAAAACGCGCCTTGTTTCCGCAACAGCATAATTTTGATGATAGTGTTCTGAAAGTAAATATGCGATCACTCACGCAGTGGATGGTCGAGCGCCATACCGACAAAAAAGATGCCGAAGATTATTTCGATGGTTATTCGGTAGCGCATGGTCGTTTAGCCGCGCTGCAAGTACCGGTCAGTGTATTGGCTGCCGCTGACGACCCCGTCATTCCGATTGCCGCCTTCAATGATTTGCAACTGCCATCGCACTCCTTGCTAGAAATTGCTGAACACGGCGGGCATTGCGGTTTTATTGAAGGCGCCACGATGCGTGGCTATGCCGAACGCTGGGTCGTTCAGCGCTTGGCGCTTGCTTTGCAAACAACGCCATAGCCAGGTAGCAAGCCGAAAATCGCTTATACCGTTATAATTGCGACTTCCGTTTTTGAGTCCGCTAATCCATGATTGCCACCATTACCCAAGCGCTGCAACGCGGCGACACCGCGGCTGCACTCAGTGCTGCCCAAGCTTTTGCCATTAGTGATCCACAAAACCCGCAGGCCCACCACTGGCTTGGCATTTGTCTGCAACGCAGCGGTGATATTGCTGGAGCTCGCAGCGCTATAGATCAAGCCATTAATATGGCACCCGATCGTGCCGATTTTCAAATCAGCCGTGCGGCGTTGGCCTTGGAGCAAAAAGATTACGCGGCTGCCGAACAGGGCATGAAAGATGCGGTGAATCTGGACCCCAATCAATTACAAGCCTACGTAACGCTGGCGCATATGGCACTTGCACGCGGTGAAAATGATGAGGCGACAAAACAACTCAAATTAGCCCAGCGCATTGACCCGGACCACCCACAGGTATTGTTGCTGGAAGGACATGTTGCGCAATACAGTGGTCAGGCCGACAAAGCCCTGAAGTGTTTTACGGTGGCGGCGGAATTGGATTCCAAAAATCCTTTGGCTCAAGTCTCGCTCGGCATGGCTTACGGTGCTCGTGGGATGTGGCCATTCGCCGAACAAGCTTTTAAAAATGCGATGGCGCTCGAGCCTAGCAACCCAGGCGTATTGCGTGGCTTGGTGCGCAGTCAACTGCAGCAAGAACTATGGCTGGAAGCGATTGATAGTCTGGGCCAATGGTTGATCAATAAACCCGACGATCATTCAGCGCGCATGATGCGGGCACAGGTGCGCGCACAAATAGGACAGACCGAAGAAACGCTCGAAGACTTATTGATAGTGAACGCAGCCAATCCGGGTAATCCGCAAGTGCTGTCACCATTAGCGAACCTGTTGGCATCGCTGGGTCGTGCTGAAGAAGCTATTGAATGGCTCGAAGATGCGCTGAGCAAAAGCCCACAAAATAATATCCTGTGGTCGATGCGTACCACCATGACATCGCAGCAGCCCGAGGTGACTCAGGAGGTATTACAGCGGTGGCTAGCAGCTTTGCCGGAAAGCCCGCAGGCACATGAAGCACTCGCGCAGTTGCATGAAACCATCGGTGATTTCGATGCTGCTGAAACAAGCGCTGATGTTGCTCTGAGCTATGAAAAAAACCTGCCATTTGCGCAGTTTATAAAACTGCGGGCAGAAATTCGTAAAGATCCAAAACAAGCTTTGGCGCGTTTGGAAATTTTAGAGCGTGCCGCGACCAATCCCGAGTCTGAACGCATGGTGTTTGCATGGCGCGGCCTAGCCTATGACAAATTGCAACAATATGACAAAGCGGCTGAAAGCTTTCGTCAGATGGCACAGCGGACGTTGGCACAACATCAGCTGCCGCAAATATTGCCGACCCACACAAACGAACATGCCGATATTGCGGGTACTTTATTGTGGGCGCCCACGGGCACGCGCATAGAATTAGTACTGCAAACACTATCGCATGTGCTCGGCGAGCGCTTACTGGCTGATCGCAACTTGCCCAGTGCTCGTGATGATGGGTTTGGCCATGTGCGCGGCCTTCCTGGAACGCCGCAGGCGGGCACTGCCGAGAGTTGGCAAGATGCTATCAGGCAAGCAGATTTGGAGCCCGATACTGCTGTTGATTGGATTCCGCATTTCGATGGCTACACCGCTGCTGAATTAAAAGGCACGCGCACTCTTGCCCTTATTAGTGACCCACGCGATGCACTGATCAACTGGATGGTATTTGGTAGCGCGCAGGCCTATGCATTTCATCCGGACGAAAATATGTCGGCAGAATGGCTTGCGCAGACCTGTGAAGCATTTGCCGATCATCTCGAAAAAAATTCTGCTGTTGTCAGTGTTGTGCAAATTGATGGCTTGCCAGAAAATGCAGCTTCGGTAGCTCAGGCCTTGCAAGTGGCGCTGGGTATTGAAGAAGCCTTAGATGCCAGTCTGCTTGCATTAAAGGTACAGGCACGCGGTGGTTTTGATAACCAGTTTGCCAGCGGCCATTGGCGCCATTATCGCAATAGTTTCAAAGTAGCATTTGACCGTCTTACACCGGTTGCAGTACGTTTAGGCTATTCGGAAAATTGAGGTTGGTATGCGTGTAAACGTATTTTTTGTAACGCTATTGCTGGCTGCTAGTCCTGCAAAGTGCTTGCAGGCTAAAACCGAATTAAAGGTGGTAATTCCGACAGCGGGCACCAAAATACCTGCTGCTCTATCAAGTAATAAATTACCGCACCAGCTTATCCATCCAGGGGATCTTTTTTATCCCGAGGCACAAGCTAAAAAGGGTTTGCAGGGAGAGGTGACACTTGAAATCGCTTTATCAAAAGCAGGCAAAGCCACGACAGTCAAGGTATTTACCAGCAGCAAATCGGCCGAGCTTGATAAAAATGCACTTACTTTTGTCAATACCGGTTACTGGAAGCTACCAGAGAACGGTTTAAAATATAATGAAGGCATTTATTTTTTAAATGTAATTTTTCTTCGCGATTCGGTGTTAACAATCAATGCGAAAACCTGCGCCGATTTTAATACTGACTTGAAATATTTTCGCTCTATTCACGCCAACGAAAGCACGAAAAACTTCGGAGCTCTGGAACTCATTGCCAATATATCCACCGTGCAGCTGATGAAAAACCAGGGTGCCAATGGTGCATTGAAGTTCGTCAAATCCGTTGACGCCATCAACAAAGAAACCATCAATGACTGCGCTAAAAAACCGGCAGAACTGTTCGTCAAGACTTACACAAAAGCGACCAAAAAGTACGGCATCAAATTTTGATCTTTACTGCTAGCGCTTACTCGCCGCTAGATAATAAAAAAATAAGTCCAGCGCCTAAAACAATTCGGTAGTAAGCAAAGGCTGTGAAGCGATGCGTTTGGATGTAAGCCAGTAGCCATTTCACGGCGATAAATGCCGTGATAGTCGCTGCAATAAAAGCGATCGAAATTTCCGACCACGACTCATGCGGCATACCAGTCATAGTCAACTTCAGCAGCTTGTAACCGCTGGCAGCAAACATGGTGGGAATGCCGACCAGAAAAGCAAACTCAGTCGCAGCCGCACGGTTTGATGTGCCGGCAAGCAAGGCGACAAAAATCGTTGCCGCCGAACGTGAGGTCCCGGGGAAAACCGCCGCCACTACTTGCGCCAAACCAACCAAAATCGCGACTTTCCATGTAATGACAGATTGGTCGGGCTTATTGGCAGCGAAATGCTCGGCGACCAACATCCAGATGCCGCCAATAATTAAAGCCCAGGCCACTGGCGTAACTTTGTCGGGCAATTGAAAGCCTTGCTTGACAATGACATACCCGAGTACCGAGGTAATTAAAAACGCAGTGATGAGCTTTAATGAATAGTCACGACTTTCTGCTTCAAAAAAACCGGTACTTAATTTCCATAAGCGTTCGCGATAAATCGCAACGACGGCAAAAATCGCACCGGCCTGAATAAACACATTGAAAAAATCGGTTTTTGCGCCTAACCAATGTTCGGCGATCAATAAATGTCCGGTGCTCGAAATCGGCAGAAATTCGGTAATGCCCTCAATAATGCCCAAGAGCAGGGCAGCAAATAGCTCGTTCACTCAGTTATCCAAGACGTTTTATTGGTCGCTATTGTGACGGATTGAAGCAGGCAGCGTCAGGGGATTGCTTGATGGTTAGATCGTACGCGAAAAGTTCGAAAGGAAGAATTCGGTGCAAAATTAAAAATGACGCACTACTATAGTGCATTATTTACCCATGGATGTGGTTAGGCCCAATATAATCAATTAGATACTGCGCATTCTGTTTGGCATGAGCCTTGCTAGGTAATTGCTGTCCCTTACCCTGCCGGAGTATTCCATGTCGCTCGAAAATATCAGTAAATTAGTCAAAGACCATAGCATCGAGTTTGTCGATTTGCGATTCGTCGATATGCGTGGCGTGCAGCATCACGTTACCTTCCCCGCCAACATTATTGAACCGGCTTTGTTTGAAGACGGCAAAATGTTTGACGGTTCTTCTATTTCCGGTTGGAAAGGCATCAACGAATCCGACATGATTTTATTGCCCGATGCCAGCACCGCCTATCTCGATCCGTTCTACGCCGATCCAACGCTTGTATTGATCTGCGATGTGCTCGACCCCGCCACCATGCAGGATTATTCGCGCTGCCCGCGCGGCATCGCCAAGCGCGCCGAAGCCTACTTAAAAGCCAGCGGCATCGCCGATCAAGCCTTCTTTGGTCCAGAGCCCGAGTTCTTTATTTTTGATGGCGTACGTTTTGCCAATGATATGGGCAAAGTCATGTACGAAATTTTTTCCGACGAAGCTGCCTGGGAAACCAGCAAGAAACAGGAAGGCAATAATCACGGCCACCGCCCGACCGTAAAAGGCGGTTACTTCCCTTTGCCGCCGGTCGATTCATTGCATGATATTCGTGCCGAAATGTGCAAAGTATTGGCCGCCGTTGGCCAGGAAGTTGAAGTGCACCATCACGAAGTGGCCAATGCTGGCCAGTGCGAAATCGGCACCAAATTTAATTCCTTGGTGAAAAAAGCCGACGAACTGGCGACCATGAAATACATCGTCAGAAATGTTGCGCATCAAAACGGCAAGACCGCGACCTTCATGCCAAAACCCATCGTGGGTGATAACGGCAGCGGCATGCACGTGCATCAATCGCTCGCCAAAGGCGGCCAAAACCTGTTTTCTGGTGACGGTTACGGTGGTTTAAGCCAATTGGCATTGTGGTATATCGGCGGAATTTTCAAACATGCCCAAGCCATCAACGCATTTGCCAACTCCACTACCAATAGCTACAAGCGTTTGGTGCCCGGTTTTGAAGCACCCGTCATGCTCGCATACTCGGCACGTAATCGTTCGGCCTCATGCCGCATTCCGTTTGTGCCTAATCCAAAAGCGCGCCGCATTGAAATCCGTTTCCCCGATCCAATGAACTCGGGTTACCTGACTTTCACCGCCTTGATGATGGCCGGTCTCGACGGCATCAAAAATCAAATTGATCCCGGCGCACCAAGCGACAAGGATTTATACGACTTGCCACCAGAAGAAGAAAAGAATATTCCAAAAGTCTGCCATAGTTTGGACATGGCTCTGGAAGCTCTCGAAAAAGATCGCGACTTCCTGAAAGCTGGCGGCGTTATGAGTGATGATTTTATTGAAGCTTATATCGATTTGAAAATGGGCGAAGTCACCAAGTTCCGCGCAGCGACGCATCCGCTTGAATATCAGATGTATTACGGTATTTGATGTAAGCGATAAGGAACTACGTATAATCAAAACGGCTCGCGTAATCGAGCCGTTTTTTGTTGCTAAACCTTGAATGGAAACTTGAATGTCTAGCAGGATATTTCGCTTTATTGCATTGCTACCGTCGATGCTTGCGAATACAGTTCAATAATTAGCCCGAAACGTCTGTTTGTATTTTCGGCACACAGCAGATAGGACATAAACACAATTTTTGTTAACTTACGCGGGAACAAAAATTGATTTAAGCTTATTCAGGCTTATCCATATAAAAATCAAATTCACTATTCCATAAAGGGTCTTCAATGCGTGCTTTGAAAATTTTGTTAGCTTCTGTGTTCATCATTTGTTTGTCGGCTTGTCTGTCAACCAAAACCTACCCAGACCCGCAATACAGAAAAGCCAGTAGTGCAAGTATTGGTAGTTTTTCGGCGCCCGTAAAAATACGCCTGGAAGTGGTGTTTCAACGTAACGGTAAAAATATGCCAAAAGTAGTAAAAACCGTGCGCCCCTTGGTAGAGAAGCATTTGACCAGTTCGGGGGCATTTATTTTAGTCACCGATAGCGCCGCACCAGTATTGGTCTTCACACTGAACAACGTCGCCAATCTTGATGAAGCCATGAAGAAAGGCTTTGTTACCGGGCTGACATTCGGCGGCAAGGGTTCGACGGTAACCGATTACTACGAAGCTAAAATCGAGTTTGCGGGTGCCAACGGCAAGCAAACTAAAAATTACAAGCACGCATTGGTAACGACCATTGGCAATACCAATGCACCCTTACAAGGCGTGGCACCATTGAAAATGATGGACGCATTCAATGTAGTAGTTCAAGACATCGTGATGAATTTTTTACAAGATATGAAAGCCGATGGCAAGCTGAGCAAACACGAAGTGAAATTCGTTCCGGTTTACGCCATTCGATGAAAATAGCGCCCGGTAATTTTAAAGGGCCCGGGAAACCGGGCTTTTTTTAGTACACATTCACCACACAAGCCCCACATCTAAAACACATCGTCGCCGCATAAGCTGAACACACAAACTAAGGCTATTAATACGCGGGCGGCGACAAATGCATTATCCTTACAGCATGCTTCATTATCGATTGAAATATGGTTTTTGTTGCTTGCTGGTTTTGTCAGCGTGTACGGCGTCGCCTACAAAAAATCCCATGGCACAATGGTCGCCATCGCCCAATTTCGACACGCGAAAACCCCGTTTGATTGTGATTCACGATACTGAAATGGTAAATGCCGAGGCGGCATTAAAAGCGCTGCATTCGCAAAATTCCAATGGCCGTGTGAGTGCACATTATTTGATTGCCAATAACGGCAAGTTGTATCAATTGGTGGAAGATAAGCAGCGGGCTTGGCATGCTGGTGCTGGTAGTTGGCAGGGCATCACCGATATCAATTCGTTATCCATCGGTATTGAGCTCGACAATAACGGCAGCGAGCCGTTTGAAGAACGACAAATCTTGTCGCTCATTGGTTTGCTTGACGATCTTTGCACGCGTTTTAATATTCCACGCGACGCCATTATTGGTCACGCCGATCTGGCGCCGACTCGTAAACAAGACCCCAGTAAATATTTCCCCTGGCAGCGTTTAGCCCAAGCCGGTTTTGGTCGGTGGCCTAGTGAGAATCTTCTTGAAGCCCCGACCGGCTTTGATCCGATTTATGGATTAAAAGCCCTGGGCTATGACACTCATGATCTGCCCGCAACAGTGATAGCTTTTCATCGACATTATCGCGGTACTGAAGCTGATGCACTCGACACTGAAGACAGTAAAATCTTGTTCAATTTACTGCAAAAATAAGAAAAATCCTTCCGTTTGCACTATCATGGTGCAATGTCTGACCCCGTCAACGCCAGTGTTGAAAGCCTCGCTACGCCCGTTGCATGGCTGTCTGCGGCCGGTGCGGTACTGATTTGCAATCAAGCATTTGCTAGTTGGCTGGGGGTCAGTGTTCGCCGCTTGCAGGCGATGCCGCTGAGTGAGTTGGATGTCGAGCTAGGTCGTTTGGCCGAAGTTTTCCAACGCTTGCCTGAGGTTGGTCATACCTTGCGTGTACATCGCGCGCGTTTGGCGTTTCCCGGCGCCAATGAACATTTTGCCGAGCTCTGGTTAACGCGTTTAGAAAACGGCGAAGTCCGGCTTGAAGCGCATCCGACCGAAGAGTTTTTGGGTGAGGATCCGGCCAAAATTCTTCCTGCTGCTTTATCGGCTGCATTGAAAGGTCTGGCGCATGAGATCCGCAATCCCTTGGCAGGCATGAAAGGGGCAACGCAATTATTACTGCGCCGTGTTGATGATCAAGATTCAAAAGAACTCATCGAATTAATCGGAACAGAAGTAGAACGTCTCGCGGTATTGGTCGAGCGTTTATTAAATCCAGCGCCACCGCGCGAATTTGGTCCGGCCAATATTCACGAAGTCTTGGAACGCGTATTGCAATTGGCCGATACCGATGCCGGTTGGGCGGTGAAACTGGTGCGTGACTACGATCCGAGTTTACCGGAACTATACGCCGATGCCGATCGCCTGACGCAGGCTATTTGGAATTTAGTACGAAACGCATTGCAATCGGGCGCATCGCAAGTCGGTTTAAAAACCCGCGCCGAACATCATGTACTGATTGGCGACACCGCCCACCGCTTAAGTTTGCGAGTAGAAATTTCAGATAATGGTCGCGGAGTTCCGGAAGACTTAGCCGAACAAATTTTCTTGCCGCTAGTGAGTGGTCGCGCCGAAGGCACTGGACTTGGCTTGGCGATGGCGCAGCAAGTTGCACGCGAGCACGGTGGTTCGCTTGGCTATCGCTCACGTCCGGGTCATACAGTTTTTACTTTGCTGCTGCCCGTAAATGATGAAGAAATCGATGACGAATAATTCGCGCGTGTGGGTGGTGGACGACGATCGCAGCGTTCGCATTGTGCTCAGTCAGGCCTTGCGCGACGCGGGTTATCAAGTGCAGGGCTTTGATTCGGCCGACACTGCTTTATCGGCATTGAATACCGAAATACTGCCGCAACTAGTCATCACCGACGTGCGCATGCCGGGCACTGATGGTTTCAGTTTTCTGGAGCAATTAAAAAAACGCCATGAAAGTATTCCGGTCATCGTAATGTCGGCTTACACCGACATCAGTTCAACCGCGAGTGCCTTTCGCGGTGGTGCGCATGAATTTTTATCCAAACCTTTTGATCTGGATGAAGCGGTGAATCTGGTGGCACGTGCATTACCGGAAAAAGAACCAGCAGCTGCATTGAAGCAAAATGAAACCGGCAACGAATTGCTTGGCAGCACACCGGCCATGCGCGAATTATTTCGAGCGATTGGCCGACTTGCACAAGCACCACTTTCGGTTTTAATTACCGGTGAAACCGGCACCGGGAAGGAATTGGTGGCGCGCGCATTGCATAATGAATCACCGCGCGCCAAAAAACCTTTTATTGCCTTGAACACGGCGGCCATTCCGGCCGAATTGCTGGAATCGGAATTATTTGGCCATGAGGCCGGCTCGTTTACCGGCGCCCACAAAAAACAGATTGGCCGTTTTGAACAAGCCGATGGCGGCATTTTATTTCTCGATGAAATTGGCGACATGCCGGCTGCCTTGCAAACACGATTACTGCGGGTACTTGCCGAAGGAGAATTTTTTCGTGTGGGCGGTCGTGAATTAATTAAAGTGGATGTGCGTGTCATTGCCGCCACGCATCAGCATTTAGAAAGCCTCGTAAAAGAAGGAAAATTCCGCGCCGATTTACTACATCGGCTGGATGTCGTGCGTCTGCAACTGCCGCCTCTACGCGACCGCAAACCCGACGTACCGGCATTGGCACAGCGTTTTTTAGAACAAGCAGCAAAACAATTGAATGCCCCAAGTAAACGCTTCAAACCAGAAGCCTTGGCACGCATGGAACAACACGATTGGCCTGGTAATGTGCGCGAACTGGAAAACCTATGTTGGCGGCTTGCTGCTCTAGCGCCGGGTGAAAGCATCAGCTTGAAAGATCTGAAAAGCTGCTTGCGCAGCAATGAATTAAGTATCGAACCACAAAATATCTGGCAGCAGGCATTGGCGCGCAGCACACAGCAATTACTCAGCCATAACGAACATAACATCCACGCAGCTTTACGCGAGCAGTTCGATAAAGTCCTGCTGGAAACCGCACTGGATTTCACCGACGGCCATCGACAACACGCAGCTGAAAAACTGGGGTTGGGTAGAAATACTCTGACACGAAAATTAGGCTCGGGAAGCAAGAGGAAAATTTCCGAGGACTAGGCCGGGTTTCATATAAATATCACCAACAATCACTATTGAGAAATGCTGATGAAAATAAAATACTGGATTTCCATCTTTCTACTGGGAGGTGTAGGTATGGTTTTTGCCGGGAAACTATATTCAAGCAGCGATGAAAATCAAATGGCCATTTCTGAAAGCAGGAACCCATTGCAAGCTAAGAGCTTTGAATTGAAGGCCTGCCGCGATGATGCAATGCTCAAAGGCGATCCTGCAAGTATGGGCGAACAAGCATTGCGGTTTTACATGATGCAATGTTCGAACATACTGCTGGCGAATGAAAATTTTTCGGCACTGGATTCAACCATCGAATACCTGCGCAATAATAAAATCCGAACACCCAGCGGGATGTGGCTTCAAAGTCACTTTTACGCCGGAATTGAAGAATATCTAGACAATGTAACTTCGGAAATCCATTTGCTGCAAACTGATGAACTCCTGCATAACTGGATTTCAGCTTCATCCAATCCGGATATAGCCCATTTGGCCATGGCCGAACTGATGCTTCACAGGGCCTTTCTGTACCGCGGCACAGGCTATGCCAGCGAGGTTTCCAAAGAAAATTTCAAGTTGTTTTATCAGCAAATTTCAGTAACGAAGAAATATTTACTGGAACACGCGGATATTGCATCAAGAGATCCGCAATGGTTTTTACTGATGCTGATCATCACCAGAGTTGAAGAAAACAGTAGTGACGAAATGCACAGGAGCTATTTTGATAAAGCAGTAAAGCTGTATCCCGATTATTATCCTGTTCTTTTTACAGCAGCAGAAAACTATCTGCCCAAATGGGGTGGAAGCAAAGAGTCTTACGACCAATTCGCCAGGTACGCGGCGGAGAAAGCAGGCGCTGGCCAGGCAAAAGCCGTGTATGCACGAATTTACTGGTCGGACATTTGCAGCAAATGCGGCGATCGGGATGTTTCAAATTGGCGTGATCACTGGGATGATCTCAGTCCCGGGTTCGAGCAAATAATCAGGGATTATCCGGATCAGTGGAACATCAACAGTTATGCTCATATCGCCTGCTCTGCGTATGATCAGGATAAAACGCTAGCGCTGTTGCAGAAAATAAAAGCTAAGCCAATTTCCGAAATTTGGAATGACAAAAAATTCAGTTATGAATATTGTGCAAATTGGTCAGGGCTTTACAATAAGGAAAGATAATATTGGCCGCCACATCAGCTTTGATTAAAGTCAAATATCGCGCGACTGATCAATAAAACTAAACTTTCTGCGTTGGAGAATCAAATGAAAAAAAGCTATTGGCTATATTTAATTGCCATCATTATTGTTGCAGGATTTTCCGGTAAAATATTTTACGGCATGTACAAGCAGTATCAGAATCAAATCGCCGTCGAAAAGCTTGAAAGTGACAAGATGGCTAAAGCCGCCAGAGAAATTGCGGAAGTCCGTGCACATGCCAAAAAGCGTCCGGTAATCGAGCTGCCGTATTGCGTGAATTACAATATCACCGACATGAACTCTGCACCCGAACCGATGCTTAGGGATGCCGTCAGTGTGTGTTTTTCCAGTTTGATGAAAAACAAGGACTACAAAACGCTGGATTTGATGATCTCTTCGTTCCGTGACAATAAGTTACGGACCCCGGCTGGCTTATGGCTACAGAGTGTTTTTTATCAAAGCGCCAAGAGATATCCGGACTTCGCATTACAGGAGAAGGACTTTGACCGCATTGATGCCGAGCTCAATGATTGGATGACGAAGTCACAAAAGTCGGACGCAGCGAAATTGATTTTGGTGGACTCCATGTTGAAAAGAGCATGGCTTTATCGCGGCTCGGGTTTCTCTAATACGGTTTCGCCTGTGAATTTTTCAAAGTTTCATGCACAGATTTCAAAAGCAAAAAAATATCTTTTGGCAAATGAAGATATTTCCTTACGTGATCCGAAGTGGTTCTCGCAAATCCTGGAAGTGATCAATCTGGAAGAAAACGCCAGTTCGCTGGAACATAAACAGTATTTCGACAATGCTATCTCGTTATATCCGGGATATAACCCAATCTATTTGTCGGCCTCGGTTTTCTATTACGAAAAGTGGCATGGCACTGGAATAGACAGCTTCGATCAATTTCTGAGATATGCAGTAAAGAATCTGCCGCCTAACGAAGCGAAGGCTGTGTATACCAAGTATATCTGGGTAGTGTTTGTAGTGAATGCAATGATGACAACTCCAGAGACTGGGTTGAGCATTGGGAGGAAATTGCAGCAGGCTTCGACCAGATAATTATTGATTATCCTGAGAAAGGCAATATGAATTTCTATGCTTGGATGGCATGTTCGGCGGGCGATAAAAAACGCACTTTGCTCATGCTCAATAAGCTCAAGCAGGATATAGACTATTTAGTCTGGCAGAAGCCGTTTACATATGATTATTGCGTGAGAATGGTAGATCTGTACAAAGAAAACGACAGGATGAAAACTACCGGACAAGCTGCGAGCAAGCTGGGGTGATCCATGATGGCGTTTGATATTAAGTTCGGCAAAAGGTGAAAGATATGCTGCAAAATATGTTTTCGATACGGTTGGCTACCTCCAAGGATGCTGGGCTCCTAGCCACCTGGGCGCAAACCATGGCGATGGAAACCGAGCATAAACATCTCGATGGCGACACGGTATTGAAAGGCGTGCAGGCCGGTATCGCTGACCCAAAACGCGCGCGTTATTTTATTGCGATGTCAGGCGACACACCTGCCGGAACATTAATGCTGACGACCGAATGGAGTGATTGGCGTAATGGTGATTGGTGGTGGATACAAAGCGTTTATGTGGATCCGGATTTTCGGCGTCAGGGCGTTTTTCAAAGTTTGTATAGCCATGTAAAAGCCTTGGCTGAACAAGCGCCCGATGTCTGTGGTCTGCGTTTGTATGTTGAACACGATAATAAAAATGCCCAACGTACTTATGAAAACCTGGGTATGGAAGATGCCGGTTACAAAATGATGGAAGTGCTAGTGTAGGTCGGGCCTCGGCCCGACACAGACTGCATCGCAACCAAAAAAGCATCGGGTTTTATTCGACACAGGTGACGCAATCTTCAAAAACATCGGACCTTCTCCGACACCGATAACATCGCAATCTTTGAAAACATCGGGCTTAACTGCTACAGACAACATCGCAATCTTTAAGAGCGTCGGGCTACATTCGATAGAGGCAATATCTCAATCTTTAAAAGCGTCGGGCCGGGGCCCGACCTACGGTATTTCCGATACCAAAAAATTAAACGATAGCATTTCCGAAGACATATTTCTCGCAGACATCATTCAAGTTTGCTGGTCTTGCAAATAAATAGCCTTGACCGAGCGTGAGTCCGAGCAGGCGTAATTGTTGGCGCTGGTCTTCGGTTTCAATACCTTCGGCGATGACGTCTAGGCCGAGTGAGTCGGCCATTAAGCGGATGGCGCGCACGATGGCGGTGCTGCCACCGGCCTCGCCTTCTTGCAGAGCATTGACGAAGGAGCGATCAATTTTCAAGCCCGATAAGGGGAAGCGATGCAAATACGAAAGCGAGGAATAGCCGGTGCCGAAGTCATCGAGCACGGTATGGACGCCTAATTGTTTGAGTATGGATAAACAACTGGCAACTTGTTCGGGGTCTTCAAGCAAGGCGCCTTCAGTGATTTCCAGTCGAATGCTTTGCGGCTTTACATGATGGCGATCCATCAATGCCAAAAAGCGTTCGGCAAATGTTTTATCGCGAAGATGCACGGGCGATACATTCAAGGTTACGTATGTGCCCATCACCACTAATGAATCCAGATCAATACAGACCTGCTCGTAAATCTGCCAATCCATTGCTTCAAGATTGCCGGTTTCTTCGGCGACGTCAAGAAATTCGCCGGGCGCCAACAATCCGCGTTCCGGGTGATTCCAGCGCATCAGTGCTTCAAAGCCGATCACTTTTCCGTCAATCAATTGTGCAATCGGTTGATAAAATGGTTGGAATTCGTGGCGTTGCAATGCGCGGCGTAAATCGTTTTCCAAATCCAGCGTTTTCAAGGCAATTTCATGCAGGCCTTCATCAAATAGGGAATACCTTTTACGGCCGCTGGCTTTGGCGCGATACATGGCGACATCGGCATCGCGCAATAATTCTTCGGGGTTACGATAGCGCGCATCGACAATGGCAATGCCGATACTGGCGGAGGTGAATAATTCTTTGCCGGCAATTCGCATCGGGCCGCTCAAGGCGCGGATAATACGGTCGGCAACAATGATGATATCTTCTTGATCGGTAATATTTTCAAGCACCACCGCAAATTCATCACCGCCTAAACGCGATACCAAATCCGGCTCACGCACACAGCTACTAATCCGTTTAGCGGCTTCTTTCAAAAGTTCGTCGCCCACTAAATGACCAACCGAATCATTGACGATTTTGAAGCGGTCTAAATCCAGAAACAGCACCGCAAATAAACGGCTGGCATCGTTGTGATAACGACCCAAGGCACGACCCAAACGGCCGAGCAAGTGACTGCGGTTGGGCAGGCCGGTTAAGGCATCGTGTAAAGTTTCGTGTTTAAGTTTGAGCTCCATGCGCTCACGCACCAAAATCTGATCACGCAATTCGTTATTGGCATTGGCAAGCTCGTAGGTGCGCTCGCTGACGCGGTGCTCTAGTTCGGCATAGGCTTTACGCAAGCTCTCATTCGTGCGGCGGCGTTCAAGCGCATTGGCAATATGCACACCGACAAAACTGACGAGTTCTTTGTCCAGTTCTGCGTAATGATAATCCTCGGTATAACTTTGCAAGGCAATAACGCCTTTTACTTCACCCGATAAAAACAAAGGCACGCCGAGCCAACTCACCGACTTGGTGCCAAAAAGAGTAACTTCACCTTGTTGTTCAAGCGCGTCGATATCTCGGCGATTGAGTAGAGCTGCTTTTGCAGTACGAATCACGTACTCGGTTAATCCCTTGCCGATAGCTCGGGTGCTGCGCAGCACATCGCGCTCGTCGGCAGTGTAGGGAAAGTCGAGTTGCTCACCGTCGTCGGAAATAAAGGCGATATAGAAATTTTTTGCATGCAGTAGTTCACTAACAATTTTGTGCATGGAGGAATAAAACGAATCCATACTGGCGCTGCTCTGGCTGACTTCGGCAATGCGAAACAGCGCTTGCTGCAAGCGCTCGCTCCGTTGTCTGACAGTAACTTCCTGCTGTAACTCGATGGTGCGTTCGCTCACACGTTTTTCCAGTTCTTCCTGGGCGTCGCGCCTTTGCAATGCAGTCAGAATATGTTGGGCTACATAAGCCAATAGCGCCTGGTCTTCATTGGTATAACTGTGTTCGGCATCGTAACTTTGTACTACCACACCGCCGAGCACTTCGCCGTGGTCCAGCATGGGAACGCCAAGCCAGTCCAGACTTTCCGGGCCAAGGCTCTCATCACGCGGGACATCGAGTGATTTGATAATCTCGCTCGAGGGGCCGTGAATCGGCTTTCCGTAACGCATCATGGCCATGGTGACGCTGTTGGGAATATCTTTCGTGTAAATTTTTTCTTCGGGATTCGGTGTGATGAAATCATGGGTATCGACGAAATAGATGAAACGCATGGTTTCATCGCTGCGGTCGTAGCGAACAATATAAAAATTCTCTGCATACATTAAACGCCCGACAATTTGATGCAGGTCGTGTAAAACTTCGTGCGTTTCCTTGTCCGAATTTGCAAGATCGCTAATGGCAAACAAGGAACGCTGCAAACGCTCGGCGCGCGCCAGTCGATCAACATCCACCCGCAAGCGCTCGGTCTGCAATACCGATTGAGTACGCAGGGCGAGCTTGTTTAGCGACTCCTGCCATTCTTGTTGTTGCCTTGGGTCGGAAGCATTGGTGTCGAGCTCAACACATAAACACGCCCAAAGATGTTGCTGGCCGGTTAATAAAATAGCGACATGCAAAATTTCATTGCCGATTCTTTCAGCATAGCTGCCATCTTGTCGTGCTTGCCGAATCAAGATGACGTCGTCGTCGCTTAAATCGATAGCCGGTACCGATTTCCAGTCATTGGGTTCGGATAATGCGGTATGCCAGACTAATTTTGCATTGCGTGCGCCCAGACTTTCAAAATGTCGCAGGGTGGCGTTTGCCAGCGAGGCCATGTCTTGTGCCCAAAGCAATGTTTGCTCGAAAGAATCGGGTTCGCGGAGTAGTAGGGTTCTAAAAGGCATGGTTGCACGTTGCCACAGAGTGCCGTTTTCGTCTAGCAATCACGCATATTATTACGCTGGTCTGGCCGATAAAAGTGCACGTGTTACAGGATGTTGCGCATCTTGCCAGACCTTACTGGCCGGGCCCTGTTCCAAGATACATCCCCGGTCCATCACCAAAACTTGGTCGGCCAAGGTCTTGGCACATGCCAAATCATGAGTGATAAAGACCAGTGCGAGTCCGTGCGTCTGCATAATATTACTTAATAGCCGAATAATTTCAGAACGATGGTGCGCATCGAGTGCCGACACCGCTTCATCGCATAGCAAAATATCGGGCGACATTGCTAAAGCCCGCGCAATGGCAATGCGTTGTTGCTGACCACCAGAAAATTGATGCCGATAGCGCTCGAGTGCGCTGGCGTCCATGCCGACTTGTTGCAATAAGGCGATGACCCGAATTCGTCGCTGCTCCGGGTTCATATCGGTTTGTATGCGCAGCGGCTCGCTAATAATATCGACAATTTTTTTACGCGGATTGAGCGATGCTGCCGGGTCCTGAAATACCACACCCATACGCCGACGCAGTTGTCGCAAGCGCTGGTGTGAGGCTTGCAAAATATCTTCGCCATCCAAACGTATGCTGCCGGTAACGCCATGATTGATTAAACGCAAACAGGCGCGACCCAGACTACTTTTTCCACTACCGCTTTCGCCGAGTATGACTAAACATTCACCGCGTTTTAAATCAAATTTAACTTTATCGACCGCGTTTGTCTTTGCGCGGGGGTAGCGAATGCTCACAGAATCCACTTTCAAAATCGATTCGCCGATCGCATGCGGTGCTGGTGCTGGCAGATGTTCGGCTGCTAATAATTCTTGCGTGTAAGGATGTTGAGCATGTTTGAAAATTTCTTGAACACTGCCGCTTTCAACGACCTTGCCGCGCTGTAATACCATCACGCGTTGGGCGTAGGCACTGAGCAGTGGTAAATCATGGCTGATTAATAAAATGGCGAGCTGCAGTTTTTTTCTTAATGAATCCAGTAGTTCGAGTGCTTCGCGTGCCAAACGTGGATCGAGCGCAGACGTGGGTTCGTCGGCAATCAGGATTTTCGGTTTTCCAGCCAGGGCAATTGCCAATAGCACGCGTTGCCGCTGTCCACCAGATAATTGATGTGGATAACGATGTTGCAGTTGTTCGGGTTCAGGCAATTCGAGCAGAGACAGTAGTTGCAATGCCGCTTTTTTGGCATCCGTCGAATTTATTTTTTGCAATACATGAATCGACTCGCAGAGTTGGTCACCGACCGTGCGCAGTGGATGCAAAGCAGCCGAAGCATCCTGTGGCATCCAGGCAATGTCGCGGCCCAGCAGGGCAATATGTTGCGGTGAATTGAAAATGATAGCTTCGCCAAACAACTGCAGCCTTCCGCTCACATGCAGTCCCGGTGGCAACAAACCGAGCAAGGAAAGCGCGGTCAAACTTTTACCGCTGCCCGATTCACCGACCAAGCCCAAACATTCGGACTCGGCACATTGCAAAGATAATGGACCCAGCAGTGGCTCGGTTTGTTTCGATAAATGTACCTGCAGATTCTCAACACGAAAGACCGGCGTCATCGCGAATCTTCCTTGCGCACATCGAGCCAGTCACGCAGACCATCACCTAAAAACTGAAAGCTTGCCAGCGTGGCGACTAAAAACAAGGCGGGAAAAATTAATGACCAAGGTGCGCTGTCCATTTCCTGCGCGCCTTCGTACAGCAAGCTACCCCAGCTGGCCGATGGTTCATCAACACTTAAACCTAAAAAACCCAGAAAGCTTTCGACTAAAATGGCCTGCGGCAAAATCAAACCTAAATACACCCAGGCTATCGGCATCAAATTCGGCAATAAATGCCAGCGCAATACTTGATCAAAACGCGCACCGGCGGCAATCGATGCCAATACGAAGGGCGCTTGCCGCAAACGCGCGGCTTCGCTGCGCATTACGCGCGCCAAATCAATCCAGACATAAGCGCCAATCGCCGCCAATAATAAAAACAGCGAACGCCCAAATAGACTCAATAATAAAATCACGATCAATAAAAATGGCAGCGCCGACATCACATCCAATAATCGAACGATGATGCGCTCGACCCAGCCACCGGCATAACCGGCAATCGCACCAACGCTAACGCCGAGCGCCAAGGCTAAAATACTCGAGAGCACACCAATGGTGAGTGACAAACGACCACCGGCCAGCGTGCGCGCCAGAATATCGCGGCCAATCGCGTCAGTGCCAAACCAATGGCCACTGAGTAGTGACGGCGCGGCCGATAAAAAATCCCAATCGGGCCGATGTGGATCAAAGCGAATCAACCAAGGCCCGAGCAAGCAGCACAGCGATAAAACTGCCAGAAATATCAGGCAGACTCGCACACTGGCCGGGAAGGAGCGAAATAATTGCATCCGGCTATCGTATCCGGCGTTATCATATTCGCAAAGGAGCAATCTATGACTTTCCCGATGAAGCGGCCACGCCGCATGCGTGCCGATGATTTTTCCCGCCGCTTAATGCGTGAAAACAGTTTGAGCGCGAGTGATTTTATCTTGCCGGTATTCGTGCATGAACTCAGTGGACGTGCAGCGGTGAGCTCGATGCCTGGCGTCGAGCGGCTTTCGATTGATGAATGTTTGAAAGTCGCCGAGCAAGCCGTGGCCCTGAATATTCCGGCTATGGTGTTGTTCCCGGTGACTGCTCCCGATGCAAAATCGCTCGACGCTGCCGCGGCTTGGGACGAAAACGGATTAGCTCAACGCACTATTCGCGCACTGAAAAAAGAATTTCCGGATTTGGGTGTTATCACCGATGTTGCGCTTGATCCTTACACCACGCATGGTCAGGACGGCTTGATCGATGACAGCGGTTATGTGGTCAACGATGAAACTGTGGCTGCACTCGTTGCTCAGGCACTATCACATGCCTATGCCGGTGCCGACGTAGTCGCACCGAGCGATATGATGGACGGCCGCATTGGCGCCATTCGCGAAGCACTCGAAGAAGAAGGTTTTGTAAACACGCGAATTTTGGCTTACTCAGCAAAATATGCGTCGAGTTTTTACGGGCCGTTTCGTGATGCCGTCGGCAGCGCTGGCGCCTTGGGCTCGGGCAATAAATATACCTATCAAATGGACCCGGCCAATAGCGACGAGGCCCTGCGCGAAGTGGCGCTCGATCTGGAAGAGGGCGCCGATATGGTGATGATAAAACCCGGTATGCCCTACTTGGATATCGTGCGCCGCGTGAAAGACCATTTCGGCGTACCGACATTTGTGTATCAAGTCAGCGGCGAATACGCCATGCTCAAAGCGGCCGCACAAAATGGCTGGCTTGACGAAAAAGCCTGTGTACTGGAATCTTTAATGGCGATGAAACGCGCTGGCGCCGATGGTGTACTCACGTATTTTGCTTTGGATGCTGCGCGGTATTTGAAAGAGTTGTAATGTTGTCTACCCCCTCTCCCTCCGGGAGAGGGCTGGGGAGAGGGTACGAATACGCCGGATGTTTTGTACAGGAGAACCACATGACACAGCACTTCGCAGTCTTCGGCCAACCCATCGCGCACAGTTTATCGCCGCGTATTCATGCCGCGTTCGCCAAACAACAAGGCATCTCGCTCGACTACATCGCCATTGAAACTGCACCTGAGAACTTTACCTACGCGCTCGATAATTTCCATGCCCTCGGCGGTCGTGGTGCGAACATTACTTTGCCGCACAAACAAGCGGCCTTTGCCCAATGCGAAAATACCAGTGAACGCGCGCAGCGTGCCGGTGCAGTCAATACTCTGATTCGCACCGACACCGGTTGGGATGGCGACAACACCGACGGCCCCGGTTTAATACACGATTTGACCGAACGTCATCGCATCGATTTGCGTGGTCGTCGCACTTTGCTATTAGGCGCAGGCGGTGCCGCCCGCGGCGTTGCACCGGCTTTGCTTGATGCGGGCATTGCCGAATTATTTGTGGTCAACCGAACTGCCGGAAAAGCCGATTCACTGGTTGATGCCATTGGCCAACCAGGTCGCGTGCATCCGCGCTATTGGGATGATTTAAATAATCTCGGCAGTTTCGATTTTATTATCAATGCCACCTCGGCCGGACGCGGCGCCAGCAGCACCGCATTGCCATTCTCGTTGGCGACATCACGTACGCTGGCCGTTGATCTAAGTTATAGCGAAGCCGCCATTGCCTTCATGTCATGGGCAAAAGCGGCGAATGCGGAAACCGTGCTCGATGGTCTTGGCATGCTGGTAGAACAAGCCGCGATTAGTTTTTCCATCTGGCACGGCGTGCGCCCGGAAACCGATGCAATTTATGCAGAGCTGCGCAAGCAAGTGGTCGGCCTGCATAACGGCGATTAATTACGTAGGGGCGCCCGCTCGCTGCGCCCAAAACCTATCCGATAAATCCATCCGTAGGGGCGCTTGCTCGCTGCGCCCAAAACCTATCCGATAAATCCATCCGTGGGGGCGCCTGCTCGCTGCGCCCAAAACCTATCCGATAAATCCATCCGTGGGGGCGCCTGCTTGCTGCGCCCAAAACCTATCCGATAAATCCATC
>JAYSQD010000081.1:0-7021 GCA_043721835.1 Arenimonas sp. | reverse complement strand
CAAGCAAGCGCCCCTACAAATGCAGAAAACTATCAAGCTGTGCAGGCCTGTCTGCAAAAACCCTCCCAAGAAACGGTAAAGCCATACTGCTTTTCAGAGCATCAAAATATTCTTCAGCGAATAATAAATCCGGGTCAACATCGGCAGCGATCCAGCCAATACATGCCACGCCGTCTTGTTTCAATGCACGCTCTGTTAGCCTCGCATGATTGATACAGCCAAGTTTCAAGCCAACAACAAGAATGACTGGGCAATTCAATGCGCGCACTAGTTCTGCTTGATCGAGGGTATGGCTCAAAGGTGCGAGCCAGCCACCGACGCCTTCCACTAAAATCACGCCTGCTTGGTTTTTTATCTGCTGATACGCCCTCAAGACAGGTTCAAGCGTAATAGTAACGGCATCATGTTTCGCGGCAATCTCGGGTGCGGTCGGTTCTCGTAGTGCAATCGGATTTATTAATTTATAGGGCAGGGCAACTGAACTGGCTGCTATTAATTTTAATGCATCATCGTTACGCAAACCCTCGCTGGTCAACTCACAACCACTGGCAACCGGCTTCATGCCCACTGCTCTAATACCTAAAGCGCAGAGCGCTTTCAGGCACTCAGTCGTTACCCAGGTTTTGCCAGCATCGGTATCAGTGCCGGTGATGTAAAAGGTTTTTTTCATCACGCAATATTTTTCTTTCGATAATAGCGTTTAATAAATACGTGAAGAATATTAATACCGAAGAAAATAAATCCGGGCATGGCAATCCATATGCCGCTTTCCGGTCTTGCAGGAATAGTGGCTGCCAGAACAAGCGAAAAAATAGAAAACACGACCACCGTTCCCCACATGAGGCGTTTGTATTTGGCGTAGGCAATTTCCGCTTCAGAAAAATCCAGACTTTTTCCGAGCGTTACTGCACGCGAAAACAATAAAAATAAAATTAAACCCATGCTGCCAAAGCCAATGGCAAAGGTTTGAAATAAGAAGGGAACCTGCCACCAGTTGTCTATTTCAAAACGCGTGGGGAAATAGCCTTGCGATAGCAAAGAAAAAAGGGAGGCAAACACCATTTTCAATGGATAGACAAATATCAGCAGTACAAACACTAAAATCAAACTCAAGCGGTCGCTGTAGGGATCTTCCAGACCAAAGCGTCGGCTCCAATCGGCATGGCCTATCCAAAATTGCATGATTAAAGCAAAGCTGGCGGCATAGGACGGCACCTGCTTGAGCGCATCGGTGAGCATAGAAATACTGGTGGGAATTTGATCGCCGGAAATCACCAGTAAAGTGACCGCAAAGGCAAATGATGCATCGACAAAGGCTTCAAGACGGGTAACTTTATCGCCTCGCTCTAGCCCAATACCTGCTCGCACTGACTTCATATACTGACCTCCTTGTGGGACGCTGCTACACTTGGCGAACTCCAAGGAGCCCCCCAATGTTTGACAGCCAACAGCTTACCGGAACTCAAGCCGAACAGTACGAGCAACTACTGCAACAGGCTTCTGCTTTAGTCGATGGTGAAAGTGACAAAATTGCCAATGCCGCGAATTTATCGGCTCTTGTATATCACGCCCTTCCGGATTTGAACTGGGTCGGCTTTTATTTTTATGATGGTACCGAATTAGTGGTGGGCCCTTTCCAGGGTTTGCCGGCCTGTGTGCGCATCGCGCTGGGGCGTGGCGTCTGCGGTACCGCCGCTGTCACAAAACAAACACAACGCATTGCCGACGTCGATGCTTTCCCAGGTCATATTCCCTGCGATTCGGCATCGCGCTCGGAATTAGTCGTGCCATTGTATAAAGACGAAAAACTGATTGGTGTATTTGATCTGGATAGCCCAAAACTCGATCGCTTTAATCAAGTTGATCAGCAGCATTTGGAAACCATCGCGAAAATTTTTCTGGAAACTCTGCCATGACTGCCGAGAAAATTAAAAACATTGGCCCAAAAAGTATGGCGTGGCTTCGTCAAACCGGCATTCGTACCCAAGCCGATCTGGAAGCCGTCGGTTCACTCGCGGCTTATGTGCGCATCAAGCGGGCGGGCTTCAAACCGAGTTTGAATATGTTGTATGCGATGGAAGGCGCTATTTTGGGTTGCCATTGGCAAGACATTCCGGCCGAGCGCCGTGCTGAATTAATATTGATTGCAGGCGCTGAGGTAGCCTTATTGCCACAACCAAAATACAAACGGATGCCAGTGGCAGGCCCGGTAACGACAACGAATATGGAGCCGGAAGAGCGCTCGATTGCTGATGATTTTGCGGGGTTCGATGATCCGATGTCGCCCAGCAACAACGAAAATTAAATAGTAGGGAATTAAATGCACGATCAAGGCAATCTCGAACTGGTATTGATTTTCCTGTTATCGGCAGTTATTGCAGTCCCCCTGTTTCGGCGTTTTGGTCTTGGTGCGGTATTGGCCTACCTGGTGGCGGGCGTCGTGATTGGCCCGTTCGGTTTGAAGATCATCAAAGACCCTTCAAGTACCTTGGCAATATCCGAACTTGGCGTGGTGTTGCTGTTATTTATTATTGGCTTGGAATTGTCACCGGCACGCTTATGGGTAATGCGGCGCCCGGTCTTTTTAATTGGTGGATTGCAAGTTTTATTATCAGCGCTCGCCATTGGCGCCGTCTTGATGCTATTGGGCTGGAACTGGAAAACCGATCTGATTATTGGACTGGGCTTAGCCTTATCATCAACAGCCGTCGTCATTCAATTATTAGCCGAACGTAAAGAGCTGGGCACAGGTTATGGTCGTCTATCTTTTGCGATTTTGCTATTTCAGGACATTGCCGCGATTCCCTTACTCGCGTTAATTCCACTATTGGGTGAAGCAAAAGCTGCTGCACAATCAACACCACCGTTGGACGGTATTGTTAAAGCACTGGGAATTATTTTTCTGGTGATCATTGTTGGGCGCTTATTGCTTAAACAATTATTTCGAATTGTGGCCTGGACCCAAAGTAGTGAAGTCTTCACCGCAACCGCTTTATTGGTAGTGGTGGGAACGGCTTACCTAATGCAGCTTGGTGGTTTGTCGATGGCACTGGGCGCATTTCTTGCAGGCGTATTATTGGCCGACTCCGAATTTCGCCACGAACTCGAATCGCAAATAGAACCGTTCAAGGGTTTATTGCTTGGCCTGTTTTTTATTGCGGTCGGTATGAGTATCAATCTGAAAATCGTGATGGCGGAACCGGCCTTGATTCTCGGTGCCGTGCTCGCTTTATTGTTGCTGAAAGCCGTTATTTTGATGTTGCTGGCATGGCGTCCCGGCAAATTACCTTCGCGAGAAATAGCGATGCTCGGTGCCATGATGGCACTCGGCGGCGAATTTGCTTTTGTCGTATTTTCCGAGGCTTTCAAATTCGGATTGCTCGAACCTGCCATTCGTGATCGGCTTATCGCCGTCGTGGGTTTGTCGATGGCGATATCGCCACTAGCGGTTTTGGCTTTATCGGCCTGGTGGAAACAAAATCCAGTCGCCAAGGAAGACATCAAAGCCGACGAAATCGACCACGAAAACCCGCGCGTTATCATTGCCGGTTTTGGTCGGATGGGCCAAATTGTCGGTCGAATGTTGCGAGCACAAAACATCCCATTTACGGCACTGGAGCACAGCGCCGAACAAGTGAGTTTGTCGCGACGTTTTGGCAGCACCATTTATTTTGGTGATCCATCCAAACCTGATTTATTGAAAGCTGCACGCGCCGATCGCGCTGAAGTATTCGTGCTGACCACAGACGATGCCGAGGCAACAGTACGGACCGCGCGCTTGCTGAAACGCCTGTATCCCCATCTAAAAATATTTGCCCGTGCCCGTAATCGTCAACATGCCTTCAAGCTAATGGATTTAGGCGTTGAAGTCATTCGTGAAACTTTTCACTCGAGCTTGGAATTGAGCGAACAAGTGATGCTGGCACTGGGCGTACCACATGAAATTGCCGCCGAACGCCGCGAGCGTTTCCGTCAGCACGACGAAGCCATGCTGCGCGATCAACATCTGGTGTACGACGATGAAGCAGCCTTGATTGCATCATCGCAACAGGCATTCAGGGAGCTTGAAAATTTGTTTGCAGCAGATGAAAAGCCGGGTACTGAAAATAAAGCACACACGGAACATATTCCGTAGACAGCAACATAAAATAGTATTTCAGCCATCCTCCCAAGTAACCAATTGGGCATTAGTCTCAGCCAAAAAGTTTATAAATACGTTCGGTCGGTGTAGGGCATTTCTCTAGCATTTTTCCGAGGTAGACGAAGCATTTCGAGAAATCTCCAGTAAAGCTGGCGCATGCGGTTTTGAGTTTTTCATCGACGCATTGATCATAGAACTGCATTAAAAAGAACAAAAACAAATACCCGCAGCATTCGCCTCAAAATCACGGGTACAGTATTTACAGTTAGGTCACATCGGCCGTAGTGCGATTTTTTTACTGAAGCTAGTGCTTGGTATTTATCAAGAAATAACTAATGGTGGCAACGGTGAGACAAACCAAGGCGATAATATCTGCCGTAAATACGCGCGCTATTTGTGCATTATAGTGACCGACCGGGTAGGCAAGCCAAAGGAATGAAATAACACTAATAAAGCCTGCAAGGAATGCGAGCGGCTGAAATGTCGGCTTGAATGCTGCAAATATAAAGAACGCGGCAAGTAAGCCGAAAAGTACGGCGCGATGTCGCATTAAAATCGCTAAATTCGGGTCAGTAAAAGGCAGGCCATACAATGTAGAAAGTTTTTCACTGCTTAGCATGCCGACTAATGGCAGCAAATGAATAATGCCAACAAGTATAAGCATGGCTGATATTAGATAGCGCATTATTTATGTCCCTTCCGTTAGAGCTAAATCGACACTAGGCTGTGAAATTTTAATGCAAAGTCTAAAGCTGTTCTATTGATTGGATTGTTAAGTCTTCGACAGACGGAAATTTAATCCCTAAGCCATCGATTCATGTGTGGATAAGGAGGCGTTGAAACAAGCTTGGCTTCAGCACCGAGTAAAGTCATGCCAGCCTGCGCCAAGCCATAACAACCAGGATAAACGCCAAGAGTATAAGTGGCGATCAGCTCGGCGGATTTGCCCTTATATCCTTGCGGGTGAAAGAGTACCGATGGCGCGAGACCAAGATGCACAATGGCGGCATAGGCCCATGCAGTTGCCTCGACTTCTCCCCCGTGAGGAACCGAAGATGATTCATCCAAAGAGTCATTGAGCATACTTCGCATTGAAGCTGGAGTGGTGGCGATATGCCCGGCTTCATGCAGCAAGTCACCCGGCCACCGTAATGTCGCGCTGTCATAGATAAGCGAACCATTGACGATACTCAAACCTGGAAGAAACGAATCAGGCGCAACTAATCCCTCGCGTACCGGAATACCAATACCTATCAAGAACTCCATTATAGTTTGCGTTAAATCATGCATTGATATTTCTCGGAGTTGAAAGGATGAGAATTTAAAATACAAATAAGGAACCGTTATACATGATATAAAATTTAAATCGCTTTTTGACATACATGAAGTCTTGATTATGTAGTTAGTGACTACTGCACTGATAAATAGCCAGAGTGATAATGTACTGAATACCATCGCATCATTTAGCCTAGCGACTTTGAAAAATATCAAGGGTGTCGCTTTCCTCCCGCCAGCATGACACAGGCTTTCTCGGCCCGGCGTTTATGTGCGTCCGGCGGCTTGACGGAGTCCATCCAACTAATAAAGTCCCTACGTTCGACCGCAGTAAGATCACTCCACTGCGCCTTCGCCAATGGTGCCGCCGCGAGCGCCGTGTAAAAATTGAAAGACACTATTGAATAACAGCAGGGGCGTCGCTTTCCAGCCACAAGCATCGAACAAGCTTTTTCAATTCGACGACTGCGTGTCTCAAGTTTTTTGGCGGACGCTATCCAACTAATAAAATCTCTGCGTGCGATCGGGGTGAGGTCAGCCCATCGAGCCTTCGCCATCGGTACAAGCCTGAGGGCATTGCGAAGATCCACCGGCACTCTAGGCTCTGATTCTTCTTCAGCTGGTTTAGCATTCATTCTGCTCATTTAATCATATCCTCAGAGGATGTGAGAATGACTCCAAACAAATAAAGAAAGCAACTGGTGCGCCCGATCACAACTTGAATACAATGTTTTGTAGAGGTCCCGATTGATGGCACAGTTAGTCGATCAAGGCGAGCGCGAATAAGACATAGATGCATAATTGGATAGACATAGAAGTAGATCTATGCAGCAGTAAAAACGGCAGCTTCCATCATATACGGAGAACGAAACGAGGGCGTAAAGACATGGAGAAATCCGAGCAAAATGTTTCTAGTTGTGGCACTTTGTGGTTGAATTCACCCAACCGGGTGTCGCACTTACTATGGCAATTCCCGTTTTGAACTCGACACGAAGTCTAGCAGGTCCAATAGATCTTGAGCTTTAGGTCCACAACCTCAGGGCCGTCGCTGCAGCCGCCAGCCTCTTTGGCAAATTGGTCAGATTTGCTATTGCCAATAATCCATTGTGATGACGAAGAATGCCACATGAGCTTTCCAGATGCGACGACGCCTTTTGGAAAGACCGATGATTGCGAATTATTGATTAGCTTGATGCGATGCCCGCTGATTTTGGCAGTAAGACTGATGCTCGGCATGTCAGGGTGTTCAGCGAATTTATGTTGGAACGTGTATGTCCCAGATTGAAGCGGCTGTCGAGGAGTCGACGCTGCAGCAATGCATGAAGTGAAAAATACAGCCAGCATGAATAAATATTTCATGAAAAACCTAACGCCGGAGTTAAGGGGACGATAATCGGTACGATTATTGTTCCCCTTGAACGACTTGTTAGGCAAGCCACACCGTTCCGCTTCTGCTACTTGTAGGCCACGCCAGCACTTGCAGGGCCTGCCAACGGAATCACCTCGGTCCGACTGAAGCCAACCTCGCGACACCACCCAAAGAAATCAGCGGCAGTGAAGTCGAACGCGTCACCGAACTCGACCAACATGTTGAGCGACATCATC
>JAYSQD010000080.1:0-1770 GCA_043721835.1 Arenimonas sp. | reverse complement strand
GCCATGGTGTCCGAAGACCGCAAGGCCGAGGGCCTGGTGTTGTGCCGCTCGGTGCAAGAAAACATATCTTTGGCGAATCTGGAAAAGTTTGCCCCCGGATTATTTTTGGACCTTAAAGCCGAAACCGCTTCCGGCGAGCACATGCGCAAATTGCTGCAAATAAAAACTGCCAGTTTAAATACCGTTGTAGGTACTTTAAGCGGCGGTAACCAGCAAAAGATCGCTATTGCCAAATGGCTGCTGCGGGATTTAAAAGTACTGATATTGGACGAGCCCACGCGGGGAATCGACGTGGGCTCCAAATCCGAAATACACAAACTCATGACCCAGTTTGCCAAACAAGGGCTGGCCATTATTATGATTTCTTCTGAATTGCCCGAGGTATTAGGTATGAGCGACCGTATTGTGGTGATGCAAGAAGGAAAAATGCGCGGCGAACTCAGCCGCGACCAAGCCAACCAAGAAAATATTATGGCCCTGGCCACCGGTGCACACGTATGAGCGCCGTTATTTCCACCCCCACATCTGAGACACCCACGATGCTTTCCAATATTAAAAATATGGGCTATGCCGAGATATACCGAAAGTACGGCACTATTTTGATATTTATCGGAATTTTTGTGCTGTCGTCGTTTTTAAATGAAACATTTTTAACCACCGGGAACCTGACCAATGTGTTGCGCCAGGTGGTGGTGGTGAGTTTGTTGGCCTGCGGGGTCACATTTATTATTATCCTCGGGCATATTGATGTGTCGCTGGGGTCGGTGGTGGCTCTGACCGGTACCATCGCCGCCAGCGTGATGGCACTGACGCAAAACCTGGCCCTGGCCATCTCGGCCGGTATCGCCTCCGGCATAGTCGTGGGGCTGATCAACGGGTATGTAATCACTTACTTTAAGATTCCTTCGTTCATCATGACGCTGGCCATGACCACGGTGGCGCGCGGGGCGATTCTGCTGTACACGGCGGGTGTGCCGGTCAGTGGCTTAGGCGATTTTCAGGTGATTGGCCAAGGCAACGTAGGGCCGGTGCCGATTTCCGTACTGATATTAATTTGTGTCATAGCGGTGTCGTGGGTATTGCTAAACCGCACCAAGTTTGGCCGCCACGTCTATGCCGTGGGAGGCAATGCCAAGGCAGCGCTGGCATCGGGTATCCATACCGACAGCGTGTTGCGCCGGGCCTTTGTATTCAACGGAATTTTGGCCGCCATCGCCGGGATTGTGTTGATGTCGCGGATTAACTCGGGTCAACCTGCCGGTGGCGTGGCATATGAATTCGATGCGATTACCGCCGTAGTAGTGGGTGGCACCAGTTTGATGGGTGGCACCGGCACTATTATGGGCACGGTGATTGGGGCCATGATTATTGGCGTGATCAACAATATTCTGAACCTGATGAATGTCAGCTCGTACTGGCAGCAAATCGTCAAAGGGGTGATTATTGCCGTAGCCGTAATTCTGGATGTAAAAACAAAATCTGGCAGCGCCCGTAAAAAAGCCTGATCCGCCATTCCAATTATTTTGAAGGGGATCCTATCGAACGATGAAAACCACGCTGTTTTCGGTTACATGGTTTTGAGACAGCCGTAACCCTGTATGGATTAACTCCACACTAAATCACAAGTACATACACACTAGGAAATAAGTCCATGAAAAAATTCATCTTCACTGCCGCCGCTTGCGCCGTTTTAATCGCCGTGGGCTCGGGTGCCGCCTTTGCCCAAACCAAGAAGTTCGTCGTGGGTTACGCCAATCTGGCCGACACCGA
>JAYSQD010000079.1:0-3643 GCA_043721835.1 Arenimonas sp. | reverse complement strand
TGCGTTCTCCGCGGGAATAGCTCAGTTGGTAGAGCACGACCTTGCCAAGGTCGGGGTCGAGAGTTCGAGTCTCTTTTCCCGCTCCAGTTTCAAAAGCCTCGGTTCGCCGGGGTTTTGTTTTTTCAGAGTCCAGTTTTTTCTATACCAATCAAACTTGGTTGAGTTAAACTAGACATTGATGTTTCACCCTTGGCCGGGTGGCAGAGTGGTCATGTAGCGGCCTGCAAAGCCGCGTACGCCGGTTCGATTCCGACCTCGGCCTCCAATTTAGCCCCGTTTGGGGCTTTTTTGTGAAGTGTTTTTTGCGAGTAATACAGAGTGACAACAAGTCTTTATTCGGCACGCAGTTTGCGGCAATATGGACACGCTGCCTGGGTGGCGAAATGGTATACGCAAGGGACTTAAAATCCCTCGACAGCAATGTCATGCGGGTTCAAGTCCCGCCCCAGGCACCATCTGAACACCGCTTACTGCGTCCACAAACACCCGAAACGGTAGGAGGGCCTTCTAGGCCCAAAAAACCACCAGATCTGTCGGGCCTATAAGGCCCTCCTACAAAAAATCTACCCACCCGCAGAGGCCGCTTGCGGGCGACGTGAACTAAGTACGCACGGCATTGGCGCAGCATGCGCCCCTACACAATCTTCTCATGTCGTTATATTGTTCTCTGGGTCTAGGGGAGAACAACAATGCCACCATCACGTTACGGGTTTTATATATTCTGTCTGCTGGCCACAGCGGTTTTGTTTGTGCTGCTTTTAGTCGCTCCTGCCCACGACTGGCTTTATTTTTTTCTGATCGCTTTTTCCGGCTTAAGTATTGTAGGCACGCTGGATATCTTACAAAAAAGACAAGCAGTACGACGCAATTATCCAATTCTCGCGCATTTTCGTTATGCGCTTGAATCGATTGGCCCGGAAATTCGTCAATATTTTATTGAATCCGATACGCAGGAAAATCCGTTCTCGCGACAACAGCGTGCCATTGTTTATCAGCGTTCAAAAAATGTCATCGACAAACGTCCGTTCGGAACCCAGATGGATGTTTATGCCGATGACTACGAATGGATTAACCACTCCATGCTACCGGCAAAAATTGATTCGCATGATTTTCGAATCACTATCGGGCCCGGTCGTGCCAAGCCATACTCGGCTAGTGTTTTCAATATTTCCGCGATGAGTTTTGGTTCGTTATCGGCCAATGCAATACGCGCCTTGAATGAAGGCGCTAAACGCGGCGGTTTTTATCACGATACGGGCGAAGGTTCTATTTCGCAATATCATCGTGAACGTGGTGGCGATTTGGTCTGGGAAATTGGCTCGGGTTATTTTGGTTGTCGCGACGATGCCGGTAATTTCAGTGAAGAAAACTTCGTGATCAATGCCGCCAGCGATCAAGTAAAAATGATTGAAGTAAAACTCTCGCAAGGTGCCAAGCCGGGCCACGGCGGCGTTTTACCGGCGGCAAAAGTGTCGGCTGAAATAGCCGCAGCGCGTGGCGTACCCATCGGCGTAGATTGCGTATCACCGGCACAGCATTCGGCATTTTCAACGCCAAAACAATTACTGCAGTTTGTTGATCGTTTAAGAAATCTTTCCGGTGGTAAACCAGTAGGTTTTAAATTGGCGATAGGCCACCCTTGGGAATGGTTCGGCATTGCCAAGGCTATGCATGAAACCAATATTCTTCCGGATTTTATTGTGGTCGATGGTGGCGAAGGCGGCACCGGTGCAGCACCATTGGAATTTACCGACCATGTCGGCGCGCCATTACGCGAAGCACTTTTATTAGTGCACAACACTTTAGTCGGTTTGAACTTACGGCAACATATTCGCATTGGCGCCGCTGGCAAAGTCGTTACCGCGTTCGACATTGTTCGCACGCTCGCACTCGGTGCCGATTGGTGTAACGCGGCACGCGGCTATATGTTTGCAATTGGCTGCATTCAATCGCAAAGTTGTCATACCGACCGCTGCCCAACCGGGGTTGCCACCCAAGACCCGCAACGACAAAAAGCATTAGTGCCGGAAGACAAAGCTACCCGGGTCTATCATTTTCATGAAAACACACTCAAGGCATTAAAAGAATTAGTGGCAGCGGCGGGTTTGCAGCATCCCGATGAAATTGGTCCCGAGCATATTATTCGCCGAGTGTCTTCTACCGAAGTACGTGCATTGGCGGTGTTGCATCGGTTCTTGAAACAAGGTGATTTGCTGGGCGACGAATTACCCAATCATCCTGCCTTCCAAGCGTTCTGGGCTGAAGCCAGTAGTGAGGCCTTTCAAGCACCGGCAAAGGTAAGAGCATTACGCGGCAGCAAAGAGCAATAAGCTCGATTTTCATTGACCCAACAGGCACTTGAACGTAAAATTCGCGCCTTACCGGGCGGTTAGCTCAGCGGTAGAGCATTGCCTTCACACGGCAAGGGTCGCAGGTTCGAACCCTGCACCGCCCACCATTAAATCAACGGCTGCGGCCGTTTTTTTATGCCTGCAGCAACGATGTGTCCAATAGGATTTCCATGCGCCGCTTATTCATTCTATTTTTCCTGATGATGCAAATTAGTCTGGCACTTGCGGCGGACGTCCCGTTCAAAGGTGTCTGGCACGGCAAAGTGGGCGAAGCTGCCGTAGTTGCCTGTTTTAATGGCGATGAACATGGCAGTTATTATTATTCCCGTTACAAGACGCCAATCCAGTTAAGCAGGAATGAGAAAGACAATACCTGGACGGAATACGGATTTCCTGGAGTCTGGAAATTCGATGATCCAACACAGAGCCCACTAAAAGGTACCTGGCATGATCCGAAAAGTGGCAAGACTCTTGCTCTGACATTGGATTCACCGAGTAATGAAACCGATGATCTGCCTTGTGCCAGCGATGCATACAACACTATTCTGGAAATATTTCCGCCCCTGAAAGTGGGCAAGGAAGAAAATTTTTCAGGCAGAAAGTATCGAAAACTGCGGATCGCCGATGTTGAAACCATCGAGATTTTATCTCCGAATGTCGCTGCTAAGAAAGTGAATCATGACCTTCGTAATTTGCTGCCGAAGAAAAGAGAAGACTTAAACGAATACTATGAAAAGCGCCGGGAATTTCTAGGTAATATGGGGCTGGCAGCGGAAGACGAGACTTTCGCCGAACCGCATTATTGGTCTGCCGATTGGATAACGGTTCATGACTATCGCTGGGCCGCCGGGTTCGGTGCCAGAGGCATTTCGCTGACATATCGAACATGGAATTTGCATACGGGTGATGAAGTCGATGTATGGCAATGGTTTGGCAACAAATCGAGTGGATACGACGACACCGCGCAGCTAACGCCAAAGTTGAAAACATTTCTGTTCAAACATTGGAAAGTAGAACCGGAGTGTGTCGAAAATTATTACGGTGAAGGTTCCTACCATGCAACGCTGGAGCCGACCGGAATATTATTCTGGGAAAATGCCTATGGCGCAGGTTGTGAAAAAGAAATTCTTATTCCTTATGCAAAACTTGGCCCAATCCTTTCAGCCAAGGGCAAGTTGGCTATTGCCGCTTTTATCAGGAAGCGTTAATCAAGCCGCACCATACTCCGAACAAGAACAAACGACCCGCTGGTGGCTTCGTAGCCCGGGTCACGCTCCACCGACCCGGGTGGT
>JAYSQD010000078.1:0-29808 GCA_043721835.1 Arenimonas sp. | reverse complement strand
AATCTGTCAAAAGCGTCGGGCCGGGGCCCGACCTACATTATTCCGCGGTGTATTTCTTCAGCCACGCATTCACAGTGTCATGCCACAACACGCTGTTATGCGGTTTCAGAATCCAGTGATTTTCATCCGGGAAGGTCAGGAACTGGCTATCGATACCACGACGCTGCAACGCGGTAAAAGCACCGATGCCTTGTTCGACTGGTATGCGGTAATCGAGTTGGCCATGAATGACTAGCATCGGCACTTTCCAGTTGGCAACATAATTGACCGGATTGCTGGCTTCATAGGATTCCGGTTTTTCATACACGGTACCTTTGTGTTCCCACTCGTCGAACCAGAGTTCTTCGGTGGAATAACCCATGCTGCGGCTATCGAATACACCCGAATGCGACACCAGACATTTCCACGGTGAGGGCCAATTACCGGCAATCCAGTTCACCATATAACCACCGTAGCTGCCGCCCAAGGCGCAGGCGCGATCGCCATTGAGGAAGCTGTATTTGCCCAATGCTGCGGCCCAGCCTTTTTGCAAATCTTCGAGTGGCTTGCCGCCCCAATCGCCTGAAATACCATCGGTAAAGGCCTGGCCGTAACCGGTCGAGCCGTGGAAGTCGATCATCACGACGGCAAAGCCCATACCTGCGTAAGTTTGTGGGTTCCAGCGGTAATGGAAATTATTGCCGAAGCTACCCTGCGGGCCGCCATGAATTAAAAACGCGACCGGGTATTTTTTGCTCTTGTCGAAGTTCGCCGGTTTTACGACATAGCCATAAACGGTTTCACCATTCCAACCTTTAAAATTAAATTGCTCGTAAGCGCCCATCGCAATGTCTTTCAATTTATCGGCATTGAAATTCGAGATTTGTGTGGCCTTGCCGCCTTCGGCATTGGCACTGAAAAGCTGTGCCGGTGAAGTCAAGGTACTGCGGGTAAATACCAAATTCTTACCGATAATATCGAAGCCGCCGAGCGTGCCGTTACTCACTAATTTTCGGGCAGCTCCCGTCGTGGTATCAATCGCAAACAAGGCATGATTACCGACATCGTCGGTGACGGTGTAAAACGACTTGCCATCAGCGCTCAACAACAAGCTGTCGGCACTGCGGTCCCAGCCAGCATTGATTTCACGTTTGGCACCGGTGGCTAAATCCATCGCCATTACACCGAAGCGATCGGCTTCAAAGGTCGCACGTTTCATAGCGCGGTAATACAGGGTTTTACCATCATGACTAAAGACCGGGCCGGTATCCCACGCCAGGTTGTCGGCCGTCAGATTTTTAGCAACACCCATGCCATCGACAGCCACCGAATACAAATCAAAATTGGTTGACCATGCCTCTGTTTTGCCAGCGATGCGCGCATTGAAAACAATGCTTTTACTATCGGGTGAAAATGCATATTCGCTGGTGTCGCCGAAAGGTTTTGAAGGCACATCGCCATCAATACCGTTGGTAATTTTTTTCGGCTCGCCGTTTAATTTTCCATCGGCAGCAAAACCGGCGATAAAAAGTTGATTCTTGCGGCCATCGGCCCAGGTATCCCAATGCCGAATGAATAGTTTGTCGTAAAGCACGCCGGTCGCTTTGCTAGCTTCGGTGTCATCCAGACGTTTTTTTGTGCAGGCTAAATCGGCACAGTCGTTAAAGACTTCAAGATTAAACGCTACCGATTTTCCATCGGGCGATAATTTATAGCTGCCAACATCAAGCGCGTAATTAGATACTTGCAGCGCATCGCCACCCGCCAGCGTCTGTTTCCATAACTGCATAGAGCCAGACTTCGCACTTAAAAAATAGAGCGACTGGCCATCGCCAGAAAAGCTCGGGCTGTTGACATTGAAAGCTTCGGCAGTCACTCGCACCGGCGCTTGTTTTGAAGTTAAGGATTGTTTCCAAAAACCGGTTTTTGCTTTATTGGCCGCAAAATCCACTTGCCGCAAACCGTAAACCACGGTCTTGCCATCGGGCGAAAGCGTTGGCTCGGACACACGGTCAAAATTCACCATGTCACGAACATCCATACCTCGAGCAGCCAAAGTCTGCGTTGAGTACAGCATCGGTATTAACAGAGCTACAAGTGCGAAGCGCTTATTCATAAAAGCATCCGGCATTGGAAAGCCCCTAGTTTAGGCCCAGGCGAGCCTGCGCGCTAGCCGAACCCGATGAAGCTCAGGCTATACTCGGGTTTTGCGACTTCGGAGTTGGTTTGTGAATACAGTGGCCCTGCCCTCGAATGATAATTTTCTAGGACACCCGAAAGGCGTGTTCGTTTGTTTTTTCACGGAAATGTGGGAGCGGTTTTCGTTTTATGGAATGAAAGCGCTGTTGCTGCTTTATCTAATTCAGCACCACAAATTTGGTGACTCGGTCGGTCTGGATGTGCTCGGCGCCTACGGTGGCCTGGTGTATTGCATTCCGGTATTTGGCGGCATGCTGGCGGACCGCTATTTAGGGATGCGAAAAGCGGTCGTGTTTGGTGGCATTTTGCTTTGCCTTGGGCATTTCGGGATGGCTTTTGAAGGCCAAACAGCCCAAACGATTAATGGCATCGTCGTACGCGATGATGGCGCACTGCGAATTTTTTACTTGTCGCTATCGCTCATTATTATGGGCGTAGGCTTCTTGAAACCCAATATTTCGACCATTGTCGGCAAGCTTTATTCGCAAGACGACCCGCGTCGCGATTCCGGCTTCTCCTTATTTTATGCCGGTATAAATCTAGGCGCATTATTCGCTTCTATTGTTTGCGGCTATTTGGGCCAAACCTATGGATGGAAATATGGCTTCGGTGCCGCCGGTATTGGCATGGCCTTGGGTTTAATACAATTTCTCTGGGGCCAAAAATATTTACACGGCCATGCCGAACCACCAAAACTACTTGCGCGTTCCACCGAGTTCTCGATTTATCTTGGTGGCTTTGCGGGCTTGTTACCTTTAGCCGGATTGATGTGGGCTGTTGCCAATGGTGCTTTCAAATTACCCGGCGATATTTCGCTTGCGCTTGGTTTAATGATCCTGGTAATGCTCGGCGTACTGGTTTGGTTTATGTGGTTCGTGCTCAGCAAATGCACCCCTGTACAGCGGCATCAAATGATTTCACTCATGACGCTTATCTTTATGTGCTTGGTGTTTTTTGTACTTTACGAACAAACTTACGGTAGCTGGGTAACTTTCACCGATCGACTAATGACAAAAGACATTGTGCCTTCGCTGGTGCGGACCGATGGCACACCATTGCCTTGGTCAATCATCTCGCTACTGCTAGCACCATTGTCATTTGTATTAGCGGCTTGGCTTTCAGACCGTAATCCTGATTCAAAAGCACCGAAACTTTTGTTCGCAGGTGCATTCGCATTGATGCTGGTGTTCTTGATTCGAGATTCAGTAGTGCTACCGCAAACAGGTGGTTCGCTCACGTATCTAGGTGCCATGTTCCTTGTGTTATTGGCACCAATATTCACCGTGCTGTGGGGTTGGCTCGATAAATATAAAGCGGACCCGTCCAAGCCGATCAAAAGTGCGCTTGGCCTGTTATTTGCAGGCTTAAGTTTTATCCCGCTCGCCTATGCTGCCCATCAAGCCGGCGTTAGTGGTGAACAAGCAAGCGTGTGGTGGCTGGTACTGGCTTATTTCATACTTGAAATTGGCGAAATGTGTTTGTCACCCGTTGGTTTATCGGCCGTCACACAACTGTCCATGCCGCGTGTAGTCAGCCTGATGATGGGCACGTGGTTTCTTGCCACCGCATTCTCGGAAACCTTGGCCGCGCTATTCGGAAAACTCGCTGCTATCGACATTCCAGACGGCGGCAAACTCACTGCCCACACCGCAGAATGGACATCCGCCGCTGCGAAATACGAACATCTATTCTGGCTGATGATGTGGATTGGCCTCGGCTTCGCCTTGATAGCCTTTATTTTTTCACCACTGATTAAACGCGGCATGCATGGGGTGAAATAGTTTTGTTTGTTACATGCAAAAAACGGCACCGCAAGGTGCCGTTTTTTTGAAGCGATCTAGCGATTAATTCGCTTTGGCTTTCAAATCGCCAGAGCCGATATGTTTATCCAAAAAGTTCAGTAGCCGATTGGCAAAATCAATCTGGTTTTCAATCAGGTAGTTGCCATGACCTTCACCTTGATAGATTTTCATCTCAACAGGCTTACCCAGACTTTGCAATGCACGATACATCGCTTCAGTATGGACTGGTGGTGCTCGCTCGTCTTCACGACCAGCCATTAACAGAACAGGGGCTTTGATACTTGCGGCTAGGCGATTAGGTGAAATACTGGCTAAGTCATTGTGACCCAAACTCTCATTAAGGAAATTCTCGCCAGAATCGGATCCCTGAATATCGCCTCGCCCATACATCATTTGCATATCGTAAACACCAACATTACCAATTGCGCATTTATAAAGACTGGGTTCTTTTGCAGCACCCATTAAAGATGCATAGCCGCCATAGCTTGCTCCGTAGATACAAATGCGATTCGGGTCGGCAATACCTTCCTTAATGGCCCATTTTGTTGCATCGGTCAGATCGTCTTGCATAGCCTTACCCCATTGCTTGTAACCCATGCGGGTAAATGATCTGCCGTAATTACCCGAACCACGAAAATTCACTTGCAACACTGCATAACCTCGATTTGCAAGTAATTGCACTTCCGGATCATACCCCCAACTATCGAATGGGCCGAAAGGACCACCATGCGGATGGATGATAAGCGGCAAATTCTGACCGTTACTGTTTTTTGGTACGGTAAGATATCCAATCAACTGAGTACCATCGCGAGCCGTAATTTTATAAGGTTCCATGGGACTTAAAGATTCGGACTTTAACCACGAAGAACGACCAGCAAGATAATCTACTTTTTCGGTTTGTTTGTTATAAAGATAAAAATCACCAGCGAGCTTATCTCCATATACGACGAATAAACCCAACATTCCATCCTTGGTGTAACCAAGGCTTGCTACGGAGTAATCCTTAAAAGATGCTGCAAGTCTTTTTTGAATCTTTGCATAATCATTATTCGGATCCAGATATTCCGTTCGTGGATAACCGTCCATAAACGTTACGCCATAAAGAGCCCGCTCAACAGGTGAGAATAATAAGCGCCCGGGATCAACATCATTGTCTTTGACCAGCAAAGTTTGCTTCTGGGTTTTTAGATCAAAACTGTAAATTCCATTCGGGCCTTGCTTTTCTTCCTTTTCAAGATAGGCAATGGTGTTATCTGCATTAAATCCAAGCGGAGTAACTGCAAGTTCGGTTACGGCTTCATCGTTGATCAGAACCCAATCACTTTTGGCATCATTGCGAAAGTACGTCTTGGATAGATTATCGTTGCCGGCACCGGTTGCGAAACGGGCAACACTCTGCCTGTCCGTTAGCAACGTAGCACGCTTTACCGGGGCTTTTGCTATGAGCACTCGACGACCGTCATTGACGTTCATTTTATAAGCTTCGGTAAATTCCGACCCATACTGAAAAGTGGAAACAATTACGTTTTCGTCATCATCTCTTAAAGTGTCTAGAATGTTGGCGACCACATAATTGGATGACTTCTTGATCTGGGAAGCAAATGAAGACTGTGCACCGAAACCAATCAGGACCCCCTGCCCTTTACCATCTGCGTTTACACCGAATATTTCACCAGTACCACGTGGCTGATTCAGCTCGCCTTGTTTCTGACCGACGGTAAATAAAATCCTAGTTGGATTAACCCAGTAGAAATCAGCGACATGATTGTTTTTTGGCAATGTGACATGGCCGGTTTGCGTCAGATCAGATCGTCGCAAAATGACCAAACTGGTCTTGTCCTGCTGGGGGATGGTTGCCGCAATGTACTCGCCCGTCGGCGACAAGGACATAGTGCCGAAACTATCGCGTTTTAGAAAAGATTCAATAGGAATCTGCTCATCAGCATGAGCCAGAGTTAATCCTAATAAGCTACTGCATAAAAAAACCAGAAAGAATCGACGCATAAAGCACCTAAAAAAATCGGGAGCCTAATTATGCAGTATTTAAGGATATCTTAAACCATCTCCGCCAACACCTGATTAAGCCCCAATCTCCAATCAGGCAGTCGCATGCCGAAGTCGGTGGCGAAGCGGGTGCAATCGAGGCGGGAGTACATGGGGCGCTTGGCTTTTGTCGGGTATTCGTTACTGGGGATGCCGACTAGACGTGGCGCTTTTTCGAGCACGCCAATAGCAAGGGCTTCCTGGTAAATGGTCTGGGCAAATTGGTGCCAGCTGCATTCGCCGGCGGCGGCGACGTGCCAGGTTCCATTGGCGTCAAAATTTTTGCTGACCGCCAATGCGGTAGCGGCGGCTAACCATCGTGCTGGTGTTGGGGAACCGATCTGGTCATTGACGATGCGTAATTCGTCGCGTTCTTTTGCCAGTTTTAATGCCGTGCGCAGAAAGTTTTGTCCGCGTGCAGCATATAGCCAGGCAGTTCGAAAAATAAAATGCGAGCAAGCCGATTCACGAATGGCAAGTTCACCGGCCAGTTTTGTTTTGCCATACACACTTGCCGGTGCGGTTGGATCGTCTTCACGAATCGGGCGCAATAAGGTGCCGCTGAAAACATAATCGGTGGAGTAATGCACCAGTTTGCTATTCTGCGCTTTGCAAGCTTGCGCAAGTTCTGCAACAGCGTCGGCATTGACGCGTTGCGATAATGCAGGCTCGTCTTCAGCGCGATCTACCTGAGTGTGAGCCACTGCGTTTAATACGAGATCAGGTTTACTGGCTTGAACCAATTTAGCTAAATCGCCCACTTTTTCAAAATCAATTTTTGTACATGCTGTGCCGCCTGGCAATTGGCCGCTATAGGTGCAGGCCGTAATTTCCCCCAGTGGGGCAAAGGCACGATGTAACTCAAATCCCACTTGTCCGTCAGCACCCAGTAATAGAATTTTCATTATTAAATTCTCGGCAATTTTTCAGGCGAAATATCACATAAAAACGGCGCTTTGGCATCTTTGTTCGAGAGTACCGGCTTGCTAACCGGCCAATCAATGGCCAAGCTGGCATCGTCCCAGCGCAAACTGGCATCGCATTGGGCATCATACATTTCAGTACATAAATAACTAAATGTTGCGCTTTCACTCAAAGCTACAAAGCCGTGGGCAAAGCCCGGGGGTATCCAGAACTGACGTTTATTTTCTGCCGATAAAATAACCGACGTCGAGCGCCCATAAGTAGGAGAGCCTTGGCGAATATCGACCGCGACATCGTAAACTTCGCCTTCAAGTACATGTATCAATTTCCCCTGTGGTTTGGGCCATTGATAATGCAATCCGCGCAATACGCCACGGCTTGATGAAGAGACATTGGCTTGTTTGAATTCCAACTCCAGACCCAGCTCTGAAAAGACCTGCTTGTTCCAGGTTTCATAAAAATAGCCACGTTCGTCATTGAAAATTTTCGGCTCCAGCACCCAGCAGCCCGGCAATTGCGTTTCTACTACCCTCATTCGGCGGCACCGTGTTCAAGCAATGCAAGCAGATACTCACCATAACCATTCTTGGATAAAGGCGCTGCCAGTTTTTTTAATTGTTCGGCATCAATCCAATGATTAAAGTACGCAATTTCTTCGGGGCAGCACACGCGCAAGCCTTGGCGCTGTTCAATGGTTTCAATGAAATTGGAGGCTTGCAATAAAGACTCATGGGTGCCGGTGTCTAACCAGGCATAGCCACGTCCCATTTTTTCGAGTCGTAAATTGGCTTCTTGCAAATAAAGACGATTCAAATCGGTAATTTCAAGTTCGCCACGCGAAGAAGGTTTCAATTGCGCCGCTAACTCGGGCGCGCGGCCATCATAAAAATATAATCCGGTGACGGCGTAGTGTGATCTTGGTTGTTTTGGCTTTTCTTCAAGACCAATAACTCGACCGGTTTCGTCAAATTCGGCTACGCCATAACGCTCAGGGTCACGCACCCAGTAACCGAATACCGTTGCGCCATCTATTTGTGCATCGGCTTTGCTTAATAATAAACTCAAACCTTGACCATGAAAAATATTGTCGCCCAGCACCAAACAACTCGGTGCGCCGGCAAGAAAATCCTTGGCGATTAATAAAGCTTGTGCAAGACCATCTGGCGATGCCTGAACGGCATAGTGAATTTGCATACCCCATTGCGAGCCATCGCCCAGAAGGCGTTTGAACTGCTCTTGTTCGTGCGGTGTATTAATTACCAGCACTTCGCGAATGCCTGCCAACATCAACACAGCAAGCGGGTAATAAATCATGGGCTTGTCATACACGGGGAGTAATTGCTTACTCACCGCTTGGGTTATCGGATACAAACGGGTGCCAGAACCACCCGCAAGAATAATACCCTTACGCTTCATCATGCCAACGCTCCTTGTCCGATGCGCTCCAGACGGTAACTACCGTCCAGCACACGGCGCACCCAATCTTGATGATTCAAATACCATTGAATGGTTTTTTCAATGCCTTGTTCAAAACTTAATGTTGCCTGCCAACCCAGCTCGGTCTTTATTTTAGTGGCATCAATGGCATAACGACGGTCATGGCCTGGACGATCTTTTACGAAAGTCATCTGCTCGGCATAAGATTTGCCATCACTGCGTGGTTGCTTGATATCGAGCACTGCGCAAATTGCTTTCACTACCGCGATATTTTCACGCTCCGCATCACCGCCCACATTATAAGTCTCGCCTACGCGTCCGGCTTCGAGCACTTTAGCAATCGCGGTGCAGTGATCGGTCACATACAGCCAATCACGAATATTTTTACCATCGCCATAAATCGGCAATGCCGCACCCGACAATGCTTTTTGAATAATCAGCGGAATCAATTTTTCCGGAAATTGATGCGGCCCGTAATTGTTGGAACAATTCGTCGTTACTGTTGGCAGGCCATAGGTATGATGAAACGCTCGTACTAAATGATCGGAGGCTGCCTTGCTTGCCGAATACGGTGAGTTAGGAGCGAATGGCGTCTGCTCGGTAAAGGCACCGGTTTCGCCTAATGAGCCATAGACCTCGTCAGTGGACACATGTAAAAAACGGAAGTCAGCTTGCTTTGTGCCTTCGAGTGAACGCCAATAATCACGCGCGTATTCCAATAGATTAAGTGTTCCCACAACATTGGTTTGAATGAAAGCAGCCGGGCCATCAATCGACCTATCAACATGACTTTCTGCGGCAAAATTGACGATGGCATCGGCTTGATGATGATTCAGTAATTCCAGAATTTTATCTTTGTCGGCAATGTCGGCATGGACAAAATGATGCCGTGGATTAGCTTCAATACTTTTTAGCGATTCTGTATTACCCGCATAAGTGAGCGCATCGACATTGATCACGGTGTGGCCAGCTTCTATCGCCATCAAGACAAAATTACTGCCAATAAAACCAGCACCGCCAGTGACCAATAGGATTGCTTTGTTTTTCATTATTCCTGTCCGCGTGTAATTTTAAAGTATTATTTGAACGATAAGAGCACTATCCACAACGCCTATGATACGCGCGCAACGTTTCCAGAGCCCATTCATGCTCATATAGTAAGGCATCTAATTGTTGCGGGATATCATCCAGGCGTTTTGAATTTGAACTGTCTTCTAGCCTGGCTGCTAATTTCGACAAATGGTCCAAGCCCATATTTGCACTGGTAGATTTAAAGCTATGGCTGGCGCGATGCAGGGTTTCAATATCTTTCTCTATCCAAGCTATTCTAATCTGGCTTGCCAATTCCGGTGCATTTTCAAAATATAGCTTCAACAAACCTTCTCGTAAATCGGGCTTGCCAGGCAGTTTAATCAAGGCCATTTGCTCCAGTCGGCTTTCATTAAAGCGTTCCGATGAAGCGACCATGGCGTCACGCGCAGGTGTTTCTACCATTCTGTTTAGCTGACCCGGCAACAGGTGCTCGGGCTGATCGACAAGAATGTGATCGGACGGGGTTTTAATCCAGCGCTCCAGCTTTTCAATAATTTGTTGGCTATTAAACGGCTTGCTTAAATAATCGTCCATGCCCTTGGCAATGCACAGGTCGCGATAACCAGAGGTCGCATGCGCGGTCAATGCAATAATCGGGGTGCGCTTTATATTCAGCAAGGGATTCGCTTCCATTTTTCGTATTTTTTCTGTGGCTTCAAAGCCGTCCATGCCGGGCATTTGGCAGTCCATGAAAATAATATCGAAACGCATTTCTTTGGCGGCCTCGAGCGCTGAAAACCCATCAGAAGCCAGTATGACTTCGCAACCCATATTTTGTAAAAGTAAGGAGGCAAATTCCTGATTCACCGGATTATCTTCCACCAAAAGTACTTTCATGCCATCAAAGGAATTGATCACGCTTTCATCTGCATTTTCGCTGGCAGGGCGATCCGAAGAAACTCTGACAAACTCCTGCAAAGTATTACGCAATGATGATCGATCAATCGGCTTTAGAATTCTGGCCATCACGTCCAATTTTGAAATCTCCATGGTCGCGTAAATACTCGACGCAGGTGTCATCGCAATCACTTTAGGCTGAATAGGGAACACACCTTGCTGAATGTCTTTAGCCAAAATGGCGGCATTGCTATCGGGCAGACTCCAATCAAGCAAAACCAGATTGATAGTGGTAGGGTATTTTTCTGCGGTCGCCAAAGCCAAAGTGGCCTGCGAAGTGGTTTGAACAAACTCACAAGACACTCGCCATTTCTGTAAAATTCGACGCAGCATGCCACCAACACGCGGATTGGATTCAACTATCAATACTTTCATTGGAATATCGAAAACCGGCTCGCTTACTTTATGCTCGTCCTTGGTTTGGGGTGCTTGCAATTGCACAGTAAAATAGAACCGAGATCCGCTGCCCATTTGACCGACCAAACCTATGGTGCCGCCCATTAATTCGGCGAGTTCTTTTGAAATAGCCAAGCCCAAACCGGTGCCGCCAAAACGGCGCGCGGTTGAACTATCGGCCTGAGCAAAAGCATCAAAAATTCTTGTTTGTGCATCATCACTGATACCAATACCGGTATCCATGACATCAATGCGCAAAGCGAATTCGTTATCGCTATCGTGGCTTTGCGAGACAATCACGCTAACGCAACCTTGCTCGGTAAACTTGATGGCATTACTGACTAAATTATTAAGTATTTGCCTTAAGCGGACCGAATCACCACGGACCCAACTTGGCACTTCGTCATCAATTTCTAGCGATAAATCCAGACCTTTACGGCCCGCACGTTCGGCAAATAAACCGATAGTGTCTTCTGCCAATTCCCAAAGATCGTAATCGGCTTCTTCAAGCGCCAACTTGCCCGCTTCAATGCGCGACAAGTCAAGAATATCGTTTAGCACCTCCAAAAGTGCGTGCCCGGAACGCGACACCGTATCGGCCAAACGACGTTGGTCCGGCTGTAATTTTGATGCCAACAATAATTCGGTCATGCCAAGCACGCCATTCATCGGAGTGCGAATTTCATGGCTCATATTAGCCAAGAATTGTGATTTTGCACGATTGGCAGCTTCTGCGGTATCGCGCGCCACTTCTAGTTCATACACGGTTTTTTGTAAACTTTCATTGGCCACTTCAACTTCACGGGCGCGACGATTTACCAATGCTTCAAGTTGATCCTGATAACCATAGGCATTGACTTCGCGTTCTTGCAAGTGTGCCAATAGGTGATTGAAAGCAATGGCGGTATCGCCGATTTCATCTTCGCTTTGTACTTCAACGCGTTCACTAAAATCAGTCGATTGGGTTACCTGTTTTATTTTTTCCAGCATATTCTGCAAAGGCTTGTGCACGACTTTGCTGGTACGCCATGCGGTATAAACGCTAAAACAAATAGCGATGAATAAGCCGACCGAGATCAACCAATAAAACCAATAAGGCCGATCCTGCAATTGAATATATTTTGTCGAAAGCTCCAATCGACCAATGACGGTATTTTTAATTTTGATATCTTGGCTGTTTATCAAGCTTTCTGCGTCTTCAAACGCTTTGCCGCGCTCAGCCGAGTGATTTGAGCTGACCGACCTGTCTCTGTCCCAAGTGACTTCCGACAACACGCTGCCGTCGTTACGATAAATCTTGGCCTGAATAATATTGGGGTAAGCCAGCAAGTTGAGTAGCTGTTGCTTTGCCATTTTTTCATCATCAAAAAAAGTCGCTGGCGCTACATTGAGTGCCATGATTCTGCTGATATTTTGAATATGCTTTTCTTCCTTGCTGCGGTCAGCGACCACCTCCGCACTCAGCAGGGCCAATGAGAACAAGAAAATCAGAAGAACGCTGGCAATCAACACACTCAGGCTTAATCTGCGCGCGACACTGCCTTTATTCCCGAAAACCGAACTAAACCGCATAATTTTTATCCAAGGGCGCGCTTTTGCCTAAAACCAAGCGAAATTATCTAAAAACTGAATCACAGCCAACCACTTGCAGCAAAAAATACGCCATTCATACCGATAGAAGTCGATACACGCTATCGCAACATGCTACAAATTGTTACATTAATCACTGTTTGAACATTACGAGTTGAAAAATAGTGGAAAACAGGGTATCTCCTCGCCCCCAAGTGGCTCATGTTGAAGACGACCCCAGCCACCGGCTATTGGTCGCTACTTTACTAGAAAGCGCTGGCTTTGAAGTCCATAGCTTTGCCGACACCGACAGCTTTCGCCGCCATGTACGGGGAAGCTCGGTCGATTTAGTGCTACTGGACTGGATGCTGCCAGATGGCTGTGGCCTAGAATTACTGGAATGGATCCGCGCCTCCAACCAATCGAAGCTGCCGGTTATTCTGATTACCGGCCGTGAAACCGACGAAGACGTGGTGACCGGTCTAAGCGCTGGCGCTGACGACTATATCGTCAAGCCGCCGCACCCTGCGCAATTGCTGGCCCGCATCAACGCTGTCATGCGCCGATCGGGCTTTGCCGCGCAAACGGCCACTAATAATGAATTTTCACCTTATTTTTTGCGTGAAGATTTGCGCGAAATTCATTTGAACAATGAACGCATCCCGACCACCGACCGTGAATTTGATTTGATGCAATACCTATTCCGTCGTCGCGGCAATATTGTCAGCCGCGAAACCCTGCTCAAGCAGGTCTGGAATATGCAGGGCTTGGTAAGCTCGCGCACGGTCGATACTCATGTCAGCCGTTTGCGCAAAAAACTGGAGCTGGAAGGCCAGCACGGCTGGACACTCTCGGGTGTTTTCCAACACGGCTACCGACTCGAGCAGAATGCCGAAGCCATAAAAACGGCATAGAACTCCAACATCCAGCTTAAAAAACGGCGCTTCAGGCGCCGTTTTTTTGATTTTTCAAAACATTTCGATTTGCGGCGACGGCTTTCTCGGAGCCACAAACTGGCTGCAATCGAGTGCGCCCATTCGCCCATAGTCCAGGCGTTTGTAGGCTTTGGCAAAACGCTGTGCAATCAAATCGGCAAAGGGTCCCTGCCCGCGCATACGCTTTCCAAAAGTGCTGTCATAGTCTTTGCCGCCATGCATTTGTTGCATAAGACTCATGACATGCAGAGCGCGTTCGGGATAATGCAGCTCTAGCCATTCGCGCCAAATCTGTTTTAGCTCGTGCGGAAGCCGAAGCAATACATAAGCCGCCGATGCCGCACCGGCCACGCGGGCTGCTTCAAGAATATGCTCCAGATCGCGATCGGTAATCATCGGAATAAGTGGCGCCACCAGCACACCGACCGGCACTCCAGCTTCGTGCAAGGTTTTTATGGTTTTCAATCTTGTGTGTGGCGCGGATGCACGTGGCTCAAGCTTTGCGGACAATTTATTGTCGAGTGTGGTGACCGATAAATAAACGCTGACCAGATTTTGTTTCGCCATCAGCGCCAGTAAATCCAGGTCGCGGGTAATCAGCGAGCCTTTGGTCACAAAACTCACGGGGTGCCGACACTCAAGCAAAACTTCCAGCACTTCGCGGGTGATTTTATATTCCCGTTCAATCGGCTGGTAGCTGTCGGTGTTGATGCCGAGTGCAATTGGAGTTACCCGATAGCCCGGCTTGGCCAGTTCAATCCTCAATCGCTCGGCGGCATTAGTCTTGGCGAAGAGCTTGGTCTCGAAATCGAGCCCGGGCGATAATTCCAGATAAGCGTGACTAGGCCGGGCAAAACAATAAACACAGCCATGTTCGCAGCCGCGATAAGTATTCACCGATTGGCTAAAACCGATGTCGGGTGAATTATTGCGGCTAATAATACTGCGTGCCCGCTCTTCCCGAACCGTCGTCTGAATACGCTCGGGCTCGCCTTCCCTGTCGTATGCCGAACCCCAGCCATCGTCCTCACCGATGTTGATTGTTTTCTCGAACCGCCCCGGTACGAAGGACGATGACCCTCGACCTTTAATCGGAGCTTGAGGTTTTCGAGTGTTATCCATTGGCACAGAATAATTGCTTATCGTCGCAAACATTGCGACCTAAAACATAAAAAACCGCAGCCCATTTTTCATGAGTTGCGGCTTTTGCTATTTCAGATTTTGATGGGCATCCATCAGAACGGAATATCGTCTTCCGGAAACGGATCGTCATTGCGCGAAGGCGGCATTTGGTTGCTGCCACCGCCGCGTGATTCATTTGAACCGCCCCCGTAAGAAGGACCGCCACCGCCGCCGCCGCTGCTACGTGGAGCACCGCCACCACCCGCAGGACGCGAGCTGCCGCCGCCTTCACCGCCGGGCATTTTGCTGCCAAGCATTTGCATTTCATCGGCAATGATATCGGTAGTGTATTTTTCAACACCGGCTTTATCCGTGTATTTATCGGTCCGCAATTTGCCTTCGATATATACCTGGCCGCCTTTCTTCAAATATTCACCAGCGATTTCCGCCAGGCGACCAAAAAATTTGACGCGATGCCATTCGGTACGTTCCTGCTGTTCGCCGGAGGTCTTGTCTTTCCATGATTCAGAAGTAGCGATGCTAATACTGGTCATGGCCATGCCCGACTGTGAATAGCGCACTTCCGGATCATTACCTAAATTACCGACCAAAATTACTTTGTTAATACCGCGAGCCATGGGTTAATCCTTATCTGGGAGTTCAAACACATCTTAATTATAAGCCCAAGTGATGGCTGTCAGGATTTATCCTGATCTAGTGTCAGAAAATTACCACAATCACGACCTGTTAAACCCTTATAATCGGGCTATGCCTGATGAAACAATGAACCCGGCCCTGCCCGGTATCCAAGAAATCCAAAGCCTGACGACCACTGAAATGGCCGCCGTCAACGATTTGATTCGTGAACGGCTAAGCTCCGAAGTCGCCCTGATCAATCAGATTTCCGAGCATATTATTGCCGCTGGTGGCAAACGTCTGCGCCCCATGTTGGCCACCATAACCGCTCGCGCCCTGGGCCATAGCGGCAATGAACCGACCCAATTGGCAGCAATTATTGAGTTCATCCATACCGCGACCTTATTGCATGACGACGTGGTGGATGAATCCAGTCTGCGCCGTGGCCGTAAAACCGCCAATGCATTGTGGGGCAATGCGCCAAGCGTATTGGTCGGCGATTTTTTATATTCGCGGGCGTTTCAATTAATGGTCGAGCTCAATGACATGACCATTCAACGGGTGCTAGCCGATGCCACCAATGCCATTGCCGAGGGCGAAGTGTTGCAGCTTTTGCATGTGCATAACCCCGACACTAATGAGCCGACGTATTTACGCGTGATTGAACGCAAGACTGCGGTTTTGTTTGCCGCCGCTACCCGCTTGGGTGCTTTGGTAGCAGGTGCCGATACCGACACGCAGCAGCGTTTCTCCGATTATGGTTTGAATTTGGGCATGGCTTTCCAAATCGCCGATGATGTGCTCGATTACACCTCGGATGCCGAAACCCTTGGTAAAAATCTTGGTGATGATTTGGCTGAAGGCAAAGCGACTTTACCTTTGATTCACGCCTTGTCACTGGCTGATGCAGAACAGTCCGTGCAGTTAAGAAATATTATCGAAACCGGCGACGCCTCGGCTTTGCCCATCGTGATGCAGGCGATAGCCACCCATCACAGCGTCGCCTACAGCCACGCACGGGCCGTCGAATACGCCAATCGCGCGGTGCAGGCAATTAGTCTTGTTCCAGACAGCCCATGGAAAGATGCCATGCTCGGCTTGGCGCATTATGCCATTGAGCGTACGCATTAAATAAAATTTATGTGGGGCTACTTTTGTGGGAGCTGCTTTAGCAGCGATGTAAAGATTCAGATTATCGTGATCTGAAAGTTCTGATCGCTGCTAAAGCAGCTCCCACAAGTAATACAGCTCCCACAAAAAAATCAATTATTTCGCAGTAGCAAATCTTTCGGTAAAGAAATTGCGCATCATCTTCATGCTGCGTTTGTAGCTCGGCTCGTGATATTGGCAACCGGGCACCGTGCCGGTTTCATCGGGCTCGGCGAAGCAATGCACGGCACCGCCAAAATTTACGAATTGCCAATCGGCTTTCGTATCCTGCATTTCTTTCTGGAAAGCCGTGATGGATTCTGCCGATACAAATTTATCGTCGCCACCATTCATCACTAAAACAGCAGTCTTGATATCACCGGCTTTGGTCGCAGGCATTTTGCTTGAAAGATTGCCGTGGAATGTGGCAACGCCATCAATATCGGCACCGCTGCGCGCTAGATCGAGCGCAACCGCACCACCAAAACAGAAACCAATCGCACCAATGTGGTTAGTATCAATTGGCGCTTTTTTCACGGCTGCTTTCAATTGAGCCAGCGCAGTCGTAATGCGCCCGCGTAATTCAGCCGGATCGGCATAAACACCCGTGGCCGCCTTGCCAGCATCTTCAGGGCTCTTCGGACGTACACCGCGGCCATACATATCGACCAACAAGACAACATAATCTTTGCCCGCGATTGTTTTAGCCTTGTTTACAGCGGAGTCGGTAATGCCGTACCAGTTTGGCACCATTAGTAAACCTGGACGTGCTTTCTTGCTGGCATCATCCCAGACCAGATACCCATCGAAATTTTTGCTGCCGTGAGTCCAGGATATTTTGTCGGCGCGTGGCGCTGCCATGGAAACACTGCTAATCAGCAGAAGAGATAATGCCAATAAATTTCTCATAACTAACTCCTAAAGATGAATATTTATTTCTTCTTTATAAATGATCTGATGTTATTGCCATGTAAACGTCAACATTTCCGGGCCCATGTAGCCCGAGTCATAGCTCCACCTGACCCGGGCTACAATTGTGAATATCCAAAAAAAAGAAAACACAACGGTCGCGAACATAAAACCGTGGGAGCGTCCGTAAGGCGCGAAAAATCTGCGGCAGCATTTGTGAAATAAACCGGCCCATACATCGCTTTAACGATCTTGGATGATTGTGGAAGCATTTCCTGGGTCAGATGGAGCTATGACCCGGGCTACAAATTGCAACAAGGTCGCAGGTTTATCGCGCCTTACGGACGCTCCCACGGTTTTATATTTATACCTTTGTGGTCTTTGTGGTTTTTATGGGCCAATAGCAGATCAACCCGGGTCGGTGGAGCGTGACCCGGGCTACGATGTTCTTCTAGCTCACACCCATTCCGGGAATGGCGCTGATCATATCGGGATCAAACCCGGCCGCCTTGGCAAAATGTTTTCCGCGTTCGACATAATCTTTATAGCGCGGAAAACTTGGCGCGCCCGGCGACAACAAAATGGCGCCTTCGTTTTCGAGCACTTCGCGGCCAATGCGAATTGCGTCTTCAATTTCCTTGGCTTCGATCAAAACGAAATGCGATTTATGCACGATCGGTTTCAGGCGTTCGAAAATACGCGGGCCGTTTTGCCCCATGGTGATCACCAACTTGGGTGGATCAACCGCCATACGATCGGCGAATGCCCCCCAATCAAGACCACGATCATAACCGCCGACAATAATTGCCAGCTTCATGCCCTTGAGTGAATCCAGTGCCGCCATACTTGCGTGTGGCGTGGTGCTGATGGAGTCATTAATAAATTGCACGCCCTCGCGAGCGCCGAGATTTTGCAGGCGATGCGGTAATAATTTGAATAAATTGACATTCGCCGCCAGGGATATTGCGTCAATACCCAAAGCTTCTACCGCGGTTAATGCTGCACATAAATTAATTCGATTATGCAAACCTGGCAAAGCAATGGTGCGTAAATCCATTACGAATTGTCCGCCGCGATAAATCGAGTTTTCTTCAATATGCCAACCATCAGGGTGATTGAAATAGCGTACATACATCGGGTCAATCGGCAAGCTGGCTAATTTTTGATCGGCTGCATTCAGCACTACCGTTCTTGCGCCAGAACTCAAGGCTAACGACATTTTGTCGTCGAAATAACGCTGCTCACTACCATGCCAATCAAGATGCTCTGGGAAAAAATTCAGGATCACGGCGACTTCCGGATCAATCACTTCACGCGTTTGATAACTGGATAATTCAATCGCCCAAAACTGTGGTGGCGGTTCAACATCAAGCAATTCCAATAGTGGCAAACCGATATTGCCTGCCAGCGCTGTGCGGCGTCCGGCACTGCGCAATAAATGGGCGATTAAAGCAGTGACCGTACTTTTACCTTTGGTACCGGTAACGCACACAGTGCGCTCGTGCGGGTGCTCGGCGAACCACAATGAAGTACCGCCAATAAATTTTGTGCCGTGCAAGGCAGCATCAACGGCTGGGGATGTGTAGGGACTAATGCCGGGGGATTTAATAACATATTCAAAAGCCGCTAATTTGTCACCATTGACTTCGGTTTCGACATGGCAATTGGGATCTTCCATGTCGAGTAAAGCTTGTGCTTCGTGTTCATTGCAAAAAACCGTGATCGCCTGACGCGGTAAACGCCAACGTAGTGCAGCCAATGCGGCGCGGCCTTCACGGCCATAGCCCCAGATCGCAACGCGTTTATTTTCCAGATCAGAAATTTTCACGCAACACGCTCCAGACGGTCGGGGGAATGCCATGCTGCTCGTCCGCTTGCATCAATGGCGCAATCGCCAATTCTTCAACATTGAGCATCGGTTTTATTTCACGCACGAACCGCGCCACGATAGCATCTTCACGCCAGCTCGCGCTGGCCGCCAATAAATTCATGGCGGCTCGCGATTCTTTGCCCTCGCCCACGCATTCAAAGGGCTTATGATCCTGATATTCCATCAATGCATCAAAGCCGCTGGTTTGTTCGGTTTCATCGAGTAGATTGCGACCAAAAATATTCAATAAGCGCGGCTTCGGCATAAACGGCGCCAGCGCTAAAAATACGAAATGGCATTTCGGGCAGACACCACACCAACGCTGTGTGGGTTTATCGCCAAGAATATGGAAATTACGATTGCATGAGGAAAAATACGCGTCATAACGATCAATGTTGGCAAACGCACGCGCCACCGCCAATTCCGAAAACGGCCTTAGCAGCGAGTAATAATTTAAATCCGATGCAATGGTTTTTTTAACCTGCGCCGCAAAAGCTTGCTCGAATGCCCAGCCTTTGGACCATTGATGATTCACTTCGCCCGTGCCGGGAATAATGCTGCCATAACTGGCAGAGCGTTCATTCGAGAACACGACCTGATTGGATTGATTCAAGATCGCCGCCATCACCAAAATGGCCGAGTTCACGGCGGTGACCGGAATATGGCCATTCAAGGCGCCCTGCTTGTTCATTTCAAACAAGGCCGCAGGTAATTTTCTTTCGATATTGAGCAGTGGCAGGCCTGTGCGCTCGGCACAAGCCTTGATCAAAGGCGAGCTGCCAATCCAGGTGATGGTTTGATTGATGCCCGCAGCACGCAGAGCCTCGATGCTGACAAGAGAATCTTTACCACCACCAATAGCCACGAGCGCATGCTGCTTAAGATTTGCAATACCTACACTTGCCTGAGATTCGGTGCCATGCGGAAATTTAATCTTGCCGCGTAAATTCAAACCATTTCTATAGGCAAATTCACCCAGTCCATTTTCATAGACCATTTGCAAAAATTCAGCAGTATTGGAATCGATGTCGCCTGATTCAATTCGGATTTCCGGTGGCACGGCAGCTTTGTAATAACTGACACCGGCAATTAAATGCAGCAACTTCAATGCTTGGTCGGCAGCGGTTTTTTGCGCTTGCGATAAAACAAAAGGCGCACCGGGGAACTGCACGGTTTCAATTAATTCATCGCCATCATCAAAAGCATAGGCCAATGCAGCGACACCGGTGTGCACATCGAAGTCGCAACGGACAAAGCGAAAGGCTTTGATATTTTCACGGTCAAAATTAGTCATCTAGTATTTCCTCCTGCGGCAATTCGCGCAGGTTGTAGCGATTCGCCATTACATAGCCATAAGCACCGGCGTTTGTAATCACTACGATATCGTTTTCTGAGGTAGTGTTGGGCAGACAACGACGATGGCCGAGCACGTCGCTACTTTCACAAATGGGGCCGACTATTTCGGCGGCAATTCCATCGGGTTCATCGAGTCGTGAAAGATTCACGATCTCGTGCCAGGCATCGTAAAGTGCCGGTCGCATTAGGGCATTCATACCGGCATCCAGACCAATGCGGCGCACGCCTTGCTTGCTATTGGTTTGCGTGACTTTGGTCAACAACACACCGGCCTGCGCGACCATAAAGCGACCCGGTTCAACCCAGCATTGATATTGCGGATAAGCCGCTTTCAATTCCGCCAACACCGCGCCGTAAGCCTGCAAATCAAATTCAGCGTCGTCGGGTTTATAGGGAATGGCAATACCTCCACCGACATCAATACTCGACACCGTGCCGAGCCGATCGGCAATCGCCGCGAGCTGCGCATAGACCGTTGCCCAATGTTGGGCATCAAAAATCCCACTGCCGATATGCGAATGCAAGCCGACAATTCGACTGTCCAGTTTTTTTACTTCGGCTTCAAAGGCCCGCACATCATTCACCGCCAAACCAAATTTGGCTTCCTTGCCACCGGTACGCACTTTTGCATGATGGCCTTGGCCGAAGCCGGGGTCGATTCGCAAAATAATATTTTTATTGCCAAATACCTCTGGCCATTGTTGCAGGCAGCTCACACTATCAATCGTGACATTCACCCCGCGATCAAAGGCAAATACATACTCGCTACGTGGCGCAAAACTGGGTGTAAATAAAATGTCGGTCGGCTTGATAGTCGGAACCGATGCGAACACATGCTCAAGTTCGGCCTGCGATACGCATTCAAGACCAAAGCCTTCGGCGTATAGCGTTTGCAAAATACGCGGATGCGAATTTGCCTTGATCGCATAGAAATGCCGATCAATCGCGGCAACGGCTTTCAAGGCTTTGGCTTGGGCACGTACCGTGGCCAGATCATAAACATAGAGCGGTGTGTTTTTGGCAGCTTTTGAAATTAATAACTCGCGTTTGTTTTGCCACCAGGTCACTGCAGGCTCTTTAAGCGCCGATTCAATTTGATTCCAACTCGGGCCAAACACTTGGCCTTCATCGACCGGCATTGCACCCGATGCAATCAACAATGCATGCAAGGTCGGCATTAAATCGTCGGCGAAGGCTTCATCCACTACAAAAGTAAGATTCAAATCATTGGAGCTTTGAGAAAGCAAATGCACACGCTCGCGACCAAATTCACTCCAGACGTCGGTCAGTTTATGCAGCAATGAACGCATACCGCGACCGACCAAGGTAATCGCACTGCAAGGCGCAATCACTTTAACGCGGCAGACTTCCGATAAATCGGCGCAGAGCGCATCGAGCACATTGGAATTCACCAGATTATCCGAGGGGTCAAGCGACACCGTGACATTGGCTTCGGATGAACCAATCAAATCGACCGACAGGCCATGCTTCTTGAAACGCTCGAAGACATCGGCCAGAAAACCGACCTGTTGCCACATGCCGATGGTTTCCATCGATACCAGCACTATACCGCGGCGCGAGCTGATCGCTTTAACGCCGGCGACCGAGGCGCTGCGGTCATCAATCACGGTGCCGAGCATATCGGGACGTTCGGTATCGCGAATCCAGATCGGCACACGTAAATCACGACAGGGATGAATACAACGCGGATGCAAAACTTTCGCACCGGTCGAGGCAATTTCCTGTGCTTCTTCATAATCGAGTTTCGATAGCAAGCGCGCTTGCGGAACCGCACGTGGATTAGCGCTGAACATGCCCGGCACATCGGTCCAGATTTCAACCCGGCGTGCTTTCAGCAAAGCGCCGAAATAAGCCGCCGAAGTATCCGAACCACCACGCCCCAGAATGGCGGTATTGCCGTCGGGATGGCGCGCGATAAAACCTTGCGTGATAAACAAACTTGCATCGCCTGCAAACATCGCTTCAACATTCGTCGTTGTTTGATAATCGCAGGAAACCGATAGCCGCTGCGCCCAAGCAGTTTGATGCGGCATAACAATCGCCTTCAAGCCATCACGCGCATCGCACCAATGCACATCCAAGCCTTGCGTGCGTAAATACGCCACGCCAAGTGTGGACGAAAGCAATTCGCCTTGCGCAAGCACTTCGGCTTGCCAGGAAAGTTCAGCTTGCTCACGTCGTGCATCGCTGACCAAGGCCTGCAATGCATCGAATCGCTTCGACAACACTTTGTCGGCATCGATTTCCAGTTCAAGGCAAAAAGCACGGTGATTTTCAATCAGTGCATCGACCAACGCCTGCACAGCCGAACGATCAGCATAGTGGTCGATTATCGACTGCAACGAGTTGGTGACACCCGACAAAGCCGACACCACGACCAACACACGGACATTTTCATCCTGCATGCGTTTTCGCATCAACTGGCCGATGATGTTCCAGCGATTGCGACGCGACACGCTAGTGCCGCCGAATTTCAATACAATCCAGTCCGTGGGATTCATTGCGAATAACGCCTGCTTAAAGACAAACGAAAGGCCCCCATAATAGACTATGTTCATAAACTATGACGCCCTCCTGTTGCTTATAAATTTGGAATCAGAATGCCACCAAGACCCTACCTGCAAGTTGATGTGTTTTCAAAGCGGCCCGGTTGTGGCAACCCGCTTGCAGTCGTGCTGGATGCCGAGGGCCTGACCAGCGAGCAAATGCAGACCATTGCGGCATGGACCAATCTGGTGGAAACCACCTTTGTACTGCCGCCAACGCAGGCGAGCGCCGATTACCGGGTTCGCATATTTACCCCGCAGCGCGAGATTCCGTTCGCGGGCCATCCGAGTCTTGGAACGGCGCATGCTTTGTTGGTATCGAAGCAGGTCAACAAAAAAAATGGCGAGCTTATTCAGGAATGCGGCGCCGGCCTGATACCGATTCGTATCGAGACCTCGAAAAAATTCCGCCGCCGATTATTTTTTCGCGCGCCGGCGGTGAAAAATATTGATGTGCTTGATGCTGATTCGACAGAAGCTGCCGCCGTTTTTTCGCAACTCAAACTCGGTGAGTTATCGCCCAGCCTAGTCGAAGGTGGACGCAAATGGTGGATAGCAGAAATAAGTGATGAAGATTCGTTGCGTGCATTGAAGCCCGACTACTCGGCCATTACCGCCATGTCGAAAGCAAGCGACAGTATGGGCTTGTGCGTGTTTTCGCGCTGCCAAGGTCAGGATTATCAATTGGCTGTCCGCGCATTCGCACCGGCTTTCGGTATCAAAGAAGACCCGGCCTCCGGCGCTGCCAATGCCACCATCGCTGCCTATTTGCTCGATAGCGGTGCATTGAAAAACATCGGGAATAATTATCGCGTGAGTCAGGGCCGAGAAATTGGCCACGATGCCACCATCGATTTACGCGCATCGCAACAAGACGATATCTGGGTCGGCGGTGAATGCCAAACCGTTATCAACGGCAACATGAATTGGATTGCATGAGATGACCATGACTATTAGCAGACGTTTTTTACAATGCGATGTATTTGCTGACCATGCCGGTGCCGGCAATGGTTTAGCAGTGGTGCTGAACGGCGAAAACCTGAGCACAGAACAGATGCAGGCGTTCGCAAAATTTACCAATATGTCGGAAACCACTTTCGTACTGCCCACGACCAAATCCGGAGCTAGTTATCGCGTACGTATTTTTACGCCGATGTCTGAATTGCCTTTTGCCGGTCATCCTAGTGTCGGCACGGCCCATGCTGTTTTGGAATCGGGTCTTGTCAAAGCAATAAATGGCAAGCTGGTACAAGAATGTGCCGCTGGTTTATTGCCGATAAGCGTTGAAGGTGATGGAAACAATCGCTGCATTTCGGTGCGTGCACCGCGTGGAAAAATTATTCCGCATGATGCAAATACTCAAGCACTTTTGAATGCTGCGATAGGCAATATGTCTCTTGGCCACTTGAACCCGACTTTGATGAGTAACGGACCGCTGTGGTGGTGTGTTGAATTAGCTAATGAAGCAGCGGTACGCGCATTGAAACCTTTACTGCCAGAAATTACCGCACTGACTCTTGCTAGCAACGCTGTTGGGCTATCGGTGTTTGCACGCGTTCACTCAGCCGATTATCAATTGGTTGTACGGGCCTTCTGCCCTGCCGATAGCATCCCGGAAGATCCCGTCACCGGAAGTGCCAACGCCGCTATTGCTGCTTTGATGCATGAAAAAAAATTACTGGCAGATATTGGCAACACCTATACCGCCAGCCAAGGCCGCGAAGTCGGTCGCAATGGTTTCGTGCAAGTTCTTGTTGATGATGAAGGCGAAGTGTGGATTGGTGGAAAAACCCAAACGGTCATTGAAGGCAGTTTGAGCTGGGATTGAGTTTACGTAGGAGCGCCTTCAGGCGCGACAGATCTGCGAAGATGTTTCTGGCAGGAGCGCTCACGAGCGCGAAATACTTCAACGCAGATTTATCGCGAGCAGAGCTCGCTCCTACGTGAAAGATCGTCGCAGGTTTTCGCGAGCAGAGCTCGCTCCTACGTGAAAGATCGTCGCAGGTTTTCGCGAGCAGAGCTCGCTCCTACGCGAGACATCTTCGCAGATCTGTCGCGCCTAAAGGCGCTCCTACGAAGACAAAAAAAAGGAGCCTTTCGGCTCCTTTTCTGATCAATAACGCGAATAACGATTATTGCTGTCGTTATAACCGACTTGATTATTACCGTCGGCTTCCACATTTACCCGTACGCGAATACTGCTGCCGGGATGATAGTCAGTCACGGTGCTGTAAGTTTGACCGTGATACTCAAACGTCACTCGGTAGCCGGTGACACGGGCATTTTCATAACGGTTGTCATTGCGATCATGGTCGTAACGATCTTGATAGCGTTCGTTAAGGTATTGATCGCGGCCATAGCGATAATCGCTGTTATTTTCATAACGATTATTTTGATAGCCATAAGCATAGTTGTCGTCGTTCACCATGCGGCAACGTAGTTGGCCATTGGGTTCGGTGTAGTAACCATTACTTTGACGGTCATTGCGATAATCATAGTTATTGCTGTAATTATCATCAGAATAGCCATTATTGGAATAGCGAGAATTACCGCCACGATTGTTTTGTGCATCGCGGGCAATAGCGTAACCGAGCACGGCACCAACAGCAGTGGCTGCACGACGTCCGTCACCACTACCGATATGATTACCAATCGCTGCACCCAATACACCGCCGAGTACCGCGCCAGTATTATTACCAATACCATTGCTGTAACCACTATAACTACGGCCGTAATTATTTTGATTGTAGTTATTGTTATAGCGACTATTGCCGTAGCGATTACCATAACGATTGCTATTACGCGACGACACTACCCAGCATTCACGGCGCGATTGCGAGGTGTATTGGTCGATAATAGGGTCAACACTAAGCACGCGTGCATTGTCGTAACGGGCACCGTTACTTGCGTAACCATTATTGAATTCATAGCCAGAACGATTATTACCTTGATTATAGTAATCATCGGCGAAAGCGGCACCTGAGAGCGCGGTGGATGCAAGAGCCAAGGCAGTCAATGCAAGACGTTTCATTTTTAACTCCATGCGCCGGGTTGGCGTGATGCAAACGATACGGCACTGGAAATTAAATATTCCTGAATCAAACGCTAGCGGAAAATACCGTTCAGGAATGCGACAGCCTGCAATCCACACTGCATTGCAGTTCTCCCCAGCAAAGGCCCGACATGACTGCTTGCAGGCAGATTAATAAACGAGGCGTTCAGATTGTTCGCTAAAGTTTTCGACACCGAAAAAGGAACATCCCTGTCCTGCTCAGACGCCATCACGAGCACAGGACAGATGGGCTGAATAATGTTGACACCCGCTATCGCTGCATTCATCACCGCACCTGATTCATTGCGCCAATGTCGAAGCGCATACAGGCAAGTCATTTCATCACCATCAAATAAGGCGCGTCGTGTGCCTTGCAAACTTGCACGTGATTGCCATGGAATAATGTCCGGATAATTTTCTCGCGCCGACATTTGCAAATGAAAAGGCGCAGGCGGCATTGGATTAATCAATACCATTGCATTGGCATGATCGGCATTCATTAAAGCCAACAAGCCGCCGAGGCTTGCGCCGATAATTATCTTCGGCGAATTCATCGCCGACAAATGTTGCTGCATCTGTAACTGATAATCTTGAAGCGTAGTTTTTGCCAAGCCGGAAGTTGAAGGCAGGCAATCAGGCGCATGCACATGAAAGCCATGCGCCTGAAAAACGCGCGTCCATATATTCCATTCCCAGCCACCGCCTCCGGCGCCGTGAATAAACAACACACTCGCTTTAGACAAGTGTCGCTTCCAACGTCACGGGAACGGCGAGAGCTCGCGATATCACACAACCTGCTTTTGCAGCATTGGCGATTTCTTGGAATTTCTCGGCACTGATATCAGCAATACTCGCCGATACAATCAAATGCACACCGGTCACTGTTGGACCCGGATCCATGCCAGGCTCCATCATCGCCTCGGCGCGAGTTTCAATACGGGTTGGTGCAAATCCGGATTTACCTAGCACCGCCGATAAAGCCATACTGAAACAACCGGCATGCGCCGCCGCCAATAATTCTTCAGGATTGGTGCCCTTTTCGTCACCGAAGCGTGTTTTAAACGAAAAATTTTGATCGGCAAATAATCCGCTTTGCGGCGTGCTCATCACACCCTGGCCACTCATCAAATCACCTTCCCAGCGTGCAGTTGCAATACGTTTAAAGCCCATGGTCTTTCTCCAGTTAATCGGGCATTTAGTGTAAACCCATTGACCTACGCTTTGGAGAAGAGAAAACTAAGCGTCCGGCGATGCCGGAATCGCCATGACCGACGCGCGACCCGGGATAATCAAAACATCCTGCGCCCTCCACGCCAGCCGTGACGCCCTTCTACCGAAAAGGAGAACTGGCCTCATGTCTTACACTACACAACAAATTAGAAACATGGCCTTGGCAGGCCACCCAGGCACCGGCAAAACCACCTTATTTGAAGCCCTGCTGCATGCCGGTGGCGCAATACAAACGGCAGGCAGTATTGAACGCGGCACCACCGTGTCGGATTTTGATCCGATGGAGAAAGCGCGAGGGCATTCGCTCAACACGACATTGGCATCCACCGACCACGCCGGTATTCATCTGAATATTTTTGATACACCGGGCTATCCTGATTTTCGTGGACCTACGCTGTCAGCATTTTCTGCGGTCGATACCGTTTGCATCGTGGTCAATGCGAGTAACGGCATTGAATACGGCACTCGCCGCATGATGGAAGTCGCCAAAACCCGAAACCTGTGTCGTGTCTTGGTCATCAATAAAATGGATGCCGACCCCGGCAAACTAAATAATTTGGTCGAACAACTCCGCGAAGAATTCGGCAACGAATGTCTGCCGCTAAATTTGCCCTCGCAAAACGGCAAAGCAGTGGTGGATTGTTTTTTAAAACCAGAGGGCGAGTCGGATATTGGTTCGGTAAGCGATTGGCATCAAAAAATTATTGATCAAGTCGTCGAGGTCAATGAAACCGTAATGGGCCATTATCTTGAAGAAGGCGAACAAGGTTTGTCCGGCGATGAATTACACGATGCCTTCGAGCAGTGTTTGCGCGAAGGCCACCTGCTGCCGATTTGTTTTGTCTCGGCTCGTAATGGTGCCGGGGTAAAAGAATTACTGGATATTGCGGAACGCTTGTTCCCCAACCCGTTTGAAGCCAACCCGCCACTATTTATGAAAGGCAACGAGTCACTTCTGGCCTTGCCCGATGCCAAGGCACATGTGATTGCCGATGTTTTCAAAATCGTGAATGACGCTTTTGTCGGCAAGATGAGTGTGTTCCGGGTATTTCAGGGCACAGTACGAAAAGACACGCAATTATTTATCGACGATGGCAAGAAAGCATTCAAGGTCGGGCATTTATTCAAGCTAAAAGGCAAGGACCATGTTGAAATTGATTACGCCATTCCCGGCGATATAGCAGCAGTGGCAAAAATTGAAGAAATCCATTTCGACGCCATCTTGCATGATTCGCACGATGAAGATCATATACACCTAAAACCCATTGAATTTCCCAAACCAATGTTTGGGTTGGCTATTGAAGCCGCCACGCGCGGCCAGGAACAAAAACTTTCAACTGCACTACATAAGCTTGCCGAAGAAGACCCGTGCTTTCATATCGAACATAATCCCGAATTAAATGAAACCGTGATTCGCGGGCTCGGTGAATTGCATCTGCGCGTGATGCTCGACCGCATGAAAGAACGCTTTGCGGTTGAAGTAAAATCACGGCCGCCACGTATTGCCTATCGCGAAACGATCAGCGTGCATGCCGAAGGTCATCATCGCCATAAAAAACAAACCGGCGGTGCCGGTCAATTTGGCGAAGTTTTTTTGCGAATCGAACCATTGGACCGTGGCAGTGGTTTTGAATTTATCGATGCCATTAAAGGCGCCACGATTCCGGGGCAATATTTGCCAGCTGTGGAAAAAGGCGTGCGGCAAGTACTGCACGGCGGTGCGATTGCTGGTTATGCCATACAGGATGTCCGCGTCACGGTTTACGATGGCAAGTACCACGACGTTGATTCAAAAGAAATTGCTTTTGTGGCGGCCGGTAAAAAAGCTTTTATCGATGCGATTGCCAAAGCCAAACCGCAAATTCTCGAACCGATTGTCTATTTAACAGTATCAGCGCCCGAGCAACATATGGGCGATATTACCGGCGGTTTGGCATCGAAGCGGGCGCGCATCAATGGCACCGATGCCGCAAGAAACGGCGAGATCATCATCAAGGCGCAAGTGCCTTTATCGGAGTTAACTAATTACGCCACCGAGCTCAAAGGTGCCACCGCAGGCCGAGGTCGTTACGATATTGATTTCAGTCATTACGAACCGGTGCCGGGCAATGTGCAGAAGCAATTGATTGATTCATACAAACCGCATGCGGACGAGGATTGATTGCGATTTGTAGCCAGGGTCACGCTCCACCGACCCGGGTTGGGCTGCGATTATGTTTAAAAAAACACAAAGGCCACAAAAATAAAACCGTGGGAGCGTCCATAAGGCGCGGAAAATCTGTGACCATTTTCAAAAATATTGAACATACGTTTTCATGAAATCAAAAACGGCCAGCGAAGCAAAAAAGCTCGAAGACATTCCCAATATCGGAAAATCGATGGCGAATGATTTGCGCTCGCTGGATATTTTCGAGCCGAAACAATTGATCGGCAAGGACCCTTACAAACTTTATCATCGTCTTGGTGAAATCATGGGCGTCCGCAACGACCCCTGTGTCTGCGACACCATCATTGCTGCCGTGCGTTTTATGGAGGGTAGCGAGGCATTGCCTTGGTGGCATTACACCGCCGAGCGTAAACGAAAATTAAATGCAAAACGCTAAAAAAAAATCCGACGTAGGGGCGCCTGCTTGCTGCGCCCAAA
>JAYSQD010000077.1:0-1983 GCA_043721835.1 Arenimonas sp. | reverse complement strand
CAATGGCCAACAAGCGCCTGAGGGCTGAACAAACGGCGGCGCAACACGGCCAAAAAGCGGTCAAAGCTGGCCAGAGGGAAAAGCGGCGGGAAAACCGCTTTTGCTGCCCGCTTAGCGACTTTGTAACGATTGTCAGCGAACTGATTAAAAGCGCAGTTTATGAGGCATTTTAATTTGAAAAAATTCGCTTTGATCGTCGTCGCTCTAATCGCAGCCGCCTACGCTTGGCTGAACATCTATCCAAAATACGAGCTGCATTATCGTTTGACTGTTGAAACTGAAGTTGACGGCAAACCTCTCAACGCTTCGGGGGTAATCGGAATTCTATTTGCAGAGCCGCACTGCCTGTTATGTAATAACAATTACGCTGCCTTGGTGAAAGGCGAGGCCATTCCGCTCGACTTGGGAGACCGAGGGACGGCCTTCGTGCTCTTGACGCGAGGTAAAGATCCGAATTCAAATCCGGATAGCATCGTACTCCACACATTTCCAGACTATTTCAAATATCTTAAGCCCGGAGGCATGATCCCGGGCGTTCGGGGGCTCTCCGGCAAAGTTAATCTTCCTCTTACCAGATTACCCATGATCGTACGCTTTACCGACATCAACGACCCGAAGTCGGTTGAGGAGGTTGACCCTGAACATATGGATAAAACCTTCGGGCCGGGCGTGAGGATCATGCGCGCCTCACTTGAAATTACCAAAGACCCCATCAGCACCGGGATAGAAAAGCGCTTCCCGCCATGGTTTGGGGAATTGCGGGCTAAGAGGGCCGGGCTAGACGGTCAAGTAAATATGGGAACGGGGATTGGAGCAGCGCTAGCTCATAAAATTGGCACAGGCGAGTTTCAATCTGGCGTCAACGAGCCCGTCGGAACAACTGATCCATGGGCCAAAAAATAGTTTCTCGATATTACCAAGGGGATTTCATACATGACCGATACAACTGTCGAACTTGCACTGCTGGCGATGGATGCTTACGATCAAGGGTATATTACAGGAATGCGGGGCTTGCCGACGGTTGGTGGTCAAAATAGGCGACGCTACTGTTATTTATGAGTCAGATACGAAAGTCGGTTCGGTAGGGGTAAATGCGGGGCTCTACGCTGTCGCCTATCAGTTTGCAAATGGCAATGTAGTCATTTCGTATCGCGGAACAGACGCGGCTACCGGCAGGGCTATTGAACTACCGCGATTACACTAGCAACGTGGAGCGCCCCCCTTGTGAGCCGCGCTTTCCCGTGGTTGATTGCCATGGCGAATGGGGGCAAAGATCATGCGGATAGGTAGTTTTACCGGACTGGTTTTTGGTGGCTTTGTCTTAGCCGGTTTGGTGGCATCATCGACGGTCGCTTTCGGGCGAAGTAACGTCCCGCTTCTCATCCTTCGTAATAACGACCCTCGCGTTATTTCCGTCGCCGTGAACCCTGTTTGCGAAGAGTTGCAAAAGGAAATGACGGCGGCAGAGGCCGCGACAGACAAGCTCGATGCGCTGTTACCCACGCCGCCCGCAACCTATTGGGAGCCAAATTCGCCGCAAGCAAAAGCCTTGTGTGACGGATTTCGTGAGATATCGAACCATTCCGGCAAGGTTTTGACGCTGAGCAAAACCGCCATCGACGTTTGCAAAGGCACAGAGATGGAAACCTCGCAGGAGGATTATGACCGAGCCAAAGCTATGGCCGGTACGATGGACAAAAACATCGCCGCCACCTGCGGCGGGAAATAGGGGTTATGAAGAAACCTGATTATGGCATTGATGCGCCCGGGCTTGCCACTGGCTTTCTGGTAGGCGGGGTTTTCACTTTCGCGCTGGCTTTGGCGCTGTGGCAATTCGGCGGTGGCCGGACGTGGAGCGTGTTGGCGACAGCTGTTTTTGCATTTTTAGGGATTTACCTCTCCGGCATGGGCTGCCTGATGGTGGTTTGGAGCAAAATCATCAAGCTCAAAACCCGCGAAACCATGCTCGATGACATTGCATGG
>JAYSQD010000076.1:0-1191 GCA_043721835.1 Arenimonas sp. | reverse complement strand
GCCATTATTGACTCTCCCAGTTAGCTTTGTCTGCCGGATCGCCGCCCTTGAACTTGTAGCCGTTGCGAACCATGCCTTTCATCGGCTTAGGCGGTGCTGGCGGTGCAGATGGGGCTTTGCGCTGCGCCCATTGACCATCAAAGTCGGAAAGATTGCCGAATTTATCCAAGTGCGCTTTCATGGCGTTTGATTTTTCAATAGATAGCACGTACTGTCTCTCAAAGTCCTCTTTGATACCTTCGTTGACACTTCCATAGTTCTCTAGGCTTGGAAGCGATTTAAGGAAAAGCGCCACGTCCCTGTCTGAGCTTGCACCAGAGCCGGCAGGCCTCTGGTTTGGTGCAAGCCTCGATTGGATTGCGGACATTTGCATTGACTCTGGCGACCTGAACATCTGCTTATCAGGCGTGATGTTTTGCCATAATGAGCCGGTCGAGTTTTCACGGTTAAGCCTGCTAAACTCATTTAAATCAGACATTATTTTACCGCCATCTGATATGTCAGATTGCAGATCAGCAAGCCGCTTGCGGCCTTCCTGATTCATCTTCATTGTGATTTCGGCTTGATCTTTTCGGCTCAGGCCAGCGTCCCACCTTGGGGCGGTCGCAACAGAGCCGCCGAACCCTTTAGCAATCGCTGCATAGTCCATTATTTTATCCCCACTTTAAATTTGAATCTGTTGGCCGTCGCCTGATCTTTGAATGTGAAAATCTGACCATCCGGCGTTGTAACGGTAACGCCTGGCACAGCTTTGGGCGGTAGATTGTATTCGTTTTCATCTTCGATGTTTTTTTCTTGTGCCGCACGCAGCGGAGCGGCCGCGCCAGCCATAACGGTTGAGTTGAGAGTGACGAACTGTTCAAAAAGGGAAAGTTTCGATTCAGGTACGCCTTTGTATCCGTTTTCTACCGCATACTCAAACCGTTTAACCATTGGGTCTTTGCCCTCTGGGTTTTGCGCAACAGGGACTAAATCGCCATAATTTTTTGTTAAGGCAAACTTTGAAATCGAATCTGGTGTGAACTTTTCAATGTCAACCTTGTTCAATAGCGTGTCTTTTTCCAAATCTTTCATCCAGGCCGCACCCTTTATCGGATCGACACCCATCAAAGCCGCGCCGTAGCCAGGCGAGTCAAAGCGTGGCGGTGTAGCTGCCGTGGAATTAGCGGGGTTAGTATCCCCCGGTATCCT
>JAYSQD010000075.1:0-1304 GCA_043721835.1 Arenimonas sp. | reverse complement strand
GAACGTGGCGTGATTATTTCCGGTGATGTGGTGAGCGAATGGGTGGAAAAAACTCATAAGAATTTTGGCGGGCCACGTAAAACGCTTGTATTTGGCGCTTCCGTAGCCCACTGCGAGGATCTGGCGCGTAAATTCCAAGAGGCCGGATATAATTTTGTAGCCATTAGTTACCGCGATGAAAGCGAATTTACGACGCTGACGCTCAAGGAATTTGCAAAACCCGACAGTTCAATTATGGGCCTGATCGCTGTGGATAAACTGTCAAAAGGGTTTGATACGCCCGATATTTGCATCGGCGTGAGCGCGCGCCCATTTTCGAAATCACTTTCAAGCCATGTGCAGCAAATGGGGCGGGTAATGCGGGCGCACCCGTCGAAAGACTTTTCGCTATGGATATGTCACAGCGGCAATTATTTACGGTTTCGTGAGACGTGGGACGATATCCGAGAAAATGGAGTGAGCAGATTACGCGGCGGGCACACCGACAAAGGGCGCGCCGAGCCGACTGAAAAGGTTAAAAAAGAAAGCGTATGTCCAGACTGTAAAGCACTCCGACCACCAGGAGCTTTAAGTTGCGCTTGCTGCGGGTTTACCTTTCAATCAATCAATAAGGTCGAGGTGAACGCTGCGGATATGGTAGAACTCGATTCTGCCCCCGCAACCAAGACCGACCCGAAAAAAGTCACAATGGAAGAAAAGCAAGTATTTTATTCTGGTTTGTTAGCGCACGCTATTGCAAAAGACTACAAGCGTGGCTGGGCAGCAAACAATTACAGAGAAAAATTCGGCGTCTGGCCTCAAACACTGATCCATTGCACGGGGCCGATTGTACCGGCGGTGGCGAATTGGATTCTGAAGAAAAACATAGCATGGGCGAGGGCTAAAAGATGACATCATTTATTGAATTTGCACAGGCACACGGCGTATTGATCGACCGATTACCGGCGGCTGGCACCTGGCACCGATACCCGACCACCGACCACCCTAAAACGCGCAACGGCGTGGTGATGTATGCCGAGCACTATGGCGTGGTGCGAAACTTCGCCACAATGTCGGAGCACGCTACATGGCGCGGGCAGGCAGCGGCACCGATAGACCGTGCAGCGCGCGCGGCCTTTATTGCGGAGGCAAAAAAACAGGAGGCAGCGCACCGTCAGGACGCGGCAAATAAAGCGGCCTGGATCATCAAGCAATGCAAAATGACGCCGCATGAATACCTGGCAGGCAAAGGGTTCCCAATGGAATCCGGCCTGGTGTGGGTAGAAAAAAATCTATTGATTATCCCCATGCGTACCGGCAAAGAA
>JAYSQD010000074.1:0-13014 GCA_043721835.1 Arenimonas sp. | reverse complement strand
CCGCTCCTACGTTCAAACCCGCGTCGAATTGTTTTGATCAGCAACTTTGATTATTACTTTGCCTTTCGCTCTGCCTGCGGCTAAATATTCAAAGGCTTCGACGCCCTGCTCAAACGGAAACACGCGGTCGATCACTGGCTTGATTTTGCCTTGTTCTACCAAAGTAGTGATATGACTTAATTGCTCGCCATTTGATTCGGTGAGATAACGATAATACCGGGCATTTTTTGCATTCGCTGCAGCATAAACCTTGCGTGCCATCATCCACATAAAAAAACGCGTAATAAAATTCGAGCTGAATTTTTCGCGCATTTCAATATCCGGCGGTCCGGCGACACTAATCACGACACCGCCAGTTTTAATTTGTGCAAAAGCTTGAAGCGTTTGTTCGCCACCGAGCGTGTCAAACACGGCGTCGTACTGGTTTTTGATGTCAGCGATATTGATTTTGTCGTAACACAGAACTTTATCGGCACCCAAAGCCTTCACCCACTCGGCATTTTTCGCGCTCGTTGTGGTGTGTACGATCAGGCCCATCTGTTTTGCATATTGAATAGCGAAACTGCCCAGGCCACCGGAACCGGCATGAATCAAAATGTTATCGCCGGATTTTAAATGTGCGCGATCGACAAAGCCTTGCACCGTGGTTAAAGCTACCAATGGGAACGATGCACTTTCTTCGTAGCTAAAGTTCATTGGAATCATTGCTACGAAAGCTTCCGGTTGAATGGTGTATTCGGCAAAGGCGCGCAAACTTTCACGGCTGGCGCGCACATAGACTTTATCGCCGACCTTAAATTTCATCACAGCATTACCAACCGACTCAACAACACCTGCTGCATCAAAACCCAAAGTAATCGGAAATGGAGTTGCGAACAGTTTTTTCAGATCACCATGCAACATTTTGTAATCAATCGGATTCAAACTGGCTGCGTAAACCTTGATACAAACTTCCGTACTTGCCGGAACAGGTTTATCAATAGTATTCAAACGCAAACTCGTACGTTCATTGCCATATTGCATGGCTTGCCAGGCTTGCATGGTGTATATCTTCCTCATTGAATTTCCGGGCTATTCGCGGCAGTTGGTCTGCTAAAAGCCGCCGCTCCTACATTGTGACAAAGGCAGCTTGAGCGATTGTAGCACTTGACCATTGCTCGAATTTTCTAGCACCGCTAGCAAACCTGTCTGACCAATAACTGCTGCACTCGATAATGCAATATTGAAATCTTTACTAGTGTTGCTACCATCCAAGCGATACGGCCCCAGCCATTGCCGAACTACACGATCGTGCTTCAGTAATTTGCCTTGATTTTCACCGGCACGCACCTGGCTACTTAAACCATCTTGATACACCGCCAAATACCATTGCGTATTCGCAAGTGGTTTCAATGATGAGAACGCTACTTTTGCCTTCCACTCGGCACCTGAACCGTTTGCTTGCAGTGCAATATTGGCAATTGCTTGTTCGCTGTTGGCTTGCTTTATCACGCTCTCTGATCTATCTGGAAAAGACCAACTTACACCGGTTTGTTCACCGACCATGACTTGCGGCGTGTAAACCTGGCTTGAACCTTTTTTCCGCACACGCGAATATTGCCGCTGCGTATAGGCATGATTGGCGAAACGATCGGGCCAGCCGATGTCATCCCAGTAATCGACATGAAGAGATAAATAATTGGCGCTGATATCAGAACGCTGAATTTGCGTTGATAGCCAACGATCCGCTGGCGGGCAACTGCTGCAACCTTCCGAGGTGTAAAGCTCGACCACCGGCGTGACGAACTTTCCACTCTGTGCCTCGCAACTCATGGGCGACGCTGCCAAAGTCAGGTTTGAGACCAATGCAGCAGCCACTAATACGATTAAATGCCTCATAACACCTCCGTTTCATTAAACAACAGAGTCAGGTAGTACAAAAGAAGGTGCGCGGCTTTTAAAATTTATCTACCTGAAGCCGCCATCAGCATACTACGCGGCTTTTTCAATAATGCGTTGATATTCGCCCTGGCTTTAGCTTCATGTGACTTAAAGAAAAAGTCCGACAAATAAATTCGCGGCGAATCCAGCAAGCCCTTCAGAAATTTTCGACGATAAAATTGGAACATCCAGCCCGGTAATTTGCCACGATATTCGCTGGTAATGGCTTTGTCATAAGCAAGAAATTGCGTTGCATCGGAACCAAGAATTGCCATATCGCAATCTAGAAAATATTGGATGTCTTGATCCATAGTATCGGCATGAAGATGACCATGTTTTGCGGTGAGTTCAATCAGGCTTTTGACTTTTGCGATATCAATCAATTCATCTGCAAGATATTTTTCGATCGCCAATAAAGCCAACTCTGCACTGCGCACTTCGTTGTCTTTGCGCCCGGCCTGATAAATCGCATCGTGATACAAAACTGCAAGATACACTTCTTTTGGGTTTTTCCAGCCAACGGATTCGGCAACATTTTGATAATGCGCAGTCACTTCATGCACATGTTGAATATTGTGATAAGCCCGCGGCGGCGTTTGATAGGCCGCCTCGAGTTCTGCCCACATTTCTGTGGGCACCAACAGTGGCGCTGCAATATTAGTGGTGATGACCACCCGCTCCATGCACATGCCCATGGGCTAATTCTTCTAGGCTGGCATCACGCACTTCCATAATTTCAATGGCGAAATGCAAACTTTGGCCGGCCAGCGGATGATTACCATCAACAGTGACTTCGTCGTTTTCCACTTTAGTGACAACAACCGACATTGGGCCTTGTGGAGTTTGGGCCTGAAATTCCATGCCGACTTCCAGCGTATCGACGCCTTGAAACGCGGATGCAGGCACCACTTGAATCATGATCGGATTAGGCAGGCCGTAACCTTCTTCAGGTGATACGAGCACATCAAATTTATCGCCGACTTTTTTACCTGCCATTTCTTTTTCCAAGCCCGGCACGATATTGCCGCTGCCGTGCAAGTACGCCAATGGCTCACGACCTTCGGAGCTGTCAATCACTTCGCCAGCATCATTGGTAAGGGTGTAGTTAAATAGTGCAACGGTGCGCTCGGCGATTTGCATGAAGCATCCTTAATAGTGTTTATGGTGGTGACAGCCCGCAGCAGCAGGCTTTAGGGCCGCTATTTTAGGCTATTGCCCACGGCAATGCACCCATAAACCAGCTTCGGCTTCAATAATCCTTGCAAAAATATCGACTAGAGCAAGCTTTTAATGGTGCTGACGATTTTTTCTGGTCTTGTCGTCGGCGCATAGCGGGCAATGACTGCGCCGCGCTGGTTAATCAGGAACTTGGTGAAATTCCATTTTATGGATTGGGAAAACAGGAAGCCGCGTCTTTGTTTTTTCAAAAATTGATACAAGGGATGTGCATCCGACCCATTCACCAGAATTTTTTCAAATACCGGAAAACGCACGCCGTAATGCTGACTGCAATGCAATTTTATTTCTGAATTACTCAAGGGCTCTTGCTCGGCAAATTGGTTACAGGGAAATCCCAAAATGCTCAAGCCGGCTTCTGAAAATTCGTTGTATAAGGTCGCCAGTGCTGAATACTGTGGCGCAAGCTTGCATTTCGAAGCCACATTGACCACAAGCACTACTTGGCCTTGATAGTGCGACATTGGCACGGTGTGGCCGTCTATCAACTTCGCTTCAAAATCGTAAAAACTAGGCATTGTTACCCCCTAGATTTAAAGCCTGCATGTGTGGATGCATATTAGGGGTGCCGCCAGCAGTAAAGCAATGAGACAATAGGTACAGTTAACGAGTTATAACAAATGACCACTGCTTTTATTACCGAAACTGTGCTGGATGTTCGTCACTGGACCGACAGCTACTTTAGCTTTACCACCACGCGTGACGATGGCTTTCGCTTTGAAAACGGCCAGTTCGTGATGATTGGGCTCGAAGTCAATGGCAAACCCCTGATGCGTGCCTATTCCATCGCCAGTGCCAATTGGGAAGAACAGCTCGAATTTTTCAGCATTAAAGTGCCCAATGGTCCACTCACCTCGCGCTTGCAGTATATAAAGCCGGGCGACTCGGTGTATCTAAGCCGTAAACCGACTGGCACCTTACTGTTATCGGATTTATTGCCCGGCAAAACACTTTATCTACTCAGCACCGGCACTGGCTTGGCGCCGTTTTTGAGCATCATTAAAGACCCGCAAACCTATGAGCGTTTCGAGAACGTGGTGCTAACCCACGGTGTGCGTAACGCACAAGATTTGGCCTATGCCGATTACGTGCAAAAAGAATTACCGCATCATGAATTTTTGGGTGAGGAAATCGCCAAAAAACTGCATTACTATCCTGCCGTAAGTCGTGAGTCTTTTATTCATCATGGCCGCGTTACCGACTTGATGGACACCGGACAAATGATGCGTGATCTTGATCTGCCAGAATTAAATCCTGAAACTGACCGCGCCATGATTTGTGGCAGCCCGCAAATGCTGGCCGATTTCCGGAAGATTCTTGATTTCCGTGGTTTTAGTGCCGCGCCGCGCATTGGTACGCCGGGGCATTACGTGTTTGAACGCGCCTTCGTGGAGAAATAAACTTCATGACTGAGCTGCAATTCCGTCTTGCCACACCAGCAGATGCTGCTGACATTGCAGAATTCATGACGCGTAGTTTTCTGGCCGCTTATGGCCATAGCTCGAGTCCGGAAAACGTGCAGAAAGCCGTGAAAAAATATTACGGTCTCGAAGCCCAGCATGCCGATCTTGCGGACGATCGCATCGTCAATTGCCTATGCATAATCGACGAAAAAATTGCCGGGCTGGCGCAAGTTAAGCCACCTAAACCGGATGCTGATCCGAATAAGTTTGAACTCAGCCGGTTTTATGTCGATGCTATCTATCACGGCAAAGGCATTGCTCCTGCCCTGATGCAAAAAACGCTCGACATTATGCGGGCGCGTTCTGTAAAAAAAATATGGCTGAGCGTCTGGCAAGAATCCCAACAAGCCATTCGTTTCTATCAAAAGCATGGTTTTGTGATCAGTGGCGACACCCTCTTCATGATTGGCGATGAGCCAATGAAAGATTGGTTGATGACCAAAAATTTGTGGTTTTGATTAAGGTAGGAGCGAGCTCAGCTCGCGATAAGCCTGCGATAAATTTAAGGTAGGAGCGAGCTCTGCTCGCGATAAACCTGCATCGAGGTATTTCGCGAGCAGAGCTCGCTCCTACATTGTGATAAAGATCGTCGCAGATTTTCGCGAGCAGAGCTCGCTCCTACGATCAGCTTCAGAGTAAACCGGCAATATCCTTTTCGATTTTTTCCGGGGTGTCGGTTGGGGCGTAACGCTTGATCACTTCGCCGTCTTTATTGATCAGAAATTTGGTGAAATTCCATTTGATCGCATCAATACCGAGCAAGCCGCCTTTTTCTTTTTTCAGGAATTTCCAAAACGGGTGCGCTTTGTCACCATTGACATCGACCTTGGCATACATCGGAAAAGTGACGTCGTAAGTGAGTGAGCAGAAATTCTTGATTTCATCCTCATTACCCGGCTCTTGATGGCCGAATTGGTCGCAGGGAAAGCCGAGCACCACCAAACCCTTGTCTTCATATTTTTTGTACAGCTTTTCCAGCCCGGTGTACTGGGGAGTAAAGCCGCACTTGGAAGCCACATTCACGACCAGCATGGCTTTGCCTTGATAGTCTTTAAGCGATTGTTCTTCACCATCGATATTTTTTGCAGAGAAATCATAAGCGCTGGTCATTTGAGTTCCTTGGTATTGGCTGACAAGTTTATTCTGACATAAAAAAACGGTTGGATGCTTTCACATCCAACCGTTGCTTACTGTTAAAACATCAACTCTTAAAACTTCGAACTAAATTGTACGCCGAATGCTCTCGGCTCATTGACAAAGCCGGTGAGGTTGTTGAAATCAATACCGCCGACCAATGCTACGCGGTCGGTGATATTGCGACCATAAAGTGCAACTTCCTGGTCGCCGTTGTTCCAGTTGTAGCCGATTCGCAGACCGCCTTCCAACAGTGATTTTCCTTTGAATTCCTTTGATTCATACAAGAAGAAATTCACCTCACTGCGATAGGCCCAATCGGTGAAGATAAAGAACTCACCTTCACCCATCGGAACGCCAAAACGGGCGGTAAAGTTATGAATCCATTTTGGTGCTTGCGGCAGTGAGTTGCCGTCAATTGATGCGAACCGTTGGAGGTTCACTCCAGGACCCGGATCAACGTCAACCAATACCGTCGGGTCAGTCACCGTACAAAGTGCACCACAGACAGCAACCAAAAGCCCCGGATCTTTAATTTCTGTATCGTTATAGCTACTACCAAGCGTGACTAATAAGTTGTCAGTCAAATAAGCTTGCGCATCGATTTCAAAACCCTGACCAACCGTTTTATCGGCATTCAATAAACGACTCGTATTGCTGGTGCCACCGACAGCAATCAGCTGTTGATTATCGACCGTGTAATAAAACACATCGGCATTGATACGCGCGCGTTTATCCCAAAAATCTGCCTTAATACCAAATTCATAGGAAATGGTTTCTTCCGAATCGGCGACAAAAGTAGTCGGATCGATTGTGTTGGCAGGACCAGCAAATAACACACGGCCCTGAATACTTGGCGCACGGAAACCCGTTGCTACGCGGCCGTACAAATTTACGCTATCAGTCAATTCAAATGTCGCGCTCAAATCCCAATTAAGCTTGCTGTCGCTCGGGTTGAGTGTGAATGGGCCGGCGGCGCCTAAACCAAAGGGCGATACATAACGCGTTACCGTAAAGTCTTTTTCATCACGGGTGTAACGTAAACCACCATGTACTTTGAATCGGTCACTCACGTCATAACCAATCGATCCGAATACTGCCCAGGCTTTGTTGTTTTGTTGCTGTTGGGCAAAACCCGTTTGCGCGCCACCGAAACCGTTGTAGCTAAAAGTATCAACGGTGATGCTTTCATCAAAATAATAAAGACCAGCTTGCCAATCCATAGCATTGTCGTTATCTGACTCTAAACGAAACTCTTGGGTAAATTGACGGTGATCTGGCAAACCATCGGCAGATTCAGAAGGAAACAGCGCTACGTTTACCGCATTGGGCGGAAATGCATAACTAGAGCCGCCATCGATATCACCACGGCTGTAGCCTCTGGCAGACTCGTAGCCCGTAATCGAATACAGATTCACCGAACCTAAATCCCAGCGCATACGCAGATTCATGCCATTTGAACTAATATCTTGTTTGTTAGCGCCATCAATTGAAATTCGGTCACGATCAAAACCGGGCCTGAAATTATTGGTGCCCGGTTGAATAATACTGGCGCGGAATAAACGAGCGGTGCCTTGCAAATCACGCGTATGCACATTGAACAAAGCGTCAAAAGTTTCGCTAGGTTTGTACATCAGCTGAAAGCGCAATGCACTTTCTTGATAGCCTTCCAAATCATCACCAGGCCCATTGAGCGTGTTATCAACATAATCTTCTCGGTTTTGATACAAAACAGACAAACGGGTAGACCAGTCTTCGCCCAAGCCGCCGCCAATGGCACCTTCAAAGTTCAAGCTTTGGTTATTACCCAAGCCAAATTTCAAGTAGCCATTAACTTCTTGCGTGGGCTTGGTGGATTCAAACTTCACCACACCCGCTGGCGTATTGCGACCGAATAAAGTGCCTTGCGGGCCACGTAAAACTTCGACACGATCTAAATCGAACATCGGAAAACCTTTCAAGATCGGGTTTTCTTGCACAATGTCGTCATAAATTAATGAAACCGGTTGCGAAGCATTCAAATCGAAATCGGTATTTCCCAAACCGCGAATATAAAAACGCGGAAATGCACGGCCAAATGAACCCTCCACATACAAGCTAGGAACCTTGCCAGACAAAACGCGTACGTCTTCACCGCTAGTGGTAATGGCGTTCAATTTTTCGCCTTTTATGGCAGAGACTGAAACCGGGATTTTCTGGATGTTTTCCGTGCGGCGTTGTGCGGTAACTTCAATAGCATCTAAAGTTTTTGCTTCATCGTTTTCTTTTGCCGAGCTTTCTTGAGCTTGAGCACCCAATGGCAGACAGACAGCAATAGCAAAGGCAAGTAAGTGGTGTTTGGGCACTGTTTTTAGCTTGTGAGCAGATTTCATGCGGAATTCCCGATTTTATTGACGCATTGATAAGGCGGACGATTAAGGAGGCTTTGACTAGAGTGTCGATTAAATTTTACTAAATTTTTACATTCAATGACAGATTAATTGCATAGAAAAATCTAATTTGCCTCGATGCAATTGGATCGCGCTATAAATCAGGATGAGTACAGGCCAACGGCCACAGCAGACCCTGGCTAAACTGAACCCTGAGTTCACCCATGCCTTTCGTCACAGGCAATCTTGACCCAAAACCGGTTAATCTCGAGGTTCAATCAGGGAGCCCTACATGAAGTTACCGTTAAGCCTAGCCATTGCCGCCGCTCTTGCCCTCGGCAGCAGTGTCAGTACGCCCGTCCAATCTGCAGAAAAGACCAAAATGAGCAAATCAGCCGCCACCCCCGCTACTGCCAGCAATCCTTTTTTTACTGAAAGTACTCTGGCCCTGCACTACCCGCAATTTGACAAGATTAAAGACAGCGACTTTGCGCCAGCCTTTGATCGCGGGATGGCTGACAACACTGCTGAAATTAACGCTATCGCCAACAACACCGCAGCACCGACATTTGAAAACACCATTTTGGCGATGGAAAAGTCCGGCCAATTACTGGGCCGCGCCGCCATCGTATTCGGCAATTTAACGGGCACCAATACCAATGACACACTGGATAAATTGGATGAAGAATACTCACCCAAATTTGCCGCGCACCGCGACAGTGTTTATTTGAATGCCAAGTTGTTTGAACGCATCAAAACTTTGTATGAAAAGCGCGCATCATTGGGTCTGGATGCTCAAGGTGTGCGTTTGGTTGAACGCTATTACAGCGACTTTGTCCGCTCGGGTGCCAACCTGACGGAAGCTCAGAAAACTCGCGTCAAAGCGATCAATGCCGAAATGGCAACGCTTTCCACTAAATTCAGTCAAAACGTACTCGCTGAAGTGAATGACTCGGCCGTAATTGTTGCCGACAAAGCCGAACTTGCCGGTTTGTCGGAAGAACAAATCACGATTCTTGCTGAAGCGGCAAAAGCCAAAGGCATGCCGGGTAAATACCGCATCGCCCTGCTTAACACCACGATTCAACCGCTTCTGCCACAAATTGATAACCGCGCATTACGTGAACGCATCCACAAAGCTTCAATCGCACGCGGCAGCCGCGGTAATCAGTGGGACAACCGCGACATTGTTTCGCGCGTTACCAAAATGCGTGCAGAACGTGCCGCTATTATGGGTTACTCGAGTTACGCCGCATTCGGCCTAGCCGAAGAAACGGCTAAAAATCCGGAAGCCGTCAACAAAATGCTGGCACAACTGGCACCGCCCGCCGTGGCTAATGCACGTAAAGAAGGCGCAGTGCTTCAAGCAATGATCGACTCGGAACAAAAAGCAAAAGGCCAAAAAAGCTTCAGCCTGCAGCCATGGGACTGGTCTTACTACACCGAAAAAGTACGCAAAGCCCAATATGATTTCGATGAAGCCCAACTCAAACCTTATCTTGAACTCGACAGCGTGCTGGACAAAGGCATCTTCTTCGCCGCCAATAAACTTTACGGCCTGACATTCAAACGCCGCACTGACCTTCCTACTTATCATCCCGATGTTCGGGTTTATGAAGCTTTCAATGCAGACGGTTCAACACTTGCTCTGGTTCTGGTCGATCCTTATGCACGTGCTTCCAAGCGCGGTGGTGCGTGGATGAGCTCTTACGTAGATCAATCGGACTTAATGGGTACCAAGCCGGTCGTGGCGCTGCATCTGAATGTCACCAAACCCAGCGCAGGTAAGCCTGCATTGCTGACATGGGACGACGTGAATACCACCTTCCACGAATTTGGCCATGTATTGCACGGCATGTTTTCTAACGTGAAGTATCCCTACTTCAGTGGCACCAATGTGCCGCGCGATTTTGTCGAATATCCATCGCAGGTGAATGAAATGTGGGCTGACTGGCCCGAAGTTCTCGCCAATTACGCAAACCATTGGAAGACTGGCGAACCAATGCCACAAGCATTGCTGGATAAAGTGTTGGCAAGCTCCAAATTTAACCAGGGTTTCACCACCACCGCTTACCTCGGTGCCGCCCTGCTCGACCAACGCTGGCATCAGGTATCGGCCGATAAACTCCCCAATGCCGCTGGTGTAATGGCTTATGAAGCCAAAGCGCTGAAAGATGTAGGTCTGGATTACGCGGCGGTACCACCACGTTACCGCACACCTTATTTCAGTCACATTATGGGCGGTTATGCCGCCGGTTATTACGCCTACATTTGGTCGGAAGTGCTCGATGCCGACACCGTGCAATGGATCAAACAACATGGCGGCCTGACCCGTGCTAACGGTGATCATTTCCGTGCGACCTTGCTTTCACGTGGTGGCAGCAAAGACGCACTGCAATTGTTCCATGATTTCTCAGGCAGTGACCCCGACATTCAGCCATTGCTGGAACGTCGTGGTTTGACTGTCGAGAAAAAATGATTTCATTGATACTCTAGCCACACAAAAACGCCGCATGATTGCGGCGTTTTTTTACACTATATTTCAGGGAATTATTGTAGGGTGGGGATTGCCCACCGTATCGATATTTTGAATGATTCTTGGTGGGGTCGAAAAATGCTCCTGCATTTTCGGCAATCCCGCCGTCCATGGCGGTCGCATGCCACCTTACGTCCGGAACTAATATATGAAAGTAAAAGCCGCCGTCGCTTATGAAGCAGGCAAACCACTCGTTATTGAAATGGTCGATCTTGAAGGCCCGAAATTCGGCGAAGTGTTGATCGAACTCAAAGCTACCGGCATCTGTCATACAGATTCCTACACGCTGTCAGGTGCCGACCCAGAAGGCTTGTTTCCCGCCATTCTCGGACATGAGGGCGCCGGCATTGTGGTCGATGTTGGTCCCGGCGTAACCACCCTGAAAAAAGGTGATCACGTTATTCCGCTCTACACACCGGAATGCCGCAATTGCGAATATTGTTTGAATCCGAAAACCAATTTATGCCAAGCCATTCGCAGCACCCAGGGCCAAGGCTTGATGCCCGATGGCAGTAGTCGGTTTTCGATTGGCGGCAAAAAACTGCATCACTACATGGGCACTTCAACGTTTGCCCAATTTACTGTTGTACCTGAAATTGCTTTGGCAAAAATTCGCGAAGATGCACCGTTCGATAAAGTCTGCTACATCGGTTGCGGCGTTACTACCGGCATTGGCGCCGTTATTTACACGGCAAAAGTAGAAACCGGCTCACGTGTGGTGGTGTTTGGTTTAGGCGGTATTGGTTTGAATGTGATTCAAGGCGCACGCATGGCCGGTGCCCGTCAAATCATTGGTGTCGATATCAATCCGGCACGCAAAGACATCGCGACAAAATTCGGCATGACCGATTTCGTGAATCCAAAAGAAGTGGAAGGTGATTTGGTGGCGTATCTGGTATCGCTTACCAAAGGCGGCGCCGATTATTCGTTTGAATGCATTGGTAATACCACGCTGATGCGGCAGGCCCTGGAATGCTGCCATAAAGGCTGGGGCACCAGTATCATTATTGGCGTGGCCGCTGCGGGCCAGGAAATTGCCACACGGCCCTTCCAATTAGTCACTGGCCGCAACTGGCGCGGCTCGGCTTTCGGCGGCGCACGTGGCCGCACCGACGTGCCAAAAATTGTCGATTGGTATATGGAAGGAAAAATTAATATTGATGATTTGATCACCCACACCATGCCGCTGGAAAAAATCAATGAAGGTTTTGATTTGATGCATCATGGTGAATCGATTCGTGGTGTGGTGCTTTACTAAATATTTTCATAAGAAAGTACAGTCGTCACCCCGGCGAGCGCCGGGGCCCAGAAATATTTTTATGCGATGAATTCTTACCTCGCGAAATACAACAGCTGAGCCTAACTTTTATGCAAATCATTTCCGAACACTATTGCTTCGGCGGTACCCACGGTGTGTATCAACACGATTCCGCATCGAACCATAGTCCGATGCGTTTCTCCGTGTTCACACCGGCGCAGGCAAAACAGGGAAAAGTGCCGGTATTGCTTTTTCTTGCAGGCCTAACCTGCAATGAAGAAACCTTCATGATCAAAGCTGGGGCGCAGCGTTTGGCAGCCGAGTTGGGCCTCGCTTTGATAGCACCTGATACCAGCCCCCGTGGCGCGAATGTAGCGGGTGAATCTGACAACTGGGACTTTGGCGTGGGTGCCGGGTTCTATCTCGATGCAACACAAGCCCCCTGGGCCAAAAACTGGCGGATGGAAAGCTACATCACACAAGAACTGCTGCCGCTGGTGACGGGCGCGCTGCCCATCCATGTAGCCAAAGTCGGCATTTTTGGCCATTCGATGGGCGGGTACGGCGCGTTAACTCTGGCGCTCAGGCATCCTGGCCTTTTTAGATCCGTCTCGGCCTTCGCGCCCATCTGCGCGCCTGTGCGATGCCCCTGGGGCCGCAAAGCGTTCACAGGGTACCTGGGTGCTGACGAATCAACTTGGGCCGCGCATGACGCGACTGCATTGATGGGCGAGTTGACATCAGCGCCCTACCCCGGCGGCATCCTGATTGACCAAGGCTTGGCCGACAAATTTCTGGCTGAGCAACTACATCCGCACCTGTTTGAAACAGCCTGTACCTCAGCCAAGCAGACGTTGACGTTACGCAAACACGCTGGCTACGACCACGGCTACTACTTTGTTGCGAGTTTTATGGCCGACCATTTGCAGCACCATGCGCTCCAATTGAACGGTAGCTCTAAAGCCGACTGAATTACAGTAACCGAGCCTTCGCAGCCTCGTACTCGCCCCGCAGCTGGGCCACGTAATCAGCCGTGCTTTGTACCTTGTCAATCGCACCAATGCCCTGGCCGCAGCCCCAGATGTCTTTCCAGGCTTT
>JAYSQD010000073.1:0-10746 GCA_043721835.1 Arenimonas sp. | reverse complement strand
GCCTCCTACGAGCGTAGGAGGCCGCTTGCGGGCGACAAATAATTACTTGTAATCCAAGCTCTCCAGCTTCGCCGCACAAATAAAATCATTTTGGCTCAGGCCGCCAACATCATGGGTTGAAAAACGTACGTGGCAGCGGTTGTAATGCACGCCTAGGTCGGGGTGGTGGTCTTCTCGGTGGGCGATGAAGGCGAGGGCGTTCACGAATGCCATGGTTTTATAATAATTGTCGAAATGGAAGGTTTTGCTGATCGCCTGGTCGTTTTCAATCAGTTTCCAGTCTTTCAGAGCCACTAGATAGGTCGCTACGGCGTCGGTCGCCAGCAAGTGTTCAGGGCCTTTCAAAGCTTTACAGTGGCGTTGGGCAAGGGTTTCTAGAATTGACATGGGCTGCTCTCCGGTTGTTCATGCGATCTTACCCTGCAATGCGGTAAAATTGCGGGATGATTACTATTTCCGAAACCGCACAATCTCATTTTCGTCGTTTGCTCGATAGCCAAGGTGGCGATGCGATCGGCATCCGTATCACTGCCGTGAACCCCGGCACACCACGTGCTGATGCACGTCTGGAGTTTTGTGATAACGGCGATTTACTTGGCGATGAGTGGTCACTGGAATGCGCCGGCTTTACGCTTTATGTGGATGCTGCCAGTGTCAAATTTCTGGATGGTGCCGAAATTGAATATCTGGAACAAGCTACCGGTGGTCAACTAAATATTCGTGCGCCGCGTATCAAGGGCGAAGCGCCGAAAGGTGACTCGAGTTTGATTGAGCGCGTGCAATGGTTACTCGATTCGGAAATTAATCCACAGCTGGCCTCGCATAAAGGCAATGTCACTTTGTCATCGCTAGATGCCGACGGCACCGTGTATTTGCGTTTCGGTGGCGGTTGCCAGGGTTGCGGTATGGCCGATGTGACGTTGAAGCAAGGTATCGAAAAAACATTGCTTGCCCGCATCCCCGAATTAAAAGCGGTACGTGATGCCACGGATCACGACAAGGGCGAAGCACCTTACATCGAGCGTACGGCATAGTTAACTACGGGAACTTTAGCTTGTTTTAGTTTTCTGATGCCCGACCGAGGGCAAAGCGTGATTGAAAATGTCGAGCAGAATGAATTACTTCATCTCAGCGCGTATGCGCCGAACAAGCTCGTTAAAAACGATGTTAAAAATTCATCAGGGTTCTTTCAGCGATTGCTGCCTTTTTGTTTTGCCATCGGCTTGCACGGACTGTTCTTTTATTGGTTGATTGAAGAGTTCGGCCTGACACGAAAATATCTGCCCGATGAAGTGATTACCGTATTGGAATTTTTACGACCTGCACCAAAGCTAGTGCATGTCGATGTTATGCCAGATGTGCAGGTAAAAAAATCGATATCGAATACACCTGCAAGAATTATTGTGCAATCGCCAGCTCGTAGCAAGCCCGTCCTTACTGCAAATACGAGCCAACAAAATGCCAATCAGCCACTTCGTATTTACGATGATATTGGCCGCGTCAACTTGCCAGTCGATTTCATCGAAAAACTCGATGAAGCTAATTTGCCAAGTAAGCGCTTTGATTTTCAAAATCCGGATTTGGAATTGGCCGGTACCTTTCTAAAACGACCACCGGCGATTGATTTTAATCCAACTCAATTTGAACAGGCTTGGAAACCCGACCAAGATGTATTGACGGAGCTGCTGGAAAAAGCCGTTGAAAAAACCACGAAAGAAATAAAAATTCCGGTACCGGGCAATCCGGGCGTCAAACTGGTCTGCAAGGTTTCTATATTGGCGCTGGGCGGCGGTTGCGGCTTTGTGCCCAATGGTGGTTATGGCCGTGTTATTGCCGATGACGAAGATGACCCCACTACGCTGAGCCCGGAGGAAGACAAACAATGCCAAGCGTGGTGGGAAAAAATAAATAATACTAAAAGCCAACGCGAATGGTTTAAGACCAAAGAGCTCTACGAAATTAGCTGCAAGAAGCCGTTGGCGAAAGAAAAAATAAAGATCCCGTAGGGGCAAAAATAAAGGCCCGTTAAGGCCTTTGATTTCGTAGGGTGGGCATTGCCCACCGCTTTAAGCATGGTGGGCAATGCCCACCCTACAAGTTGCATTGAAGATCAATCTTCGTGTTCGCTTAAATCATGTACTTTGCTTTTCAAGCTGCCGAGATACACCGATATATCGGCAATTTCTTTGTCGGATAAACGGCCGGCATTGCCTTGCATACCCAGGTGCGCACGTTTTTTGTTTTTATAGTCGTGTAGCGCTTTGCTTAAATAATCAGAATACTGACCAGCGATCGTCGGGTTTTCATTCGGGGCAGCGCTGCCATCAGGCAATTTACCGGTACTGCCAACGCCATGGCAGCTGGTGCAGGAAGCGACCAGATTGCCTTTGGTATCTTTGCTGGCTTCAAATACTTTTTTGCCATTGGCGGCATCGCCTTTTACCGACACTGCTGCAACATTGCCGGCGAACAACAAAGTTGTCGTAATAAGGAGGCTACGGATAATCATGTGTGGTTTCCTTAATTACTTCTTGGAGGATAGTCTGGATAAATACGCTGCAATATTAGCGATATCCTGATCCGAAAAACTGGAGGCTTGCGCTTTCATTGTCGGGTGATTACGTTCACCTTTCTTGTAACTATGCAGCGCTCCGAGTATGTATTTTTCATTTTGACCGGCAATTTTCGGTACCCGATAACTGGGGTAGGCATTTTTATATTCGGAAATGCCGTGGCAGCCTGTGCAGGTGTAAGCCAAGGTTTTGCCTGCTTTGGGATCGCCTTTCAGCTCCGCAGCCTGTGTATTGGCGGCAAAAAAGAGTGCTGCCAGTAAAAGTAAAGATAATTTCATTGTAAAAATCCGGCAATGGGTCGGAAAAACAAGATTATAGCCGCTGCGCAGCATTACAGACAGTGGGTGGAAGCTTTCACATTTGTGCGACATGTCTCATTCGTTCATAGGTCACATTGACTTCCGGCACATACGCAAACATGAACCGATCCTGTACTGTTCTATGCAACTAACACACCGCTTGGCTTCGGCCTTCGATATCTGAAACGGACATCAATGAAAAACTCAAACCTCACACTTCGCCCATTCCCGTCATTATTGCTAGCAATGGTTATGACCAGCCTTTTTTTAAGCGGCTGCCAGGGCGGTAAAAAGGCTGATTCTGAAGAAACTGCCAAGACAGAAGAGGCTGGTAAGGACGGTAAAGAAGGCGAGAAGAAGCCCGAAGCCGTGCCGGTTGAAGTTGTGAGTATCGGGCGCCAAGCCATTACCGCTAGTTATGCCGGCACCGCTAATCTTGAAGCCCCAGGTGAGTCGCAGGTCGTTGCCAAGACCTCAGGGGTCATGGTGCAATTGCTTGCCGAGGAAGGTCAGGTCGTTCGTAAAGGTCAGGTTTTGGCAAGATTGGACGGTGATCGAGTGCGCCTTGAAGCCGAACGCTCGGCAGCAACGGTCAATAAACTGGAAAATAATTATCGTCGTTCGCAGAAATTGCGTCAGGAAAAATTAGTCAGTGCCGACTCTGACGAACAAATTCGCTATGAACTCGAAGCCGCTCGTGCAAGCTTGGCACTCGCTAGATTGGAATTGAGCTATACCAATATCATCGCGCCAATTAATGGTGTGGTGGCGCAACGCATGGTGAAGCCCGGCAATTTAATTAATTTGAATGCACCGGTATTCCGTATTGTTGATAACTCCCGTCTTGAAGCTGTGCTCAACGTACCAGAACGCGAAATGGCGGTGCTGAAACAAGGCATGCCTTTGCGCATGATCGTTGATGCTATTCCGGGCCAGGTATTTGAAGGCAAAGTAGATCGCGTAAGCCCGGTAGTGGATTCGGGCACCGGCACTTTCCGCGTCGTGTGCGCCTTTGCTGGTAATGAAGTGCTACGTCCTGGCATGTTTGGTCGCATCGAAGTTATTTTCGATCAGCGCCAGAATATTTTGACGATTCCCCGCGTCGCATTGCTTGAAGACGAAGGTGAAACTGCAGTCTATGTTGTTCGTGGCAATAAATCCGCCCGCGTTGCGGTCAAGCTGGGTTACACCACTGGCGAATTTGCCGAAATATTATCGGGCGTGAAAGAGGGCGATCGCGTAATCACTGCCGGTAAAGTCGCCGTACGTGATGGTACCGAAGTACAAGTACTCGGCGCAAAATCTGTTAAAGCAGCTGCGCCATCGGCCGGAGTTGCCAAAAAATGAATGTAGTCGAATTCTCTACCCGGCGTCGCGTCACCATCGCGATGGCGGCCGTCACTATGGTGTTGTTTGGCGCGATTGGCTGGACCAGTCTGAAAGTAAATTTGCTGCCTGAACTTACTTATCCAACACTGACGGTACGTACCGAATACACCGGCGCCGCACCGGCTGAAATCGAAACATTAATTACCGAGCCGATTGAAGAATCCGTCGGCGTGGTGAAAGGTTTGCGTAAACTTAAATCTGTCTCACGCGCCGGTCAAAGCGATATCGTGCTCGAGTTTGCCTGGGGCAGCGATATGGATAAAGCCAGCCTCGACGTACGTGACAAACTCGACACTCTACGTTTGCCATTGGATGTTACGCCACCAGTATTGCTGCGCTTTAATCCCACCACCGAGCCAATTTTACGTTTGGTGATGTCGGTTAATGAAAGCTCCACTGGAAATCAAGCCGCTGAATTGATGCGTCTTCGTCGTTACGCGGAAGAGACTTTAAAGAAGCGCCTTGAACCCGTAGATGGCGTGGCCGCTGTAAAAGTGGGCGGTGGTTACGAAGACCAAATTCAGGTGCAATTAGACACCCAGCGTTTGGCGCAATTAAATTTATCTTCGAGCCTGGTGATTGATCGTCTAAAACAGGAAAATATTAATATTTCCGGTGGCCGGATTGAAGAGGGGGCCGAGCGCTATTTGGTTCGTACCGTCAACCAATTTAGCAATCTTGAACAAATGCAGGACTTGCTGATCACGACACAAAATAATGTGCCGGTGCGTTTGAAAGACGTGGCGACCGTTGTACAAGGCTATAAAGAACGCGAAGCAATTATTCGCATGCAAGGCCGCGAATCGGTCGAGTTGGCGATTTATAAAGAGGGCGATGGCAATACCGTCGCTGTTGCCACCGCCGTACACGACACGCTGAAGCGCCTGCAAAATGCCAATACTGATCCATCAAAGCCACAAGAAAAATCCAAAGTCGCCGGCGATTATGTTATCGATGGTTATTCAATCAACACCATTGATGACCAATCCAAATTCATCGAGAGCGCCTTAACGGAAGTCAAGTTTGAAGCCTTGATGGGCGGTTTTTTCGCGATCTTGATTATTTTCTTTTTTCTGCGTGATGGCTGGAGCACTTTTGTTATTGGCTTGTCCTTGCCGGTCTCGATTATTTCCACGTTCTTTTTCATGGACATGCTCGGCCTTAGTTTGAATGTAATGTCGATGGCAGGTTTGGCATTGGCGACCGGCATGGTGGTCGATGACTCGATTGTAGTGCTGGAAAGTATTGCCAAAGCGCGTGAGCGTGGGCTGGGTTTGGTTGAAGCCACCATTGAAGGTGCACGTGAAGTTAGTATGGCCGTTGTCGCTTCAACACTGACAACGATTGCCGTGTTTTTCCCTTTGGTGTTTGTCGAAGGCATAGCCGGGCAATTGTTTAAAGATCAGGCATTAACGGTTTCAATCGCGTTGGCCATGTCCCTGATTGTTTCTTTGACTTTGATTCCGATGCTGAGCTCCTTGAAAGCCACCTCGCAAATGGCGTTCGCCAAAGATGCTGTTATTGTTCGTGAGCCACCGACTGGTAAAGTCGGCCGTTTTTTTTATAACATCTTTGCTTTCGTAAAAAAATTCACAGGCTGGTTGGTTGAAGGTGCCAGTATTGTTGTGGTTGCGATATTTCGCTTTCTTGCAAAAAATGTCGGCGGTAGCCTGGCACGGTTCGGCGAGTTTATTTTGCGGCCCTATGAAGCCGCCGCTGCTTTTTATCACCGAATTTTACCGAAAGTATTGGATCGCCCGGGCTTTATTTTAGCGAGCTCGTTTATCGCCTTTGTCATCTCTATTTTTGTCGCGATGGGTTTAGGTACCGATTTGATTCCGCAATTGGCACAAGATCGTTTTGAAATGACGGCGAAATTATCGCCCGGTACCCAGTTGCGCGAAACCGATAGTCTGGTGCAAAAAATCCAGAGTATTCACGGTAAAGACAGCGATATCGAAAAACTCTATGGTGTCAGCGGTAGCGGTACGCGTCTGGATGCCAATCCAACCGAGTCCGGTGATAACGTCGCCAAGTTGACGGTGATTTTGGGCGAGAAATATACTCGTGAAGCAGAGGCGGCGATTACCGATCGTATGCGTAAAACAATGTCGGCTTATCCCGATGTGCAAGTAAAATTTGCCCGGCCACAATTACTGAGTTTTGCCACACCGCTTGAAATTGAATTAAGCGGTCAAGACTTAGCATCGATTGAAAAATCCGGTCGCCAACTGAGCAAGTTGCTGGCAAACTCACCGCATTTTGCCGACGTAAAATCAAGTGTCGAACAAGGCTATCCTGAAGTTCAAATCGTTTTCGATCAGGAACGTGCTGCGGCATTGGGACTAACTTCACGGCAAATCGCCGACCAAGTCGTGCGTCAGGTTCGCGGTGAAGTGGCGACCCGTTATAGTTTTCGTGATCGCAAAATCGATGTACTGGTGCGTGCCCGTGAAGCCGACCGCAGTTCAGTCGAAGATGTTCGCAATATTATTATCAATCCGCAAAGTGTTAAGCCGGTACCCTTGTCAGCCGTTGCCAATGTGGTTGAGACCGTTGGGCCGAGCGAAATTAACCGTGCCGATCAGACGCGTGTCGCTTTGGTGTCGGCAAACCTGCGCAACATCGACTTGGGTACCGCCGTGAAGGAAGTAAAAAAGCTGGTGCGTGAAAACCCGATTGGCACCGATGTAAAAATGGCTTTCGGCGGTCAAAGTGAAGAGTTGGATAGTTCGATTCAATCTTTACTATTTGCATTTGGCTTGGCAATGTTTTTGGTGTATTTGGTAATGGCTTCACAATTTGAGTCTTTGCTGCATCCCTTCGTGATTATGTTCTCGGTGCCGCTCGCTATTGTCGGCGCAGTATTGGCTTTGTGGTTGAAAGGTTCGCCTATTTCCATTGTGGTATTTATTGGTTTGATTTTGCTGGTCGGCATTGTGGTAAAAAATGCGATTGTATTGCTCGACAAAGTGAATCAATTACGCGAAGAAGGCGTCAGTAAACGCGAAGCAATCTGTAGGGGTGCCGAGTCACGTTTACGCCCGATTATTATGACGACGCTAACAACACTATTTGGCTTTGCGCCACTCGCCTTTTTTGGTGGTGACGGTGCAGAGGTGCGTGCGCCCATGGCCATTACTGTAATTGGTGGGCTGTTAGTTTCAACCTTGTTGACCCTGGTTATTATTCCGATTGTCTATAATATTCTGGACCGCCGCTCGGATGCTTATTATCTTGCCCGTGGCCTACGTGCGAAAGAGAAATTTGAACTTTCAAAAGACGGAGTGTCTGCATGAGTCTGGCCGAGCTAAGTCTTAAACGCCCGATTACGGCCATCATGTTTTATGTGTCGATGGTGGCCATTGGCTTGATTGCTTCATTTCGGTTACCACTTGAGCAATTTCCCGAAATCAATCTTCCTTATATGGGTGTGAGTATTCCCTATCCTGGGTCAACGCCACAGGAAGTCGAGCGCAGCATTACGCGTCCAGTTGAAGAGACTTTAGCGACTTTGCCGGGCATCAAGGAAATGAGTTCCACCAGTCGTGCCGATGGCGTAGAAATTCAAATTCAGTTTTCCGACTTTGATCGTGATGTTGCCATTAGCGCCAATGAAGCGCGCTCGCGTATTGACGCCATACGCAAAGATCTGCCGGTCGACATGCAGCGTTATTATGTACAGCGGTTTTCACCAAGTGACCAGCCGTTCTTGCAAATTCGTTTTGCAAGTACCCGAGATCTACGGCACGAATACGAAATGATTGAGCGCTTATTCAAGCGCCGTATCGAGCGCATTCCCGGTATTGCCAATGTGGAAATTACTGGCGCTTCACCTTCTGAAATCGAAATCGCGATTAATCCATCCGCACTTGGTGCCCACAATATTGGTTTGAATCAGCTTGCAGCAAAATTGCAGGCGATTAATTTTTCGGTATCGGCAGGACAAATTGATGACGGCGTTCGTCGTTTGCGCGTACAACCGGTCGGTGAAATTCGTGATTTGGATCAATTGAGAAACCTGGTTTTAAACGAATCGGGTTTGCGCTTGAGCGACATCGCACAAGTTCGTTTTAAGGCCCAGCGCGAGAGTATTTGGCGCAGACTCGACCTAAAACCTGCTGTTGGTGTCAATATCAAACGTGAGCGTAGCGCCAACCTTGTCGCCGTTTCGAAGCTTGTGATGGCGGAACTGGAAAAAATTAATCAAGAACCCGAACTGGTCGGCATTAAATCGATCATTGTTGAAGATCAGGCTGAAAGCGTCACTCGATCGATTAACGAATTAGTCGAGTCGGGCATTATTGGCTCGTTATTATCCTTGTTTATTTTGTATTTCTTTTTGCGGCATTGGCCAAGTACCTTAATGGTGACCTTGGCCATTCCCATCTGCATCGTGATGACCTTGGGCGCTATGTATTTTATTGGCATCACCTTGAATATATTGTCGATGATGGGCCTGTTATTAGGCTTGGGCATGTTGGTCGATAATGCCGTGGTAGTGGTGGAAAGTATTTACCAATACCGCGAAAAATATCCTAATGACCCGATGCGTTGTGCCATTGAAGGTACGCGCAGTGTACAAATTGCAATCAGTGCCGGCACCTTTACCAGTATCGTCGTGTTTTTACCGAACTTGTTCGGCGAAGCCAATATGATGAGCATTTTTCTGGGGCAGGTTGCACTCACCATTACGATTTCATTACTGTGTTCATGGCTAGTGGCCGTGAGTTTGATACCGATGATTTCGGCGCATTTGAAAACACCACCTATGATAGGACGGCACGAGGGTATTATCCCGCGTTTGGTCGAGCGCTATGGCCGGTTATTACTTTGGAGTTTGCAGCATAGGTTCAAGGCTTTGGCTGCGATACTGGTCATTGTTTTGGTCAGTTTGATTCCGATAAAATTTACTGAATTTGATTTTTTCAAGAACGAAGCCAAGCCAGAAATCGGCTTATATTTTGATTGGAAAGGTTCGTATAGCCTGGACCAAATGTCGGAAGAAATTCTTAAAGTCGAACAATATATCGACAAGCGTCGTGAGCATTTTCAGATAACGCAGATCTACGTTTTCTTCGCCGAGCAAGGTTGGGGTGGTGTACGATTGACCTTGCGTAATGAAGGGCCGGGCTTGAAGAAGCCTGATGAAATTTCTGAAATGCTTCGCAAGGAATTGCCAAAATCTGCCCGTGCAGAAATTGGTTTCAACGGTGGAGGCGGCCCCGGAGGCGGCGGTAGTGCTGCGGGTGATCAGAAAGTCACTTTCTATCTCAATGGCGATTCACCAGAAACACTTGTGCAAATTGGTACCGAGTTATTGCCATCATTGGAAAAACGCCCAGAACTTACCGATGTACGTGTTAATGCAGGCGATGAGAATAGTGAAATTAAAGTCAGTGTTGATCGGGAGCGCGCAGCCTATTTCGGTTTTAGTGCACAGGAAGTTGCCCAGTATTTGGGTGTTGCTCTTCGTGGCAGCCCGCTACGTGAATTCCGCCGTGGCACCACCGAAGTGCCGGTTTGGGTGCGTTTTGAAGGCTCCGAACAATTCAGCATTAGCAGCCTGTCGAGCTTGAACCTGACCCGTGCCGACGGCGTTAAAGTGCCTTTGCTGTCACTGGTCAATGTTCAAATCAAACCCGGCGCTTCGCAGATTTCACGGACGAATCGTCAAACCTCCATTGCCATTGATGCCAATATTAATCGTGTCGGCAAGTTCGATAAAGACGCCGCACGCAAAGCTATTGGCGAAGTGATGAATGCGGCAAAATTAAATGAAACCCATCCGGGTTATTCCTGGAGTGAGGGCAACGGTTTCCAGGAAGATGATCAGGCGATGCAGCAAATGCTGTTTAATCTTGCCATTGCCATGGTGATGATATTTATTGTGATGGCAGCCCTGTTTGAATCGATGTTATTTCCGGCCGCTATCTTCAGCAGCATTATTTTCTCGGTGCTTGGTATTTTCTGGCTGTTTGCATTGACCGGTACCACCTTTACGATCATGGCTTTTATTGGCGTGCTGGTATTGATGGGTGTGGTGGTCAATAACGGCATCGTGATGCTGGATCACATTAATGTGCAACGTCGTAATGGCTTAAGCCGTACCGACGCCCTGATACAAGGTAGTAAAGAAAGATTGCGTCCCATTTTAATGACCATGGGCACTGCAATTTTAGGAATGTTGCCACTGTGTTTTGGTGGCTCAGGCATTGGTGGCGATGGCCCATCGTATGCACCGATGGCACGAGCGGTTGCCGGCGGCTTGGCGTTCTCAACAATAGTCAGCTTACTGTTTTTGCCTACAATTTACGCCATGCTCGATGACGTTCGACAATTTGTGCTTAGCCGAATCAAGAAAGGTCGTGAGCAGGCGCCAGTGTTTTCAGGGCCGAAAACGAAGACAATTTGATTATTGTGTAGGAGCGCCTTTAGGCGCGACCGGCTCTTTCGCAGACCTGTCGCGCCTAAAGGCGCTCCTA
>JAYSQD010000072.1:0-26832 GCA_043721835.1 Arenimonas sp. | reverse complement strand
CCCTGGTCTGCTAACAGATTTTGGGCACAGCAAGCAGGCGCCCCTGCGCGGGGGCTTGCGAATAATTAGGAATGTAACGCTTAGCCCGGGTCACCGCTTTATCTGACCCGGGAATAATTACACCGCAAGATAAAAATCTTCGTCATGAAATTATTTTTGATGAAGATGCAAACATGGCGATCTTGGCATTCTACAAAACCCGGGTCAGATGAAACCATGCCCCGGACAACATGCTATCGCAGTCTTTAGTGGAATCACCAAGGGTGTGCCACCTGTTGGTAGTTCCACCCTACGAACTGTACTATTGGTCAATGGGTTTATTACCAATTGGTAATGTTTTGCATAGACTCATATCACGCAATGGAAGTTACACTTTCATCAAAGGAGATTGGTTATGCGTGTACTGCTTGTAGAAGACGAACCACTCATTTCGGAGTTTATTGCCAAGGGTCTGCGTGAGGCAGGACATAATGTCGATCATGCCGCTACTGGGCCCGACGGTTTGCATATGGCAAGCAACGAAACCTACGACGCTCTTATTCTTGATCGAATGTTGCCGGGTCTGGAAGGTTTGGAGTTACTGCGAATACTGCGAGCTAGTGGTCATCGAACGCCGGTATTGATGCTTTCATCGTTGGGCGATGTTGAGCAACGCATAATGGGCTTGCGCGGCGGTGCCGACGATTATCTGGCGAAGCCTTTTTCATTCGCGGAATTGATGGCACGTCTCGAAGGTTTGCTAAGACGGCAAACGAGCGGCCAAGAAACTTCAACGAATCTTCGGGTTGCCGATCTCGAAATGGATTTACTGAAACGCAGTGTAAAGCGAGCTGGGCAAAATCTGGAATTGCAGCCAAGGGAATTTCGACTGCTCGAATTTCTTATGCGTCATGCCGAGCAAGTCGTCACTCGCACCATGTTGCTTGAAGCGGTATGGGATTATCACTTCGATCCGCAAACCAATGTGATCGATGTCCATGTGTCGCGACTGCGGCAAAAAATTGATCGCGGCCTTGGCCCGCCCTTGCTACATACCGTTCGCGGCGCAGGTTATCTGCTTGGCATGCGTAGTTAATGTTGATAGATAATTTTCGAAATTTTGTTGGCTCGACACTCAACCGGCTAGTGCTGACCTACGGCATGGGTTTGGTAGTGGTATTCGGTATGCTTGGCGTGGTCGGCTTATTGAGCTTCGATCAACTATTGAATGCCGATACGCGACAAACAATACAAGTGGAACATGAAAGTTTGATGGAGGTTTATCGTAGCGATGGTCGTAATGGCTTGAAGCAAATTATCGATGGGCGCGTTCGCGAACCGATAAATCGCGAAGCTTTTTATTTGTTGGTAGATAAAAATTCGGTAGTGCTGGCCGGCAATCGAAATCAGTTGCCTCGCTCATTGCCGCGTCGTGCAGGCTGGGTTAGTTTTCCCTGGCGTGCCATACCCGATTCAGACAAAGTGCTGGCATTTGTGCAACCTCTGGACAATGGTGATCTGCTGATCACAGGCTACTCCTCCGGTGCACAAATACACTTACGCGAGTTAATTGTCAGACTGGGATTCTTGATTCTTGTTCTGCTTGGAATTTTGACGCTGATATTTAGCTGGTTATTACGCGATGCCGTGGATCGAGCCTTGGAAGCCTCGCTCGATACCGTTGATCGTGTGGCTGCGGGCCACTTAAACGAACGTGTTGTCGAGCGAATGGGCAACGATGGTTTTGCCCGTTTGGGGCGAACCCTGAACCGCATGCTTGATCGTATTCATATGCTGGTTGGTGGCATACAGTCTTCTACCGATGCCATCGCACATGATTTGCGTACGCCTTTGACACGACTTAAAACCCGGCTTGAGCAAGCACGACTTGAATCGACGGATGAAAATACCGTACTTAAAGTGGAAGCGGCGATTACAGAAGCCGATCAGTTGATTGCTACTTTTAACAGCCTGTTGCGCTTGGCCCGTATTGAAGCCTCGCATGAAATACCCGATCAACCACTGGCACTCGATTCAGTACTGCGTGACGCAGTAGAAATGTGGCAAGCTGTCGCAGAGTCGAAAGCCCAAAATATTGAAGTTGATATTGAAGCGATTACGATAGCCGGAGATCGTAATTTACTGTTTCAAATGATTTCCAATTTGCTCGATAACGCCATCAAATATGCGCCTCTGGAAAGTCAGATAAAGGTAAGCCTGACCAAGCAGGAAAACACCGCAAGTTTAATTATCGTTGACGCCGGGCCTGGCATTGAGCTCAAGCAACGAGAACATGTCTTTGATCGTTTTGTCCGGCTCGAGAGCCATCGCGGAACCCCCGGCAGTGGTCTGGGCTTGAGTGTTGTGCGGGCTATTGCCATCCATCATGGCGCTACTATAACTCTAGAAGATGCGAGCCCGGGGCTTCGTGTTTTGCTGAGTTTTCCCTTGTCATCCGGAAATTGATTTAGCCAACATGGACAAAATGTCATCTAATCACAAGCTTAGCGACAGGTGCGCTAGTCCAATCTAGAGTCACTGGTACAGCACCAGTGAATTCCTCAATCCTCTCTGGAGATACTTATGAACATTCGCACATCCCTCGCCGTTCTTACCCTTGGTTTGGCCAGCACCATGGCATTTGCCGGCACCCCCGAGCCTGCCAAAGCCGCTGCTGCAGCAACAGCAAAACCTGCCACCGTAAAACACCACCATGCACTGAAATGCAAAGCAGGCGAAAGCGTGGTGAAAGGCAAATGCGAAGCAACGAAAACCAAGTAAGTTTTTATTTGGGTGATACACGAACAGCAAAGCCGGGAAATCCCGGCTTTGCTGTTATTCGAGCATTTCCAACGAAATAGTTGCCGATGTCAGCGACCTTCGCAGGGTACTTTACTCCGTCTGGGCTTGCCCTTATTCGCGCGACGGCTGGCGTGGAAGTGATTCATATCATTGTGCCTTCGCCGGGAAAACCCTTATACATAAGCATTTCAGATGCATTGTCGTATTTTGCTATCTTTTTTAAACAGTGTCTTGGCAAGCCATGCCCTTGCCCTTGCCCGCAATGACTGCGACATTGACAATACTTTTCGCCAATCCGTTTTCGGCTTCGATACTTTAATTGACGGGCAGTCTTCTGTGAGTATGACTTCTTCAAGTTACCTCTGAGTTGGTTAGGAGCTAAGGAGTTACTCCCAGTCCTTGAAAAGAGGAATACGATACGTTCATCAGCTTCATGTCGCCTATGATGTGGGTGGTAAACCGCTAGTATGCATTTGACTTACGTTTAAGAACTTTATACCGGCAAAGCTTGCACGCCAAAGATAAAAGCTGTCAGCTTTGCAAGCTTGGTGGGCTTTTCAATTCCATACAAAGGCGCGTGTAGCCGAGTCGACGCTAATATTATCTTTGTATTGGCGCATACCTTTGCAAACGACACGGCTTGTTTTCCGCGGTATTTTCAACATGAACAAGATGTAATTTCACCGCAAGCTTCGCGACAGGTGTGTTCGTTCAATCTAGCGTCACTGGTGGAGCACCAGTGAACCTCTTAACCCACACTGGAGATATCTATGAACATTCGCACTTCCCTCGCCGCACTCGTTCTTGGTTTGGCCAGCACCATGGCATTTGCTGCTACGCCTGAACCTGCCAAACCCGCTGCTACAGAAATTACGAAACCTGCTGCAACTGAAACTACAAAACACGCTGCTACAGAAACTACAAAACACCATACCAATAAGCACCGCCACGCGCTCAAACATACCAATAGGCACCGCCACGCGCTGAAATGTAAAGCAGGCCAGAAAGTGGTGAAAGGCAAATGTAAAGCAACGATAACCAACTAAGTTTTTCTTTTCGTGACAAGCGGTGACTAAAGCCGAGGAAACTCGGCTTTACTTTTATTGGAGCATTGATGCCTTTCTTGATAAAAGTCTAGTTCTAAAACGCCAATAAACTTAAAAACGTTTTTACTACGAATCAAGATTTTCCTGTGTTTCAATCGAAACATATTGCTGATCCGGAGACAGCTAACCATGAGTCAGCGCAAGGATTTTTTAGAATCCTCAACAAAAATTTTTTCATCGAGATCATATTCCACAGCTTTCCGTCTGGCGCTGACTGTGGTGCTTTTTATACTGGCTTTGGTAGCTATGCATCACGTCATCGGCGAGTTCACTTGGGACGACATTCGCAAAGAACTTTTCTTGCTAGATAATACCTATATTGCCTTGTCAATATTAGCCACCGTTGCTAGTTATTTATTGCTTACTATTTTTGACTGGATTGGTATTCGCCTTACAGGCAAGCGCGTACCGTTCAGCAGCCTGGTGATGACAGCATTTATTGCCAATGCACTCGGGCATAACTTGGGTATGGCTACCTTAACCGGCGGCACGGTACGATTACGTGCGTATAGTGACAATGGGCTTCATGCCAGTGAGATAGCTCACATTATTGCGACTGCATCGATCGGTTTTATGCTTGGCGGTTTATTCTGGTTAGGCGTTACTCTGTTCAATGAGCCAGCCTATGCCAGCCAAACTTTTCCAATCTCTGAGAATAGTTTGTACATGCTGGGAGTGTTTTTATTATTGGCCGTGGCTGGAGCTTTGCTTTTCTTGATTTTGGGTAAACGCGCTGTTTCGATTGGAAAATATCGCATTCATTTCCCGGTATGGTACGACGGATTATTAATGCTGGCCGTGAGTATTACAGAGCTGGCTTGCGCTGCAGCGGCACTTTATATTTTATTGCCGTACCAGGCAAATATTAGCTATGTCGCCTTTATTGGGCTGTACGTTATTGCCGTATTTGCAGGATTAATTAGTACCGTACCAGGAGGCCTTGGCGTTTTTGAAGCGACAATGATCGCGCTGTTACCCACCGTGCCAGCGCATCAAGTGTTAGCCACGATTTTGGCGTATCGCGGCATCTATTATGTATTGCCATTATTTTTTGCCTTACTCATTATTGGCATGCGAGTCATAAGAGAAAATGCATCGTTTTTGTCTCGCAGACTGACCTCAACACAGCGATGGACAACACCCTTTGTGGCACCTGCATTTTCGTTGCTGGTTTTTTTTGCCGGTGCAGCGCTAGTGCTCAATGGCAATTTACCCTTGCAGCTAAGTACTTCAGATGTAGCCAATTTGCCTGTTGCTTTACCTATTTTAGAGTTGTCACACATTTCTGCGAGTGCATTGGGTGTTGCACTACTCATACTTGCTCGCGGTCTATATCAACGAATTGGTCTAGCATGGTGGTTATGCATTGCCGGACTTTCTCTTGCTGTAATCTTGACTATGCTAGTGGGATTCCGTTGGCCACTTTCCTTGGCATTGATCGCATTAATTGCTGCACTATGGTCAGCACGTCGCCGTTTCAATCGTGATGCCGCCCTATTCGACCCAGCAAGAAATATGACATGGCTCCGCAATATGGCGTTAGTGATTGGCGCCAGCATATGGCTAGGTCTTTTTGTGCATCGCGATGTGGCCTATGCCAATAATTTATGGTGGCAATTTGCATTTGAATCCGATGCTCCGCGTATGTTGCGTGCAAGTTTCGTGTCAATTGTTATGTTATTAATGATTGGTTTGATGGGGGTTTTGCGACCGCGCAACCCTTTGCAACGCATCAGTACACCAGCTGAGCGTGATCGTGCGGCTGCGATTATCTCCCAGTACGGTTCAACTAATGCCTACATGGCACTACTGCCTGACAAACAGCTTTTATTTGCCGAAGCCGATGCAGGTTTTTTAATGTATCAACGCAGTGGGTCTTGCTTGATTGCATTGGGTGATCCTATCGGCAATCCCCAGGCGTGCAACACACTCGCCTGGCGTCTGCGAGAAATTGCCGATAGCAGCGGACTTCGAACGGTTTTTTATCAGGTCAGCGATTTGCAATTGCCGACCTATCTGGACATGGGGCTTACACTGAGCAAGCTAGGTGAAGAAGCGTTGGTGACATTGGCAGAATTTTCTTTGGAAGGTTCAAAACGAGCCGAACTTCGTCAAGAGCATCGCCGATCAATACGTGAGGGGGCTGAATTTGCCCTGCTCAGTCCTGATGAAGTAAAAGCGAATATGCCGCGGCTTCGGGAAATATCGGACCAATGGCTCGAAGATAAGCAGACTGCAGAAAAGGGATTTTCTCTTGGCTATTTCGATGAGAATTATTTAGCGCAGTTTTCATGCGCAGTAGTGAAACACCACGGCAATATCATCGCGTTTGCCAATGTACTGGCTGCACCTAACCACCAGGAATTGTCCGTTGATTTAATGCGTTATCTCGAAGTTGGCCCTCGACGTACCATGGATTTTTTATTTGTCGAGTTAATGCTGTGGGGCAAACAAGCGGGCTATCGTGAATTTTCACTTGGCGTGGCACCACTGTCGGGAATGTCCGCACATGAGCTAGCACCGTTATGGCACAAGCTGGGTAATTTCGCTTGGCGCCATGGTGACCGTTTCTATAGCTTTGAAGGATTACGTCACTATAAACAAAAATTTTCTCCGCAATGGCGGCCTCGTTACCTCGCTTCTGCTGGCGGCTTAAGCATTGCTCAGGCCATGTTTCAAGTTTCTCGCTTGATCGCGGGGGGCACTAAACAAATATTCTCACACTAGGAGTATTCAGATGAATCGCTTATTTCAAATATGCTTGGCAATGAGTATTTTTTTTATAGGCACTGTCTTGGTGTCGCCAGTGGCAATCGCTGCCACAGCCAAGCCCCTTGGTAATGCAGCCACTATTTCGAGCACACCCGATACCTTGACCGTCAGAAAATTTGGCACTATTTATTTGTATCGCCCCGCTGTTCCTGTCAAGCAAGTGGTCATTTTTATTTCTGGCGATGGCGGTTGGAATTTGGGCGTCATTGGAATGGCTCAACAGCTACAAAGCCAAGGCGCTTTGGTGGCGGGAATTGATATCCGTGATTACTTCAAGGCTTTGAATGCCAGCAGCGATAAGTGTGCTTACCTTGGCGCGGAATTTGAGCGTTTATCTCGATTGATCCAACAACACGAAGAATTAACCCAATACCACTATCCAATACTGGTAGGTTATTCCTCGGGAGCTACCTTGGCCTACGCCATTCTTAATCAAACTCCCAAAGGTATTTTTGCAGGAGGTTTATCACTTGGATTCTGCCCTGACTTGGAACTGGCAAAACCACTGTGCAAAGGCGAACAGCTTCACGCCACACTCAGGAAAAAAGGCGTCGGTGTTGATCTGCTTGCTGTGCCCCAATCGAATGATCCGTGGATCGCCCTGCAAGGCGAGCAGGACCAAGTCTGCGATGCTAGTGCCACCCAAAATTTTGTTACTGGCATCAAGAATGCTAGCGTGGTGATGCTGCCAAAAGTAGGACACGGCTATGGCGTCGAAAAAAATTGGACTCCGCAATTTCTTGCCGCCTACAACATACTAAGTAAAACACCACAAAGTGCTCCGCTACCGCCGCCGCAAGCCTTGGCAGACATACCTGTAGTCGAGGTCGCAGCAACAGGCAAACAAAGCAATTCCTTTGCTCTACTCATTACCGGTGATGGTGGCTATGCCGGCATGGACCAACAAATAGCCAAGGGGCTCAGTGCGCAAGGCCAACCGGTCGTTGTGCTCAATTCGCTGAAATATTTTTGGACAGCCCGTACCCCGCAGCAAGTGGCCAATGACGTAGAGCGCGTTATTCGTTTTTACTCGTCGAAATGGAAAAAGCAAAAAGTAGTGCTAGTAGGTTATTCGCAAGGTGCCGACATGATGCCGTTTATTTTGAATAGGCTTCCCATCGCAGCTCGATCACAAATTGCAACGGCAGCTGCAATTGGCATTTCAAATAACGCCGTCTTTGAATTTCATATTTCCAATTGGCTTACCGATCCGGTAGGAACCCCGACACTTCCCGAGCTGAAGAAAATCGGCGCTATACCTTTTACCTGTATTTATGGTGCAGACGAAACCAATAGCATTTGCACCTCGCTCAATTGGAGTACGGTACGGCTCGTCAAACTACCGGGTGGCCACCATTTTAACGGTGACTATGCCGCCGTTGCTAAAGCGGTGCTGGATGATATTAAGCCGAACTAAATTCAGGAATAGCTATGGAAGTCTGTCGAAAATGCGGCGCGCAGTTGAATGCAACTTCCGCTTATTGTGGTGCTTGTGGAGTAAGCACAGATCTATTGGAAATCGCGTCCAATCGTCAGGCAGTGGGCGAAATCTTCAAGCACGTCCCACACCCCCATATAGCCAAACGCAAAAAAGAAGCGCTGATGGCAACATCGGATGTCTATACTCGTGCAAATACAATGCAGCGCTTCAATGCCTTTCTTGCAGTCAAGATTACTGGCGGTGTCGGCACGATGTGGTGCGCCTATCTTTTCGCCATTATTGCCTCGATAAGTCTGCCTGATGCGGTTCGTGGGGGAACCCCCACTCTAATTTCCTGGATTGCGCAAACCTTTTTGCAGCTAGTTTTGTTATCAATCATCATCGTCGGCCAGAAAGTTGCGTCAGAGGCATCGGATAAACGCGCGTTAGACACCTACAACGACGCTGAGGCAGTTTTACATGAAGCAATCCAGATTCAGGCACACCTCGCCGCACAAGATAAACTGCTATCAGCGCTCATGAATCAACTGACGCAACAGACTACCTCGCAAAATACCAAAGGTCTGGCATGACTAGAAATGCTAATCCCGTGCTAATTAAAGTGAGCTACCCACTAGCTTGGTCTTTAGGCAGTGGATGATTATGATCAAATACCTCAATGCATGATCTTGCTTAAATAAGATCCGAGTAGATCACAATATTCAAACCCTTGGTTTCGGTGGTACCAGCGAAAATAATGCCGCCATGTTTCGCATCTCTTACTAAATCAGAAAGCACCCGCTATTTGGCCATGACAAGCTTTGCAGGCAGGATCCACCGGGATTTTTATCTCGCTAAATCGCATGGCTAGCGCATCAAATTGCAACAGGCGGCCTGATAATGACTTGCCAATATTTAAAATAATCTTGATCGCTTCGGTGGCCTGTAACAGTCCCATTACTCCGGGCACTACACCAAGCACGCCCGCCTCGGCACAATTGGGCGCATCTTCGCCGTTGGGCGCTTCTGGAAACAGGCAGCGATAACAGGGCTCGCTGCCACGATGACGTCCGGCATCAAAGACGCTTATTTGTCCGCTGAATCGTTGCACTGCGGCATAGACTAATGGCTTTGCTAACTCAACGCAGGCATCGTTCAATAAATAGCGCGTCGGAAAATTATCCGAGCCATCAATAACGATATCGGCATTTAAAATCACGTCATGCACATTGTCAGCAGTTAAACGCTGTTGAAGTGTCTTAATTTTCACTCGAGGATTCAGTGCCCGAAGGCTTGCAGCAGCAGAATCCACTTTCGGTAGGCCTATATCGGCTTCGGTATGTAAAATTTGGCGTTGCAGATTACTTTTATCGACCACGTCGTTATCGATAATGGTGATATTGCCAACACCGGCTGCTGCTAAATAATACGCCACTGGCGAGCCGAGGCCGCCAGCACCGATAAGCACGACATGCGATTGCTCAAGTTTTTTTTGTCCTTCAATGCCCACTTGCGGCAGACGCAAATGTCTTGCATAGCGTTCGGTGAAATCCTGATCGAGATCATTAGTTTCGAGCGGGAGCTTTTCTAAAGTCCAACGCTGAAAGCCGCCCAGCACATTGAAAATATTTTGATAGCCCTGTGTCGAAAGTGCTTGCGCCGCCATAATCGAGCGCACACCGCTACCGCAAATCAGTAAAACTTTTGTGTCTGCATTTTCGATATGCAGTGCAGCATGCAATTCAAGTTCGGCACGTGGAATAGCGAGTGCGTTTTTAGGCAGACCGAGAGCATGCTCATTGGCTTCACGGACATCGATCAACAAAGCACCCTGTGCTTGCATAGCGAGGGCTTGTTCAGGCGTGATGTCGGTGATGCGACTGGTCACGGATTACGACAACCAACGACCATAAGGCAGTACGCGCATCATGGCACCGGCAGCAATATTGCCTTCGCCTTCGGGCAGCATAATGAGTGCGTTGGATTCTGCCGCTGCACGAAGACGGTGCGAGCCAGTGGCGGCATTGGGTGTGACTGAAATCATGCCTTGATTATCGATATGCAAATCGCCGCGCATAAATTCCAGACGTGCGTGTTGTTTATTGATACTTTGAGACAATTGCGCCCGCAATAAACTGCGTGGCTCTACCCTGCCCTGAAGCCCGTCTAATAAACGACGGCCAAGACTTAAAAAAGTCGCCAGCACCGATACCGGATTGCCGGGCAAACCTAAAAATAAAGTGTTGCCAACTTGTCCAAACAATAACGGCATGCCGGGTTTCATGCGGACTTTCCAGAAATGTATTTGTCCGTGCGCCTCGAGAAATGCCGGTAAATAATCTTTTTCGCCGGCAGACACACCACCGCAGGTAATGACCACATCAAAAGAAAAGGCCGCGTCTTTTAATGCCGTTTCAATACGGGCCGGATCATCGGGTAATACTGGCCATGCCACCGGCTCCAAGCCTTCGGCAATCAATAAATTTTGTAGCAAGACGCGATTGCTATCGTAAATCTGGCCCGGTTGTAGAGGCTGCCCCGGTGATTGCAGTTCATCGCCGCTGGTAAAGATGGCAACAGTCGGACGTGTACTGCAGGCCACATCATGCAAGCCAACAGCAGCCAATAAACTGATTCTCGCGGCTTTTAATACTTGCCCGGCTTTTGCAATAGTGTCATCGACGGAAACATCTTCACCGGCACGACGAATATTGGCACCGAATTTAATCGGCGCATGAAACTTCACACTGCCCAGCTCTTCGGTACTGTCTTCCTTGATGGCAATCGTGTCGGTGCCCTCGGGCAACATGGCGCCGGTGGTAATGCGAACGCATTGGCCTTTTTCGATTATGAAACCTTTCGGAGCGCCGGCAAATTGTTCGCCGATGATTTCAAAACCGGACTTGGCATATTCATTCAAGTCTTCAGCGCGTAATGCGTAACCGTCCATGGCGGCATTATCAAAATTCGGCAGCGATACCGCCGCAATAATATCTTCGGCCAGCATACGATTGAGTGAGCGCGCCAAGGGCACACGTTCTAATGGCGTGCGATTTGCCGCAGCGACATCATCAATAATCGTTTGCGCATCGGAAAAACTAATTCTTTGGGGGTAAGTTGAGTTCACAGGAATTCGAAATCTTCGGGGGTATTTAGATTACCGATTTGAATGTCGGCGCGGGAGATAATTTTGAAATTTAATTGCGATATCACCAAATGAACGGCTTGCGCATGTTGATCCAGCGACTGTTTAACGACCGGCAAGCTGGTTTGAACATGCCACAGCGCAAATAAGGGTTGCAGGCCGTTGGCATCTTCTAATACCAAGCCCGGACGTTCGGGCTTACCAACCCATTGTGTAATGAGTTCGGGTGGTAAATATTTTATATCGACAGGTACGGTTAGCAAGTACTCGGTTTTAGTCGCTTCGAGCAGTGCTTCTATACCAGCCAATGGGCCAGAGAATGCAGTGCGCTTGTCGAACACGGGCTCTAAATTCATGGGCTCATAGCGTGCGTCGGGCTCTCGTGCACTTATTAATTGTGCAGAAAAACGAGTATCGAGCATGTTTACTATGCGCTGACTTAGATACTCATTTTGATAGCGAATGAAAGCTTTATCAGCACCGTTTAATCGTGAGCCGCGACCGCCAGCAAGAATGCCCAAGCTGATATTTTCATGAAACACGGCAGTCAAATCACTTGCCTTTGGAGTGTCTCATCAAGCGCTGGCGTGATTTAACTTGTTTTTCGGTCAGCACGTTTTTCTTACCTTCAAACGGGTTGACGGTTTCTTTGTAAATGAATTGAACCGGCGTACCACTGAGTTTGAAACGCTTGCGGAAAAAGTTTTCGAGATAGCGCTTATAGCTAACCGGCAACTTTTTCAAACGCGTGCCATGCACAATAAAGGTCGGCGGATTAGTACCACCGGGATGCACGAAACGCAGCTTGGCAACATTGCCGTTTTGAACGGGCGGCGGATTGGTTTCGACGGCAATTTCGAGCGCTTTATTGACTTCGGAAGTACCAAAAACCCGAGTCGCCGATTCATGCGCACGATTAATCGCCTTGAATAATTCCAGCATACCGGTGCCATGCTTGGCAGAAATAGTCACACGCTCGGCCCAGGTGCAGAACGATAGTTTGCGTTCCAGCATGCCGATAGTTTGGTCGCGCTGATAGGTACTCTGACCATCCCATTTATTCACTGCAATAACCAATGCCCTGCCCGCTTCCAGTACGTGGCCCAGCACGGTGGCATCTTGTTCGGTAACGCCTTCACCGGCGTCCAGCATCACAACGGAGACTTGAGCCGTCTCGATCGATTGCAATGTTTTAAACGTGCTGAAAATTTCTACCGCTTCTTCTACTTTTGAACGACGACGCAGGCCTGCGGTATCAATCAAACGATATTTTTTTCCGTCGCGCACCAAATCAACTGATATCGAGTCGCGTGTAGTGCCGGGAACTTCAGACGCAATAACGCGTTCCTCACCCAGCAAACGATTGACCAAGGTCGATTTACCGACATTGGGACGCCCGATAAAGGCCAGACGAATTTCGTTGGGATCGGTTTCTGCCGAGGTGTCGATATCGGCATCCGACGGTGCCGGCAAGCGGGCTTTGATTGCTTCGAGCAATTGCGGAATACCACGCTGATGCGCAGTTGCGGTCGCAATTTTTGTGTCGATGCCAAAGCGTGAAAATTCGTTGATAGCATGGGTTTCATCAACACCATCAGTTTTATTCACAACTAAAACGATGGGTTTTCCGCAACGACGCAACCAGGGCAGAATGTTTTGATCCATCGACGATGGGCCTTCACGGCCATCGACAACAAATAACACCAAATCTGCTTCATCAACCGCTGCACGCGATTGTTTTGCAGTCGCGCCTGCCAGACCTTCTTCATCACCCGATAAACCACCGGTATCGCAAACGATAAACGGCAAATTTTCAATCAATCGGCAAAAGCCGTAATTGCGATCACGCGTAACGCCTGGTTCATCATGAACCAATGCATCGCGTGTGCGCGTCAAACCATTAAATAACGTGGACTTGCCGACGTTAGGCCGTCCGACCAAGGCCACCATCGGCAATATCATTATTGTTCCAATTTATAAGCTGCAAGTTCGCCTTCGGTGGTGAGTGCATATAAAACACCTTCACTTGAAATAACCGGCGTTCCACGTAAATAAGCGCTTTGCACACGAACACGAGCAACGAGTTCACCGTTCTCGAGTTTCATCCAATGCAAATAGCCTTCCAGATCACCCACGACTGCGTAGTTTCCTTGAATGACCGGAGTCGTGAGCATGCGACGTTGCAGGCCTTCTTGTTTCCACAAGCCGGTGCCGTCGGTACGATTCAAAGCATGCACGACGCCTTGTTTGTCAGCAACAATGATCAGAGTGTCATTCATCGCCAGACCGCCATAACTACCGATATCACGGGTCCAGACTGGACGACCGTTACTCAGTGACAAAGCCATGCTTTGGCCATGGAAACTGGTCGCGAAAACTGCATCGGCACCGACTTGAATTTCGCCATCAACATCGGCGGCACGATCAAGTTCAGTGCGGCCATCAGGATCCGCCACGGCTTGTTCCCAACCTTGTAAACCATCGGCAATTCGCAACATGACAACGGTACCGTCTTCATAGCCAACATAGACAACGCCAGTGCCCAGCACGGGGCTGCCGTTGCCGCGAACACTCAACGAAGGTAGAGCACGATCAAATACCCATTTGCGAGCGCCGTCGGCAATATCAAATCCGAATACACGACCATCACCGCCACGAACAATAATGCGGTCATCGGCAACCAAAGGCGCACTAATAACTTCGGATGTAATTTTAGCATTCCATTTTTTGCTGCCGGTCTCGGCATCAAGTGCAATCACTTCGCCATTGCGTCCGCCAACAATTACCAAACCAGCGCCAACACCGGCACTACTGGTCAAGCCGGTTTCGGTTGAATGTTTACGCCAGAACAATAAACGGCTACCGCCGGATTTCATTTCCAGAGCTTTTGATTCCCAAAGTGTTTTACCACTCATGGCGTCAAGTGCACGCACACGACCGCTGTCATCAACAACAATAACCTTATTGCCAATTAAAGCAGGCTTTTGACGCAGCCATAATTTGTCTTCGCCACCTCCAACACCGGTTGACCACAAGCGTTTAACAGCGATGGTATTGGCCATCTTTTTTAATTCAGCAGGTTCGGAAGCCGCGTTTTTAGAACTACCGCCAAACCATCCCTTAACAGTCGAACAGCCATTCAGCGTGAATGCAATCAGGCAAATCAAAGCAATGCGTCGCAACATGGATCAAGCTCCTGGCTTAGCAGGCAAAGAGCCACCTGCATCAATTAATTTTAATTCGATTAAGTTGCGTATTGGTGCTGCTTGATCTAAAGCAGTGAGCGCTTTGACATAGGACTGACTGGCAAGTTCCCGTTTGCCAAGCAGCATTTGGGCGTCGCCACGGATTTCTTCTACTGAAGCAGGATAAGTGCTGTCTTTCACATCTGCCAATTGCTTCAGGGCAATTTCGGCTTTGCCATTGATTAGCTGCAAACGGGCAATACGCAATTGATAAAGTTCCTTAATCGTAACTTCGGTCGCTTTTGCAATATTGGCTTCAAGCAATTTCAGCGCATCATCATTTTTCCCGCTCGCTTGCAATAATTGAGCTTGACGCAAAACTGCAAAGTTTAAATATTGGGTATCGGAATATTTAGATTCCAATGAAGCCAAAACGATTTTTGTTTTGTCAGGATCATTTTTCTCGGCCGCATTCGTAAAAGCTTGATACTGTAAAGCAGCTTCAGTCTGATGTTTCACGCCATTGCCCTGCCACCATTGGTAGGCAAATATGCAGCCCAAGCCAAGTGCCACGCCAGTAATCAATGAGCCGCTATTTTCCTTAAACCAGGTTCTGGAACGTTCGCCTAATTCGTATTCGTCAATTTGATGATTGGACATAATTCTCTAATCTGCTTTTGCAGTAAAAATGAATGAATAATAATAAAAATTAATTGCTTGCGGGGTTGGCGGATAAAACACCGTCACTGGCAATTTTAAAACGTGCCACATTATCTTGTTTAAATGCAGTCAAATCGACTGCCTGACCATTGCGAAGCAGTTGCACCTTATCTGCATTGCCGAAGGTGACGCTGGCTATTTGATCCGCGCTGTATTGTTTAACTGCGCCAGCAGCGAGGATGCCACTTTCAATTCGCTTGCCATCGGTGTCGGTAATTTCAACCCAGCTATCGGCATTGACACGAACTTCCCAAGCACTCGATGTTGCAGCCGTTGTAATTGGCGGCGCCATGCTTGCCATGACGGGAGTTTGATTGACAGGCTGCGGGTCGATTGGAGCAGGTGGCTGCGCCATTGCAGGTAGTGGTGCAGCTTGAGTCTGCGATTGAATATCCAAAGGCATGGTTTCACTACGCTTGCTCGGTGCTTGAAAATGCATGGCTAGCATAATCAACGAGGCAACAATTACACCGGTAATAGCAAAATAGCCGAGCGTACTCAGAGTTTTATCAATATCCCTGCGCACTGGCTTTTCGCTCAATATTTTCATCGCAGGCATTTCCGATGTTCTGATATTGAACTCATCAGCCAAAGTACCCGGAAGGCCTAATAGTTTTATGTAGCTGCCAAGGTAGCTACGCACATAGATAGCTGCCCCGAGCTTGCCCCAATTTTCGAGCTCAAGTGCTTCGATAATTTCGACAGGCAATTTTAATCGTGCTGCAGCATCGCTAATTTTCAGTCCAAGCTTTTCACGGGCATGTCTGAGTTGTAAGCCGAGTGGCTCGGCAAATAAGGTTTCTTGATAGGCGTTATCGTTCATGGCTTCTTCTGCCCCTCTCCCGTGGGCGGCTGAATTTGGGCTTGCAACAAAAGGTCTAACTGTTTTTGATACTGTGCCGCTGCCCGGTCGTCGCCGGCTGATTTTTCTATCTGCTGAGCTAGTTGTAACAATGAAGCATTTAGGGGGCCCAAAGCTTCACGTCTTTGCATGAATGCACGAGCTTCAAAAAAACTGGTTTGTCTAAATTTTACCTGCGTCAATATCTCAAGAGCACCCACGCTTTCCGGGTTTATAGCCAAGGCGGAACGAGCACGGTCTTCTGCCAGCGGTAAATTATTATTTTGAAGATTGCATTGCGCCGCATTTTCGAAAGCTTCGTTCGCTATTTGAGAACTGCTATCGTCGGTGGCTTTCATGAAATTGGCATCGGCAGCGTCATATTGAGCTTTCTCGCACAAATGAACGGCATAAGCATTCAAAACTTGGCCATTGGTCGGTGACAAGGCGACTGCTTTTTGATAAAAGCTTTCGGCTTTCTTGGATTCTTTTTGTTGGTCAAGAATAAAAGCCTTGACCATATAAGGTACGCCCGATTTTGGATCAAAACTTATCGCACGTTCTGCTTGTTTCAGTGCAGAGACGTAATCTTTCTTATCAATAAATAACTGCGCCACACCGATTGCATTTTGCCCGTTATAAGACATTGGATTAAGCACTTGGGCTTTCGTTGGTTGAATGTCTTGCGCAAAAAGCCCAGCGCTCTCAAAAAGCCCGGTGCTCGCAAAAAGCAATGCGGAAACTAACGCGTAGGTTTTTTGCTTATGCCGCATCACTAATCCCTTGCGCTTCAAGCTTTGCCTTGAATTCGGATTGACGACGGGTCTTGTCCATCACCTGTCCTTTCAATTGGCCGCAAGCGGCATCGATATCATCGCCACGGGTACGGCGCACCATAGTCAACACATCGTTATCGAGCAGAATTTTTTGGAAGGCACGAATATCTTCTTCGGTCGAGCGTTCAAACTTCGTGCCAGGAAACGGATTGAATGGAATTAAATTAACTTTGGCAATGTCGTTGCGCTGGGCTTTTGAATGCAGTGTGTTCATCCATTTGACCAACTGACGTGCCAATGCAGGCGTATCGTTCACGCCTTTCATCATGGTGTACTCAAAAGTAATGGAAGTACGTGGCTTACGCTCGGAATAGCGGATGCAGGCATCCATCAATTCTTCGAGTGGATATTTTTTATTGAGCGGTACTAATTCGGTACGTAATTCATCATTGGCTGCATGCAATGAAACAGCGAGCGATACATCACTCTCAATCGACAAGCGATCAATCATGGGAACCAAACCGGCGGTTGAAAGCGTGACGCGTTTATTGGCCAGGCCGAAACCCAAATCATCCCGCATCAAGCTCATGGCACGAACAACATTATCAAAATTCAGCAAAGGCTCGCCCATGCCCATCATGACTACATTGGTAAGCTTGCGCTGTTGATGTACTTTATTACCGAGAGCTTTCGCGGCAATCCACACTTGGCCGATAATTTCGGCAGTAGAAAGATTACGATTAAAGCCCTGTGTCGCCGTCGAACAAAATTGGCAGTTCAAACCGCAACCGACCTGGCTTGAAACACACAGCGTGCCGCGGCCTTTATCGGGAATGAAAACGGTTTCAACGGCATTACCGGCATCCATGCCCAGCAGCCATTTCTGGGTGCCATCAAGCGATGGCTTGTCGAAAATAGTTTTCGGTGCACGAACTTCGGCTTGTTCTACCAACTTGGCGCGTAACACTTTGCCAAGGTCGGTCATTTGTTCAAAATCATCAACGTGACGATGGTAAATCCATTTCATCACTTGCTCGGCGCGAAAACGCTTTTCACCAAGGCCGGTGAAAAATTCCACCATGCCAGTGCGATCGAGATCGAGTAAGTTGATTTTGGATTGAGCGTCGGTCACGTTGATTATTCTCTTAAAACTCAGCGAGCACAGAGTTCGGTGGCAGCAAAGAAATACGCCGTTTCAATCGCGGCATTTTCCAGGCTGTCGGAACCGTGTACTGCATTGGCATCAATGCTTTCTGCGAAATCTGCACGGATAGTGCCGGCAGCCGCTTCTTTTGGATTGGTAGCACCCATCAAATCGCGGTGGGTTAAAACGGCATTCTCGCCTTCGAGTAATTGAATCATTACCGGGCCCGAAATCATGAACTCAACGAGTGCATTGAAAAACGGACGCTGGCTATGCACTGCATAAAAACCTTCGGCTTCTTTGCGCGACAGGTGTTTCATTTTTGCAGCGACTACTTTCAAGCCGGCATTTTCAAAACGGGTATAAATTTGGCCAATTACGTTCTTCGCAACGGCATCAGGTTTGATAATTGAGATGGTGCGTTCCAGCGCCATGGTGTAACTCCAGTGTCTAAGGGTTGAAAGTCGCTAAATTTACCATAAAAACCCATTTCAAAGAAGGGTTTAGCTCAAATATTGAAAGCTCTCTCACGCTCCTTGTCACCTTCTGGTAACGAGTGCCCGCCCTATCATTGGGCTTGACCCAACAAGCGTTCGATTTTATGATTGAAACATTCGTTTGAATCAAACGCTGGAGCAGAATACGAGACTATGCCGACCGCTCACTTCAACACTAAAGACCGAATTCTTGGCGCCGCCGAAGAATTATTCGCCCAGTTTGGATTCGCAGGCACCTCATTACGTCAGGTCACCAGCCGCGCAGACGTTAATATTGCGGCAGTAAATTACCATTTTGGCTCGAAAGAAAACCTGGTTAACGAGGTTTTTCGTCGTCGCATGGACGAAATGAGCGAGCGCCGTTTGAGCCTGCTGCGACAAGCGCAGGAAGAAAAGTCCGGCGACCTTGAAGCTATTTTGGCAGCTTTCATCCAGCCCGCCCTTGCATTGACTTATGACCGTCATGGCTCGGCCTTTGTCCGCGTGCTTGCACGTGCCTATGCCGAGAAAAACGATGGCCTGCGTAAATTTCTGTCCGATAACTATGGGCAAGTTTTACGTGAATTCGCAAAAGCATTAGCGAGCTGCCTGCCTGGCTTGGCCAAAGAAGATCTCTATTTAAGACTGGATTTCACCGCCGGCGCCCTCACTTATGCCATGGCAGACTTTGGTTTGATCAAGCGCCCCGCTGGTGTTTCTGATCGCTCTCACGCCGATAAAGCGGCCCAAGGTCTTATTCGTTTCGCCGCTGCCGGTTTGCGTGCAGCCTAATTTTTTCTGATTCATAACCCGGAGTTTTACATGTCACAGCTTCGCATCCGTAAAGTCGCCGTTCTCGGCGCAGGCGTGATGGGCGCACAGATTGCCGCTCATTTAGTTAACGCCAATGTGGACACCATCCTCTTCGATTTGCCAGCTAAAGACGGCGAAAAGAACGGCATCGTGAATAAAGCCATCGCAAACCTGGGCAAGCTTTCACCGGCGCCTCTGGCTTCCAAAGACAAGGCTACAGCTATTGTCGCGGCCAACTACGACGAGCATCTTGAATGGCTGAAAGGCTGCGATTTAATCATTGAAGCCATCGCCGAGCGCTTAGACTGGAAGAAAGATCTTTACGCCAAGATTCTGCCCTTCGTGAACCCGAATGCGATTCTAGCTTCTAATACTTCAGGATTATCAATCAATAGCTTGGCAGATGTTCTTGATGAATCACTTCATCATAGATTCTGTGGCGTGCACTTCTTCAACCCGCCCCGCTATATGCATTTAGCCGAGCTCATTCCTTGTAAAAACACCGACCAAGCGGTGCTGGAAGGTCTTGAGTCTTTCCTGGTCACAACCCTCGGCAAAGGCGTGGTTTACGCTAAAGACACGCCGAACTTTATTGGTAACCGGATCGGCGTGTTCTCGATTCTTTCGACTTTGCACCACACCGCCGCTTTCGGTTTGGGCTTTGATGAAGTCGATGCCCTGACTGGCCCATTACTCGGTCGTCCGAAGTCTGCGACTTACCGGACTTCCGACGTTGTTGGTCTGGACACCATGTCACATGTCATCAAAACCATGGCCGACACCTTGCCGAACGACCCATGGAAAGAATACTTCAAAGCCCCCGATTGGTTGCAGGCTTTAATTGCCAAAGGCGCGCTTGGTCAGAAAACCGGAGCAGGTATTTTTCAAAAACGAGGCAAAGATATTGTGGTTCTCGATTTGAAATTACAGGATTATCGCCCTGCGACTGGTGAAGCTGCACCAGAAGTCGTAGAGATTCTGAAAATCAAAAATCCGGCCGAAAAATTTGCAAAACTGCGCGCCAGCGAGCACAAACAAGCGCAATTTTTATGGGCCATGTTCCGTGATCTATTCCACTATAGTGCCTACAATTTGGCCGATATTGCCGATACCGCACGCGATGTTGATTTAGCAATTCGCTGGGGCTATGGCTGGGCCCAAGGTCCATTCGAGTCATGGCAATCAGCGGGTTGGAAGCAAGTCGTGAGCTGGATTCAAGAAGATATCGCTGCCGGTAAATCGATGAGCTCTGCTCCATTGCCTGCATGGGTCAGTGAACGTGATGGCGTCAATGAAGCGGCAGGTAGTTACAGTCCGGCACAAAACAAGATTGTCGGCCGTTCGAGTAATCCGGTGTATGCACGTCAGCGTTTCCCCGATCCAGTAATGGGTGAAACTTTCTCGCCGGGCGAAACCGTATTTGAAACCGATGCTGTTCGCATGTGGCATGACGGTGATGGTGTTGCGGTACTCAGCTTCAAAACCAAGATGAATACCGTTAGTGACGGCGTATTATCTGGAATTCAACAAGCAATCGATATCGCCGAAAAAGATTTCACCGGCATGGTGATTTGGCAAAATAAAGATACCTTCTCTGCAGGCGCAGATCTTTCTGGTGCGATGCAAAGCCTGAAAGACGGCAAGCTGAAAGAGTTCGAATCCATGGTCGCCAACTTCCAGGCCACTAGCCAACGCATTAAATATGCATTGGTGCCTGTCGTAGCCGCAGTACGTGGTTTGGCGCTTGGCGGTGGTTGTGAATTCCAGATGCATTCGGCTCGCACTGTGTTCTCGCTCGAAAGTTATATCGGTTTGGTTGAAGCCGGCGTTGGCTTACTGCCTGCTGGTGGTGGCTTGAAAGAAATCGCAACTCGTGTTGGTTTGGCTGCTGGCCAAAGTGGCGATGTCTTCGCGGGCCTACGCCCGTATTTCGAAGCTATCGCAATGGGCAAAGTCTCGGCTTCGGCGCTCGAAGCAAAAGAACTCAAACTAGCTCGCGAAAATGATGTGGTGATCTTTAATGCCTTTGAACTGCTTTATGTTGCCAAACAACAAGTGAAAGCCCTGGCCGAATCGGGCTATCGCCCTTCTTTGCCTGCACGACAAATTCCGGTGGCTGGCGATGTCGGTATCGCAACTTTCAAAATGATGCTGGTCAATATGCTCGAAGGCCGCTTTATTTCCGAGCACGATATGGAAGTATCGACTCGTATTGCAACAGTACTGTGCGGAGGCAATGTCGATCGTGGTTCATTGGTCGATGAAGAATGGTTACTGAAACTGGAACGCGAGCATTTCATCGCGTTGGCATTAATGCCGAAAACCCAGGAACGCATTCTTTATATGCTGCAAAACGGCAAACCACTTCGCAACTGAATCTCGGGGCCAGAGGCTGGGGACTGGGGGCTAATCGATACAGATTTAGCTTTTAGCCCCAAGCCTCCAGCCCCAAGCCCCACACAACGTCTTTTCGCTAAATTGAGAGAAACGAAATGTCCAAACAAATTCAAGAAGCCTATATCGTTGCCGCCACCCGTACGCCGGTTGGCAAAGCACCGCGCGGCATGTTCCGTAATACCCGCCCCGATGAAATGCTGGCACATGTATTGAAAGCCGTTTGTGCCCAAGCACCTGGCATCGATACCAGCCGCATTGACGACGCCATCATTGGCTGCGCCATGCCCGAAGGCGAGCAAGGCATGAATGTCGCACGTATCGGTCTGCTGTTGGCCGGTTTGCCAAACGTGATTGCCGCACAAACAATCAATCGTTTTTGCTCGTCTGGTGTGCAAGCAGTGGCACTGGCTGCGGATCGCATTCGTTTAGGCGAAGCCGATTTAATGCTCGCTGGCGGCACCGAAAGCATGAGCATGGTGCCGATGATGGGTAATAAGGTTGCCATGAGTCCGAAAGTATTCGAAGACGACAATATCGCGATTGCCTATGGCATGGGCATCACAGCAGAAAAAGTAGCGTCGGAATGGAATATCTCGCGTGAAGATCAAGATGCATTTGCGTTTGCATCACATCAAAAAGCGATTGCCGCGATTGCTGCTGGTGAATTTACTTCTGAAATTTCGCCGTACCATATTATTTCCCGTCAACCGGTTTTAGTTGGCAACACGGTGCAAATGCGTGAAGTGATTGCGCTAAATGACGAAGGTCCACGCGCCGATTCATCGCTGGAAGGTTTAGCAAAATTAAAACCAGTATTCCGTGCCGGTGGCAGTGTCACTGCGGGCAATTCATCGCAAATGTCGGACGGTGCTGGTGCAGTATTATTGGCATCGGAGCAAGCGATTAAAGATTACGGCCTCACCCCACTTGCCCGTCTTGTCAGCTTCTCGGTCGCTGGTGTGCGCCCCGAAGTGATGGGTATTGGCCCGATTGCCGCGATTCCAAAAGCATTGAAACAAGCCGGTTTGACCAAGGACCAACTCGACTGGATTGAATTAAACGAAGCCTTTGCAGCACAGTCACTTGCTGTTATTCGCGACTGCGGCCTGGATGCATCGAAGATCAATCCACTCGGCGGTGCCATTGCACTGGGTCATCCACTCGGCGCCACCGGTGCAATTCGTACCGCCACGATTGTTCACGGTATGAAACGCCGCAAACAAAAATACGGCATGGTGACCATGTGTATTGGTACGGGTATGGGCGCAGCGGGTATTTTTGAATCGCTGTAATTTTTTGGATTGCACAGGGTGCGCTCAAGCGCACCCTATGATTATCATCGCCGTGTATAGAAAGTGCGCGTCACGAGCACCCAATAATTTTGTCCTTTCAGCATTTTAGACATCCGTAATTGAATTCATGAAAGTAAGCATTGTCATCACCACTTACAACTGGGAAAGCGCCTTAAAATCTGCTCTACGCAGCATCGCGCAGCAAACCGTGCTGCCTTACGAAGTCATCGTAGCCGACGACGGTTCAAAAGACACCATGCGCAGAATGATTACGGAAATCGCCAAAGACTTTCCTGTCATTTTGAAACATAGCTGGCAAGAGGACAACGGCTTCCGGCTTGCGCGCTCACGCAATCTTGCCATTGCCGCCGCGACCGGAGATTACATCATCATTCTGGATGGCGACATGGTAGTGAACAAACACTTTATCGAAGATCATTTGCGTGCGGCAAAAGCAGGATTCTATGTACAAGGCAGCCGAATTCTTACCCAACCCGAGTTCGATGCCGACAAATTACTGCTGCAACACAAAGACCCACATTTTTTTAGCAAAGGCATTGCAAGACGCCGTCACACACTTCGCATGCCCTTGCTTGCAAATGTTTTTTTGAAAATTTCAGAAGGCCAAAAAACCAGCGGCGTAAAAGGCTGTAACCAAGGCTGGTGGCGAAAAGATTTAATCGCAGTCAATGGCTACGACGAACGCTTTATCGGCTGGGGCCGCGAAGACAACGATATTTTATTACGTGCCTATCGCATGGGATTAAAACGCCGAGATATTCGATTTGCCGGACTTGCTACACATATTTATCACAACGAACGGCATCCAGAAGGCGTCAATCCGAACGACCGATGGCTGAAAGATAATGCGGCAAGACATGTAATTGTGTGTGAGCTTGGTTTGGATCAACATCTGGATCACATTAAAGAAAGCCCGTTGCCTGATTTACGATTTTAACTATTGGTGCGTGTATTGAATGTTGACTATTTAAACGAATATGACTCCTGTTGAATCTAAAAAAATTTCTCCTTTAGCTAAGTGGCTTGCTGCTGGCATGAGCACATGTCTTTTTGCTTTTGGTGTTTTCATTATCATTACCGAGCACTACTACGGTTACACAAGTAAGTACGGAGGTGCTGAGGTAAGTGCTGATGGCTCGGACGCAATCGTAATCGGCATAGCTACTATTATCCTTGGATTAACCCCAATGGCTCTGTGGGCAAAGTCTGGTAAAGCGGCTGGATTTTGGGCTGGCAGTTGCATGATTTTGGGCGTTATATTGTTTCTTGCGCCGTTCTACATCCGCTAATAGGCAACTAATCAGACAAACCCTGAGCGGGCACCCCTCGGCTCTCTCAATTAGGGACACCCAAAGTATCAACATCATCCTACCCATCTTGACGTAAATTCCCTGCATCACCGCATTGACCCAGGGCTCACACTAAAGTCATGACACAGGCTCGCTCCATTTAATATCAGCTTTAATATCAGACACCCATCAAACCCATATCTCCTGACACAACATTCAGTTTAATATCAGACACCCATCAAACCCATATCTCCTGACACAACATTCAGATTCCCCCTACATTTCTGCTTATCATTACTCGCAATAATGCGTCATGGCTACTGCTCGCTCCCTCTTCGTTTCCGATCATGTTTCTGGCAACTATCATTGCGTGTCTCGCTGCGTTCGTCGCGCGTGGCTTTGCGGTATCGACCCCTATTCGAATATGGATTACACACATCGCAAAGCCTGGATCGAAAAACGCTTATACGAAGTAGCCAATTGTTTTTCTATCGGCATCTACGGCTATGCCGTGATGAGCAATCATTTGCATGTCGTTGTGCATATTGATGTCGATGCTGCGCAGCGTTGGTCCGATGATGAAGTCGCTCAACGCTGGTATCAGCTCTTTCCGTGTCGCGATCAAGACAAAGCACTACGCGTTCAGAAATTACTCAATAACCCACGTCGTTTGGTATTGCTTCGACAACGCCTGTGTTCGTTGTCTTGGTTAATGCGTTGCATCAACGAACCCATTGCGCGTGCTGCGAACGCGGAAGATTCCTGCACCGGTCGGTTTTGGGAAGGTCGTTTCAAATGCCAAGTGCTGGCGGATGAACGTGCCGTATTGGCGGCCATGGCCTATGTGGATTTAAACCCGATTCGGGCCGGGATGACGCTGCGTTTAGATCACAGCCATCACACCAGCATTCAACAGCGGGTATTGAGCTGTCGGAACGATGAAGCAAAAGCACAGCAACGGCTCAAGCCACTGATTGGGCTGGCACCAGCGCTGTCCTTGAAGCAAGGCCAGTACATCGAATTAGTGCAATGGACGGGCCAACAAATTAGGCCTGACAAGAAAGGCGCTATTCCAAAGAATGCACCGACTGCACTTAGCAGAACCGGTTTTACAGCCAAAAACTGGCCAACCCAAGTCAAAGCCGTCGGTTCGGGCTATTGGCGAATGATTGGTACGACTGAACAATTGATGGAGAAAGCTGAAGCCATTGGACAGCGCTGGTTGAAAGGTATTGGTATCACTCGACTAATTCAGAAAGCCTGAGCTTATCGTCGCCCTGCTTCCCGGTCGCGGGAGGAAGAAGTGTGGGCGATAAAAATGTATTTGATAAATCTGACGGAGCAAAACGCTCATGTTTGTCTGTTCGATTCGATACAGCCGCTCAGTCTCAGATCTTGGGTGTCCAGAGTTGTTACAGATCTTGGGTGTCCAGAGTTTTTTTTGTAGGATTTTTCCGAATCGCTTGTCAGGCGATATGGGTTTGATGGGTGTCCACAATTGTTTGTTACTGAGCAAAACGCTCATGTTTGTCTGTTCGATTCGATACAGCCGCTCAGTCTCAGATCTTGGGTGTCCAGAGTTGTTCGTGTCCAGAGTTGTTCAATTTGATAAATCTGACTGAGCAAAAACGCTCATGTTTGTCTGTTCGATTCGATAAAGCCGCTCTGTCTCAGATCTTGGGTGTCCAGAGTTGTGGGTCAGATCTTGGGTGTCCAGAGTTGTTCCTGACCAGTCTCAGATCTTGGGTGTCCGCAGTTGTTCCCTAACACTTCGATCAATTAAATCAACCTGACCCCTTTTGTGGTGGTCTTTCGCTTACAATCTCATCACAATGAATTTCAAATATATAGTTTGAAAGCTCACCACTAACTAGGGTGCTATCACCAATCAGCATCGTTTCAATTGAAATTAATTCAACAATTTTGCTATGGAATACTTTTTCTGCATTCATTACTAAACTTCGCACACCGTAAAATAAAACAAGTCTTTTTTCGCAAAGGCCATTTGATTCCCATATTACGTTCATAGAAATCTTCATGAGCAGCTGATCAAAAGTTATACTTTCAACTGTCGTACCCCAAAGCTCATTTAAATTTATTGAACTCACTTCGATCTTACTCCATCAACTATTTTTTCAATTAGTTTCATAGAATCTTGATTAATAGGAATATGCGTTTTAAGTGGATCACTTGAGAAAACGCCCGCAGCATCAACACTACCTTTGCCCTCAACACTTACACGCAGATAATTGGAACGGCCTCCACCTTGCTCCATTACGCGCACAGTGACTCCACCATCTGCGAGCTTAAATACTTGACCTTTACCATTGTTTGCTAACCGTCCTGAAACACCAAATGCTTTAGAAATGTTACCTGAAAGCTTTGCTGCTGAAGGTGCACCCAAACCAAACAAATTCTTTGCCCAGTTAACTGCTTTGCCAAGCATCCCAGACTCAGCGCCTCCTGCCCTAGCAGCTTGTACTTCTTTACGCACAGCATTCGCTTCTCCTGCTCCTCCAAACCAAGAAGCAGTTTCTACAAAAACAGGCCCGCCCTTAGAAATAGCATCCTTGCCAACCTGTGTGCCGAATTCTCCTTTTAAATGATTATCGTCGTACCGATACTCGTCACACGTCGAATCACATGTACCTGTC
>JAYSQD010000071.1:0-6805 GCA_043721835.1 Arenimonas sp. | reverse complement strand
AGAAGGCCCTACTACAGGCCCTCCTACGTAGGAGGGCCTGTAGTAGGGCCTTCTAGGCCCGACCGACGATATAAAAACTACTCGCGAGCTGCTTGTTCGCGCAAATGCCGGGCCTGGCTTTCGCCCAGATAGGAATGAATCAGGCCGCGTGCAATATAAAGCAGGGGGATTAATGCGATGGCGGCGCACATCTTGTAGATATAGTTAAGCGTGCCGACGGCATAAAATAATTCCATCGACCATTTTTGTGGGCCGAGTACAAAAGCAATATAAAGCACGACAAAACTATCGATTAATTGTGAGACGGCAGTGGAACCGGTGGCGCGTAACCAGGCTTTCTTTTCGCCGGTTATGCGACGAATTTTATGGAACACGCTGACATCAATTAATTGGCCCAATAAAAACGCTACGACAGAACCGGCAATCGTCCATAAACCCTGACCAAAGATAACCGCGAATGCCGCTTGTTGATCTGGCACGCCTTGGCCTGCGTTAGCGCCCACCCACCAGCTTGCCGGTGAGAGATGAATAGCGGCATAGGCAAACAAAAAACCATAAAGAATTAAAAAAACTGCGAGCCAGCTAATAAAACGTACGCCGCGAGCGCCGTAATACTCGTTGATGGTGTCGGTCATGATGAACACGATGGGCCATAGCAAAGTGCCGGCCGTGAAATTCAAGGAGCCGCTTTGTCCAAACAAATTCCAGTTGAAGGCGTTCAGGCCGAGGGTGTCTTCCAGTGCAAAAATCTTGACGCCGATAAATTCGGCCAGCACGGCATTGACGACAAAAAACGCCGCCAAAAAAATAAATAATTTTTGCGAGCGCTGGTCACCGATCATGATTTACACCTTGTCGTTTTTACGCGAGAACGGGACTTTTTCCGGACTCATGGCGCCACCGGAAATAATAAAGGCCATGGCTTGGTCCACCGTCCAATCGGTCGGTGTTACCAATTCGATCGGTACTAATTCTAAATAACCTGATGTTGGATTGGGTGTTGTGGGCACATAGACCGCGGCAATTTCCTTGCCGGTGAGTTCGTCGCGTAAAGTGCGGGTTACAAACCCTACCGATTTCATGTCGCGATGCGGAAAGTCGATCAAGACTACGCGCTGGGTGCCGTCGGGTTTGGTTTGCAATAAATCCAGCAACTGGCGCGCGCTGCCGTAAATCGTTTTCACCAGTGGAATGGTATTAATCAGGCGTTCAAACCAGAGCAACATGCGTTGACCCACCACGCGCCTTGCCGCCCAGCCAATAGTTAAAATAAATAACAAGGTAAATAATAATGCGATACCCGTTTGTACCCAGGGCGCGCTGATCCAGCCAAGAAATTCTGGTGAAGCAGCGGCAAGATTGGCAGTTATCGGCTCAATAATGGGCTTGCTCATGTCAGACAGCAAACCAAAAATAAATTTAAACACAATCCACACCAACCAGATTGGCGTTAGCGTGAGCAGGCCGGTAATAAAGTGTTTTTGTAGTTTTCCCATGCGGCAATCTTAACATGTAGCCCGGGTCGCGCTTTAACGCCCCGGGGTTAATCTGAGATTAGCCTAAACAAAAAAAAGAAAATAAAAAGGCCAAAAACATAAAACAGTGGGAGCGTCCGTAAGGCGCGAAAAGCCTGCGGAAATTTTTGAGAAATATCGTAGTCCGGGTCACGCTCCCTTGACCCGGGGACTCGCAGATCAAAATATTAATGGAGAAAGGCGTTAATTTTCATAAATAGAAAATCGACTATGTCGCGGATTTACCCGGGTCGATGGAGCGTGACCCGGGCTACGCTACTAATCTATTTCGCCAGTTCGCTCAAGCTAACTTCGCGTACAAGTCTAAAGCCGACATCGTCATAACCACGGTCACCGTTCTGGTTACTGGTTTTGGTAGCGGAAGCGCTTGCGGTATCACGCCAGCTCAAGCCTGCAACGGTATAGCGGCCACTGCCTGCATTGTCGCTAAGCCATTCGCTGGCATTGCCTTGCAGGTCATAAATGCCGAGCGGGCTAGACGGTGTGCCGCTGCCTGCTGCGGTACCTTTATTGCCGCAGGAAATAACCCCGGCGCGACAAGCATCGCCCGCCTTGTAGCCCACCACGCTGCGCCATTCGTTTTGTGTCGGCAAACGATAAGTCAGTCCTGTGCGTCTGCTCAGCCATTGCGCATACGCCGCAGCGTCAGCATGACTTACGCAGATTACCGGGTGCTCGTTGCTTTGATTGAAGCCGGGTTTGTCCCAGGAAATTTTTCCTGAAAACATGGACGCAAATGCATTACGACAAACCGCGGCGGCGCGATTAGTCGCCGATGCAAAAGAAGCATATTCACCTTTGGATACTTCTTCGCGCATGATCGCCAATCCGGCCCGGGCTGGATTGGGAATGCTGCTCAAAACCATGCCGGGGCCGTCGGCTTTTACAATGTCGCCAATGCGCGGTTGCGGCATGACATTGGCTTTTGACCATGCCGGTTCCAGTAAACTTTGTTCAATAGTTAACTTGCCGGCCAAGGCTTTGGTATTGGCGATGCCGCTGCTATTGAGTTCGCTGGTATCTTTTTGTAAACGCGCGATCAATAAAGTAGGCAAGCCGTCACGTAAAGCAAGCCAGGCAGTCCCTTTTTTACGATCGGCATCGACAGCAAATTTTTCAGCCTTTTGATAAGCCGATTTTGCTGCATCATCGCGACGGGCTTTGATGGTTTCATTCAAGTTTTTTGCAAGGCCATCAATCACGACATCGCTTAGTGCCGCTATCGCCGGGTTAGTCGGCGCTGCCTTTCGTGCTGCCAATAAAGATTCCATCGCGTTATCGCCTGCAGGCGCACTTAAACGATTTTGTTTTATGTGCTTATTCGCGCTGGAAACAAATTTTGCGCCAGGAACCGTTGGGTCATAGTCGAGGGTAGTAATGACAACAGCCGCTTTAACGCCGGCAAACGGCGACGTGGTAGCAGCGACTTCAGGTGTTGGCGGCGGTGCTGGTTCGACCGGTTTGGTTTCTAGGGCAACAGGCGGCGCGGGTGCAGGTGTACTGATTACGGGCACCGGGGCAGGCGTGGCAGCCACGGGCTTTGCCGTCGCTGGGTTCGGTTTTTCAGCGGTATAAAAATCATTTTGTTTGGCGGGTGTTTTTGCGCGATTCAAATAGGTATTTAGACCAAACGCTATCAAGCTAATGCCCGCCAGTGATAGTAAGGCAGGAACAAGCCAGCCTTTGCTGCTGGAAGATTTCGGTTTTTTATCGGCAGTGATTGATGTCACCACGGGAACTGCTTTCTGGCGCGGGGCTTCGGAAAGTTGATTCAAGGCGCCCAGCATTTGTTGCGCATTGCGGAAACGATTTTCCGGCATTTTTGCCATGGCGCGGTCAATAAAACCTTGCCAATGTTTTTTATCGGCTGACAAACGCGGGATCGGGTCTTGCGCGTGCATCAAAGCCAGAGCAAGTGGGTCATTCGCTAAATACGGCAGACGACCGGTCACCAATTCGTAAGCCAGTACACCAACGCTGTATAGGTCGGCGCGACCATCAACGGCTTCGCCGCGTGCTTGTTCTGGCGCCATATAACCGCCGCTACCCACAGCCAAGCCTGCGGTGGTGATGCGGGTATTATCTTTTTTCGATAAGGCGATACCGAAATCGGTCAGCAATGGGCGGTCGGCATTATCGAACAATACGTTTTCCGCTTTAACATCACGATGCACAATGCCACGCGCATGTGCGTATTCCAATGCCGACAATAAAGCGCGCAGAACTTCAAACGTACGGCCTTCATCATTGGTGAAATCGCGCTGACCCAAATGGCCTTTGGCCAGATAAGGCAGCACGTAATACATTAAACCTTGGTGGCTGCGACCCACTTCGTGAATACCCACAATGCAAGGGTGCTCAAGTTTGGCTATGGTTCGGGCTTCTTGCTCAAAGCGCTGTTTGCTGACTTCGTCGGCCAACGCCTCGGGCGACATAACTTTAATCGCGACCTGGCGGTCGAGCGACTCCTGCACACCCAAATACACTTGAGACATGCCGCCTTTGCCAATGCGTCGCAATACGCGATAGCCGGGAATATCCGGCATATAGCTGCTAAGTAATGCAGAGAGTTCTTCCGGTGAAAGCTCTTCTTGTTGCATAGGGCCGATGGCAGTCAAGTGTCGTGGCCCACCAGCATACTGCGCTGCGGCACTCAGGTGAATAGAAAAGTTAAGAAAAACTAATAAAAGTTAAAATGTGAGCTAAATCACGGTTTTGAAGCGCTGCCAGCGAGACTTTTGGGCGGCTTTTTACGCACATAGACTTGCTTGCGCACTTTCGCGACCAGATCACCCTGACTATCGATTACCGCTATATCGAACCAGCGCAGGACTTTTTCGTTTCCTGCGGCAGCGTTGCGCAGTTCATCGAGCATGCTTTCTTCCAGTTTGAATTCCGCCGTTACCCGGCCCCGGCCGGGCTTTACAAATTCAATTTCAGCCGCTTTGTCCCAGACCACATAGTCGCTGCCGATATTGCGAAGGATCATGATCATCCAGAACGGATCGGTCATGGCAAACAGGCTGCCACCAAAATGGGTGCCGACATAATTTTTGTTATACCAGTGACTTTTTAGTTCTACTTTGACATAGCGAAAATCATCATTGAATTTTGTAATGCGAATACCGCTGAAAAGGAAGGGAAACCAGATGTTCATGAACCAGCGCAGACGGAAAGCTTTCATAGGTTTTAAATTAATCGTAGGGGCGCTTGCTTGCTGCGCACGCTGTTGGTGAATTTGGGCGCAGCAAGCAAGCGCCCCTACAATCAAAACAACAGCGACGACATTTTGCGGCGATATTGGCTGACCAGATCTTCGTCTTCAATAATCCGGAAAGCATCGATTAATGCTCTACGCGGCAGACCTTCTTCAAAAGTTTTATTGCGTTTGAGCATTTCCAGGAATTGTTCCAGCCCGGCTTCAGCTTTGTCTTCCATCAAATAACGCACGCCAAGATAATGCCGCGCGCGACAGTCATCGGGATTACTCGCGATGGCCTGTTCAAGAATGGAAGCAGGTGGCGCATCTTTAAGAAGGGTGGCAAAACCCAGGCGTGCTTTCGCTTTGATAGCGCGGTCATCAATGGCCAAATTAGCAGGCAGAGCATCGAGTATTTTTTCGGCTTCGACAAAGCTGCCGGTTCTCAGTAAGGCCAGCATTAAATCCAGTTTCAGTTCTGCTTTGTCGGGCTCGGCCAGGATGGCGGCGCGAAGATTCATTACTTCGGCCTCTGGATCGACAGCTTCAGCAATGGCTTCTTCAAGGATTTCTGCTGAAGTTTCTTTTACTTCAATTTCATGATGTTTTAAAAATTCACGCACTTGGCCTTCGGATAAAGCGCCGGGAAAACCATCGACTATCTGGCCGTTTTTCAGAAGCATAACAGTTGGAATCGATTTGACCTGAAAGTAACCAGCAAGCTGCTGTTCTGCATCGACATCCACTTTTGCCAACAGGAAGCCGCCATTAAATTCGGCTGCCAGTTTTTCCAGAATCGGCCCGAGTACTTTGCAGGGCTCGCACCAGCTCGCCCAAAAATCGACCAGTATCGGGGTGTCTTTGGATTTAAGAATAACGTCCTGTTCAAAGCTTGCTACGGTGGTGTCAAAAACAAAGGAGGTAGTGGTCATGATGGATGATTTCTAGAATCGAATATTGAATAAGTAGGATTAATGTTTTTATTTACAAGCTATTGCGTTGCTTGTTTGTAAACCACGCCGTCTTTCATCACGAAGGCAATTTTTTTAGTCAAGCCAATATCGGTCAGGGGATTGCCGACAACAGCGACAACGTCAGCTTTGAATCCAGTTTGCAATTGACCTAGATCTTTTACTGCAAGCAGTTGTGCAGCATTATAAGTCGCCGTTTGCAGCGCAATATTGTTTGGCATGCCCGCTTCGGTCATATAAATAAATTCGCCGGCATTGTCGCCGTGTGGGCCTACGCCCATGTCGGTGCCAAAAGCAATCTTCACGCCGGCTTTATAGGCATTGCTGAAAGTGGTTTGAATCAAGGCACCCACGCGTGTTGCTTTAGGGCGAACGATATCGGGAAAGTAGCCATCTATTTTGGCTTTTTCAGCAACAAATTTTCCGGCCGTAATCGTCGGTACATACCAAGTGCCATGTTCTTTCATCAGCTTGAAAATTTCGTCATCCATATAAGTGCCGTGTTCGATACTGGTAACGCCACCAAGAATCGCGCGCCTTATGCCTTCTTTACCGTGCGCATGGGCCGCCACGGTGTAGCCATAATCTTTTGCGGTATCAACTATCGCGCGTATTTCTTCAATGGTGAACTGTGGCGCATCGGCACTTTTGGCATAACTTAACACGCCGCCGGTCGCAGTAATTTTGATAAGGTCGGAGCCATCTTTATAGCGCTGACGCACTGCTTGGCGAGCATCATCGACACCGTTGATAACGCCCTCGGTCGGGCCAGGCGGGCCGAGCAAATGCGAAAACTCGCTGTTCAAACCATTGCTTGGGTCGCCATGACCGCCAGTACTCGCAATGATCTTGCCGGCGGCATAAATACGCGGTCCTTTCACCACGCCTTCGTTGATGGCATTTCGTAAATGCATGGCAACATCGCCGCCCAAATCACGCACGGTGGTGAAGCCGGCCATCAATGTTTTATCGGCATAACCGACGGCGCGAAAGGCGTAATCGGTCTCATCAAGACGAAAACCTTCAGAGTAACTTTGCGGGCTCGATTCACCCGATAAATGCACATGCATATCGATAAAGCCCGGCATACAGGTTAACGC
>JAYSQD010000070.1:0-1400 GCA_043721835.1 Arenimonas sp. | reverse complement strand
GCTTACCAGAATGGCACTACTCCAGCCATAAAAATCTCTTGCAAGGGTGTGTCCCGCCTAAATTAAAAAAGCAGCAGCCCACAGCGCGACACCGCCTACTGCGGCCACGGCGGCCAACGAAAACAGCCATTTTTTGCGGGTGAGAACCGTGATGGAAGCCAGAGAAATGGCGATCTGGATCAGCGTCATGGCCTGCGCCAGGCGATGGTGCGGGCGCATCATGCTGTCGCTTTCCTCGTTGGCCTTTGCCGATTCGGCTTCCAGTGCTTCCGCCTTCAGCTTGATCTCCTGCTTTTCCTTTTCGTACTTTTCGAGCTGGCTTTTGTAAAATTCCTGTTTCTTCGAGGGGGCTATGTCAGCAGCAAGTTCCATCAGATGCCCTTTGCTGCTTTTGGCCTGATAAAAATTCCATTGGTCGGAAGCTTGTGTTTTTTTCAGCACCGCTTCGTTTTTGAACAGCATTGCCTCAATCTGCGTGGCGCCGCCCTGATAGCTTACGATCGCGCCGATAGAAGCCAGAATTGCGGTAAAGATCGCAACCGACTGTGCGAGCCCCGGTCCGCTATGAGCTTCATGCTCCACTGCATGCTCATGGCTACCGTGAACGTGAAATTCATTGCCTGACATGGGGTTTCTCCTTGGCTAATTATGCGAGCTGCATCCGTATTTTATAAGGGTGTGCCCAAAGAGATAAATCTGCGCACTGGGAGGAGTCTGTTTTCCTGAATTAATGCCCGAGTTCATGTGCGGCGTGTCCGGATTTTTTGTGTAGCGATAACATTCATTGGGGAAGCTATTTTTATCTCTTCGAAATTTCAGCGTTTTTAGAACATGTTGCATCGCTCTGGCATATTTACTGCAATACGCAATAACTTCAGTGCCTATTGGTAAAGTTTCGATATACATACGGATCATTTGTGAGCCGTGTTTGTGATTGCGATGATCCGGGTCGATAGAACATAAACCAATCACTTGAATATGTTCACTGGTGAATTGAGATTTGATTTTTATGAAACCAATGTCTTCATTGTTTAGTGTGAAGATGAGTAATTTGCTGCTTCCTCCCCGAAGCATAATACGAAGAGGTTGCAGCACATGCAGAAACATCTCCACCAAAATAAATATATAGCCTTTTGAGGTTATCAAAGACTCGTCTAAAAAACCATTTAGACTGTCTTCCTGTATGAGGCCAAAAATAAAGGGGATGTCTAGCAAGCTGGCTTTGCGGAATTTGTAATCATAATGTGCGGTCATTATGTTAATCCTGGAAAAAGCCATTCCCATAAAATGGCATACTCGACTGGTGCGCCCGGCGGGATTCGAACCCACTACCCTTGGCTTCGGAAACCAATACTCTATCCAGATGAGCTACGGGCGCGTATTTTGAAAACAACTTCTGG
>JAYSQD010000069.1:0-7487 GCA_043721835.1 Arenimonas sp. | reverse complement strand
ATGGTTTGTGTCGAGGGTTTTCGCGAGCAGAGCTCGCTGCTACGATGGTTTGCGTCGAGGGTTTTCGCGAGCAGAGCTTGCTGCTACGATGGTTTTCGTCGAGGGTTTTCGCGAGCAGAGCTCGCTCCTACGATGGTTTGCGTCGAGGGTTTTCGCGAGCAGAGCTCGCTCCTACAATTACAACTTGAAGGTATCGCCCAGATACACGCGGCGTACGTCGGGGTTTTCCAGAATCGCTGCCGGGGTGCCTTGTGTGAGTACGGCGCCGGCATTCAGGATGTAGGCGCGGTCGCAGATACCGAGGGTTTCACGCACATTGTGATCGGTAATCAGCACGCCGATACCACGTTGTTTAAGATGCATGACAATTTTTTGAATTTCAGCTACCGAAATAGGATCGACGCCAGCGAAAGGTTCATCCAATAAAATCAGACGCGGGTTTGCCGCGAGTGAACGTGCAATTTCAACGCGTCGGCGTTCGCCACCCGACAAGCTGGCACCTAATTGTTTTGCAACATGGGTGACATGTAATTCTTCGAGCAGGCTTTCCTGTTCTTTTTTTCGATCAGCGCTACTGAGCTCTTTGCGAAGTTCAAGTACCGCCATGATGTTTTCTGCGACAGTGAGTTTGCGGAATACCGAAGCTTCCTGTGGTAGATAGCCGATGCCCAATTGCGCACGTTCGTGCATTGGCATACCAGTAATATCGCGTTCATTGAAATAAATTTCGCCGGCATCGGCTGGCACCAAACCGACAATCATGTAAAAGCAGGTGGTTTTGCCGGCACCGTTCGGCCCGAGCAGGCCTACCACTTCGCCCGGATGCAAATCCAGGCCAAAGTCACGTACGACTTCGCGCGATTTGTAGCGCTTGCGCAAACCTTTTGCGTGCAACATTAGGGTTTGGCTTCTGCGGGGGCTTTATTTTTTGGCATGATGCGCATGGAAACGCGATTGCCGTCACCACCGCCGTCTAGACGACCGGTTTTCAAATCGTATTTGACATTTTCGCCACGCATCGAGCCACGTGGTTGGTTAATAACCACATTGCCTTTGAGCAAAATTAAATCCGAGCTTAGGGTGTAAATAATTGTCGATGCTTGTGCGTTCATCGGCTCGCCGGTGTCGTTGATTTGCTTCATCACGACCGGGCCTCCGGTTAGCGTGACCTTGTCGATATCACCCTTGCTGCGATGAATAATGGCGCGGTCCGATTTTATTTCGAGCGTGCCCTGGGTAATCACTACATTACCGTCCAGAGTGGAATCACTATCGTCTTCCATCAAGGCATTGGTGCTATCGGCCTGAACGTCCATGGGCTGATTGCGATCGGAGGATTTGCCCAGCACTATCGGTGAAAGCGATAGTGAGGCAGCGAGTAGGGTGAGGCTAACGGCGAGCAGGCGCATATCGTCCTTTTACATCGGCTAAAAGTTGAAATCGTTTGGCCTGCATATCAACCTGCAAGCCGTGGCCTTGAAGTATAGAGTCGGCGCGGGTAATGGTCACGACATCCTTGCTTTGGGCGGTGTTTTTCTTCGGGTAAATCGTCAGTTGTGGAGCATTAAAGCGGGTTTGTTGGCCACTGGCAGTTTTTGGGCCAATCATTTCGACTTTGTCTTGCAAACGGACTTCTTCCGCTTTCGGCCCCACCCAGGCATTGCCCGAGTTGGCATGCCACATGCCGCCGTTATTATCGGGGAAGCTAAATTTCGGCGTCAGAATGCTGAGGGTTTTGCCTTTCGGGTCGCGCTCGAGGTAAGGCGATTTCAGCGTGAACGCTTCTTTGCCCTTGTCGTCGAGCGTGGTCATTTCAAAATTATGTAGCACGTAGTCGGAGCGGTTAGGGCCTTCGGCTTTCATTTCCTGCTTGGAACGCAAATTCCAAACCAAGATACTGGTAAGCACGGCCAATACGAAAAATAAAATAGTCCAAATATTTCGCGTCATGGCGTGACGCCCCATTTTTTCAGGATGACAGGCATCAGGTTTTGCGATTCAAGAATGAAATCGCATAATGTCCGTGCGGCACCATCGCCGGCATTTTTCGGGATAACCCAATCGGCGTGGTCAAGCATCCAAGGATGCGCATTGGCGGGTATGCAGGCGAGCGCACAAAGTTTCATCGCGGCTAGATCGGGCACATCGTCGCCCATAAAAGCTGCTTGTTGCGTTGTGATATTTAATTGCTCGCACAAAGCTTTGATACAGGCGGCTTTGTCTTTCACGCCAATAAATACATGCGATAAACGCAGATCACGCGCGCGTGCTTTTGCTGATTCACTTGCGCGTGCAGTAATGAATGCGACCGCGATGCCATTGTCTTCCAGTAAGCGCAGGCCTTGGCCATCATGTACATGGAAGGCTTTGCTTTCGCGGCCTTCGCTGTCGAAATACAGTTTGCCATCGGTTAGCGTGCCATCAACATCGAAACAAACCAGACGTATATTTTTTGCGCGTTTTTGTAATTCCGCCAATTCCAATGCCATTACTTACACCACGCGCGCGCGAAGCAAATCGTGAATATTCAAGGCGCCGACCACATGTTTTTCAGCGTCGACAACGACAAGTGCGTTGATTTTGTATTGCTCCATCAAATGTGCGGCTTCAACAGCCAAAGCATCGGCAAGAATTGTTTTCGGCGAATGCGCCATCAATTGTTTTACCGGTGTATTGCGTAAATCGATTTGGGCATCGTCGAGTGCGCGACGCAAATCGCCATCAGTAAACACACCGAGCAAACGATCTTCGCTATCGACAATGGCGGTCATGCCCAATCGCTTGCGGCTCATTTCAACCAAGGCGTCGCTGGCAGTGGCATTGATGCCCACACGCGGCACTTCGCTGCCGGCATGCATGATGTCGCTGATATGCAGCAATAAACGGCGGCCTAAACTACCGGCGGGGTGCGAGCGGGCAAAATCATCGGCGGTAAAACCGCGAGCTTCCAATAAACTAACGGCAAGGGCATCGCCCATGACCAATGCCGCGGTGGTGCTCGAAGTCGGTGCCAAGCCCAAAGGGCAGGCTTCTTCCGGAACGCTCACGTCCAGATGCACATCGGCGGCGTTCGCCAGACTGGAACCGGGCTTGCCGGTCAGGCTGATCAGAATATTTCCTTGGCGCTTCAAGACCGGAACAATGATGAGCAGTTCTTCGGTTTCACCCGAGTTGGAAAGCGCCAGTACAACATCGGCGTCGGTGATCATGCCCAGGTCGCCATGGCTGGCTTCACCGGGATGCACAAAAAAAGCAGGCGTTCCGGTCGAAGCTAGGGTGGCGGCAATTTTGGTCGCGATATGGCCCGACTTGCCCATGCCAGTACAGATTACGCGGCCTTGGCATTGCAGCAATAAGCGGCAGGCGGCGGCAAAATCAGCGCCAATTCTGGCTTGAACGGCTTGCAGCGCTTGAATTTCAACCGACATCACGCGATGACCGCTTTTAATCAGGGGGCCATCGGTTAGCGCTTCGTTCTTCAGATTAGCGTTCATCAAAGCAGGGTTGGCGGTATCATGTGGGCTTATTGTAATCCAATGCACCCATTAAACCCCCTAATTTCATAAGCCGCCGATGAACGCCCAACAAATTCAAGACCTAATCCATGCCGGTATGCCCGGTGCCAATGCCCAGGTAACGGGCGAAGACGGTGTTCACTTCGAAGCGGTCGTCATCGCCGAAGCTTTCCAAGGCAAAATGCCCTTGGCCAGACATCGTATGGTTTACGCAACGCTGGGGTCTTTGATGGGTGGCGAAATCCACGCCTTGGCGCTGCGCACGCTGACTCCGCAAGAAGCGCAGGCTTCCCAGTAATTCGACTTTCGACTAACTATTTCCAAGAAGAAAAAATCACATGGCAAAAATTATTGTTACTGGCGGCGAAGTATTGAATGGCGAAGTGCAAATTTCCGGCGCGAAAAACGCCGTGTTGCCAATTTTATGCGCCACTTTATTGGCCGATAGCCCGATCTCGATTGGTAATGTGCCGCATCTGCATGATGTGACGACCACGGTGGGTTTGCTGGGTGCCTTGGGCGCGCAGCTCAGTATCGATGAAAAACTGACGATTACCGTGGATGCCACGCACCCCATCAACACCGTTGCGCCTTACGAATTGGTGAAAACCATGCGCGCTTCGATTCTGGTACTCGGGCCCTTGCTGGCGAAGTATGGTCATGCCGAAGTCTCATTGCCCGGCGGCTGCGCGATTGGTTCGCGCCCGGTCGAACAACATATTCGCGGCCTGATTGCTCTGGGTGCCGACGTGGTGGTTGAAAATGGTTTCGTCAAAGCAAAATGCGATCGCCTGAAAGGTGGCCGTTATGTTTTCGATATGGTCACCGTGACGGGTACCGAAAATGTATTGAGTGCAGCGGTATTGGCGAAAGGCACCTCGGTTCTCGAGAACTGTGCCGAAGAACCCGAAGTAGTGGATTTGGCAAATTGCCTAATAGCGATGGGTGCAAAAATCCAGGGCGCTGGTACCAATAAAATGATTATTGAAGGCGTCGATAGTTTGCGTGGTTGCCATTACGACGTGATGCCGGATCGAATCGAAACCGGCACTTTCCTGATTGCCGGTGCAATGACGGGCGGCCGTGTTATCTGTAAAAAAACCCGCTCCGATATTCTGGATGTTGTTCTGCAAAAACTGGAAGACGCCGGTGCCGAAATTACCACCGGTGCAGATTTCATTGAATTGAATATGCACGGCAAGCGTCCGAAAGCCGTGAGTTTGACCACTGCGCCTTATCCCGCATTCCCTACCGATATGCAGGCGCAATTTGCCGCAATGAATTGCATGGCCGATGGCGTGGGTGTTATCAAGGAAACTATTTTCGAAAATCGTTTCATGCATATGAATGAATTAATGCGTCTCGGTGCCGATATTCAAATCGACGGCCACACCGCAATTATTCGCGGCGTTGAAACCCTGACCGGCGCACCGATTATGGCGACTGATTTACGTGCATCGGCATCATTGGTATTGGCAGGCCTGGTCGCGAAAGGCGAAACCGTTATCGACCGGATTTATCATATTGATCGCGGCTACGAAAACATCGAAGAAAAATTAAGCGGATTAGGTGCGAAAATACGTCGCGTGCCGGGTTGATGTTTAAGCTTGACGTTCTGAGCTGCGCAGCATTATCAATGAATCCGTGCTCTAGCTGACTTTTGGCACCTACCACTGAAAAAAGCCATTGCTATAGTTCAAGGCAACTCGCCCAAGCTATTGGAATGTTGTGAATCAAATTACGCCTACCCGCAGTTTACGGCTTCGTCTATTGCGGCACTTGGTCCGCTTCTTGCTGGTGAGTGCCGTACTGTTAGGGCCCAATCTGGTTTTCTTCGGTCGGTGGGATTATCCGGACGAAAGCTTGCCGGCGATACCCGCCGACAGCGATGATCGAGTCTCTGCGCCGGGATTGCCGGGAGAGCTTTCGCATAATTTGTTGAAAGATTTGCGGGCGAGCCGCGAGAAAGCCGGGCTTCCATCGATGTCGGCCGCCATTGCTTATGACGGAAAACTGCAATGGGCAGGAGCTACCGGTTTCGCCAATATCGAAAACAAACAATTTGCGACGGTGCATTCGCGCTATCGCACTGGCAGCGTTGCCAAGCCACTTACTGCCGTTGCTCTGGTGCGCTTGATTGATGCCGGCAAAATAGATATCAACAAACCGATCTCGCACTATGTGATTGGCCTGCCCACGGCACTGCAACCGTTAACCGCGAACCAGCTCGGCTCGCATCGCGCCGGAATCCGCCATTATTCGTGGATTCCTCAGTGGTGGATGGGCTGGCATGAAAATTACTCAACGCACGAATATTCCAGCGTTGCTGATGGCCTCGCTATGTTCGTCGATGATGGACTACGCTTCGAGCCCGGTACCGGTTTCCAGTATTCGACTTTCGGCTACTCGTTGCTCTCGCGACTAATGGAAGGCGCATCGCAAAAAACCTTTCCGAAAATACTTGATGAAATGGTATTTAGCCCGGCTGGAATGACCGATACTGCAGTTGATACAACGGCGGCAATGCCTGGCCGCGTTGCGTTCTATCAAGCAGAGGCAGGACTTTACACGCCTTCATACCCCATCAATTCGAGCTATAAGATTGCCGGTGGCGGACTTGTTACTACACCATCCGACCTCGTGCATTTGGGCGCTGCATTACTGGGTGATGATTTCGTATCGAAAAAATCCAAGAAAACTTTGTGGACACCACAAGCCTTGGCCGATGGCAGCATGAATCCCGAAAACTACGGGGTTGGTTGGCGCATCGACACTTCGGTGCGTTTGCTGGGCGAAAAACAACCGACGCAAATATTCCACCACGGAGGAGCTCAGCAAGGAGCTGCAGCCTTCTTCATGTTGTTGCCGGAATACGGCATCTCGGTAGCCGTGATGAGTAACTCAGGAAAAGGTACGGCAAGAGCTGAGGTTCAGGAAGCTGCATACGCGCTTGCTCGGCGGGCTGTGGAATTCAAAAAAGCTTCGCTACAAAGCGCGCCTAAAAACTAAATTTCGCAGTGTAGGTATCGCCCGCCAAAATCCAATGTCGTGATATCTAACGTAGGCGCGCCTGCTTGCTGCGCCCTGTCCGTAAATATTCGGGTGTAACAAAATTATTGAACGGCAAGCAACACGCCCACAAATCAGAATTCCATTCGCAGTCCCATCGACAAGGTGTCTTGATCGAGTCGGTCGCGGCCAATCATTTTTTCGTAGTAAATAAATCCTGAGCGACCGCGCGAGCGAATCATCGATAACCCTAGCCCAATCCGGAAGAAGCTCTTGTCTTCGGGATTGCCCGTGACGGTAATCGGTGTGCCGGTTGGGTCATAAATAAATGAGGCCTGGATGGTTTGCGGGTCGTCTTTGAATTCACGCTCCCATTCAAGCTGCAAATGCGGCATCAACACGCCCCAGTCGGTGCTATGGCTATAGGCAAATTTACTGCCGATTACGGTGGTGACGGAAGTCAGGCTGCGTTCTGCGATATGTAAACCGAGGCCGGAACCATTGCCGCTTAATAGAAATTCATCGTAGGCATCGAAGTTGAGTTTGGTGTAGGTCAAACGGCCATAAGGGCCGATAGCCCAGCCACCTTTCTGGAAATCGCGACCGAAGGTGAAAGCGGCGGACAACATGCTGCCATTCGTATCGGCATTGGCAATTTGATCAACCGTGGTAAAGCCACCCCCAAACAATGGCATTGTGTAATTGATATGCCGTTGCAGGTCGAAACGATTTTGTCCGCAAGTCATGGCTTACGTTCCACCGACCTAGGTGGTTACTCATTGTGAAATAAGAAATCTTCGCTTGGAAATTGTGCGTGATGAAGATGCACATATGACGATATTGGTAATTCTTCAAAACCCGGTTCGGTAGAACGTGACCCGGGCTACATTATTTACCAGATTAGCCATAAATTTAACCCGTAGGGGCGCCTGCTTGCTGCGCCCAAAATTCTTCGTAAGCCTT
>JAYSQD010000068.1:0-7156 GCA_043721835.1 Arenimonas sp. | reverse complement strand
GCGAAGCGCCATTTAGATATTGCTTCGAAGTGGCTTCTGTATCCCGACTTTCGTCGGGAAGACGGATAAATTTAGTAATGGAGCAGAGCGTCACCCCGTTGAAAAACGGGGCCCAGAAGCGAAGTGCGAAGCGCCATTTAGATATTGCTTCGAAGTGGCTTCTGTATCCCGACTTTCGTCGGGAAGACGGATAAATTTAGTAATGGAGCAGAGCCTCACCCCGTTGAAAAACGGGGCCCAGAAGCGAAGTGCGAAGCGCCATTTAGATATTGCTTCGAAGTGGCTTCTGGATCCCGACTTTCGTCGGGAAGACGGATAAATTTTGTAATGAAGCAGAGCGTCACCCCGTTGAAAAAAGGGGCGCAGAAGTTTGGTTCAAAGCGTTATTTGTACTTCGCTACGTTGCTAGTTCTGGGTCCCGACTTTCGTCGGGAGGACAAATCCTTTATTATTTTAAAGGATATAAAATTAAATTAGTTCTTTATAAAGATCATCCCAATGAGGATTTATTTTTTCAATTAACTCAAGCTTCCATTGCCTGCGCCATTCTTTTATCTGCTTCTCGCGAGTGATAGCGGCATACATATCGCCATGCAATTCGTACCAAACCAAGGAATGAACCTCGTATTGCATTGTAAATCCCTTCACTAAATCGTTCTTATGTTGCCAAACACGCCGTATCAGGTCCGAGGTAACACCTGTATTAAGGGTGCCGTTTCGCTGACTGGCTAAAATGTAAACACAAGGGTTTTTCATAGAGCATTATTTACAAAGCACTGTAAATATTGAAATCAGGATTTATTTAATTTCTTGTAAGGGAATATTACGGATTTTTTAAAATGGACGCTCCGGCACAACGTCACCCCGTTGAAAAACGGGGGCTAAAAGTTTGGTTCAAAGCGTTATTTGCACTTCGCTACGTTGCTAGTTCTGGGTTCCGACTCTTGTCGGAAAGACGAATTATTTTTCAGGCAAGCTGTAATCAAAACCGTAGTAATGTTTACCATCGGTAATTGTAATCGTCATGCTTCCCGACAAGCCTTCCAATTCATCAGTGCCCGAATCAGGCACCACCGTTAGTACAAGCGTCGCTTCACCACGATTCATCGTACCGCTGTGTTGCAAAACAAAACTACCTTTGCGGCCCTGCAAAGTGCCAACGGCTTTTTCCATGGCCACATAGCCGGCAGAACCATTTATTGATGTCCTATGCGCAAGCATTTGGCCTTTGCTGCTGGCTTCAAGATCACCATGAAATTGCTTATCGAGTAGCATGCGTGAAATGCTGACGTCTTCGTTTTCCGATGCAGTTTGCGGGCTCATTTTTACATCGAAAAGGCCGCTGATGTGTTTACTCATAATGTTTCCAAGTTTGATGGATGCCTTGCGAGTTTAAAGCAAAGTGTCGGATCTCGTCGGGCCTAGAAGGCCGTCCTACAAGGGAATAATATTATTTCTTTCGGGCCTAGAAGGCCCGACAACACCTGACAAATGTCACACCCCACAGCTGACGATGCCCACTAACGGGCCACGTACCGAATCAGCACACTGCTCGCATGGAGGAAACACCTATGTGCGATTTACAAAATACAACTACGACGCTGGCAAAGCTTGAGAATGTCAGCAAACGCTATGGCAATGTCACTGCACTGAACGGGCTCAGCTTATCAGTACACGCTGGCGAAATTCTCGCCCTGCTTGGCCCGAACGGTGCTGGCAAGACGACTTCAGTTTCATTATTGCTAAATCTGATTGAAGCGGATTCCGGAAAAGTCAGTCTGTTCAATCAAGAACCGCAAGCTCTTGCGGCACGGCAACGCATTGGCGTGATGTTGCAAAGCGCCGCGCTGCCTGAAACTTTACGGGTGTCGGAATTGATAAGGCTGACGCAATCGTATTATCCGTTTCCGCGTGAGTTGAAAGAAATCGCAGCAATGTCAGGCATCACGGATTTATTACAGCGTCCCTATGGAAAATTATCCGGCGGCCAACAGCGTCGCGTGCAGTTTGCGATGGCTATTTGTGCCGAAGTCGACATTCTATTTTTGGATGAACCCACAGTAGGCCTTGATATAGAAGCACGCGAAGCGATGTGGGTGAGTTTACGCAAACTGGTGGCAGAAGGTTGTGCCGTCGTGCTGACCACGCATTATTTGGAGGAAGCAGAAGCATTGGCGAATCGCGTAATCGTCATCGCCCAAGGCTCGGTTATTGCCGAAGGCAGTGTTGAATCGATTCGTTCGCGAGTCGCGTTGCGAAAAATTCGCTGCGTTAGTGGTCTCAATATTGCCGACATTAAACATTGGCCAAACATTGAAAGCGTTGGATATGACGGCCTGTACCTGACGATTCAAACGAGTGATGCCGAATCAGTATGTCGGCGCCTATTAATCGAAGACCCAACACTTCAACAATTGGAAATAAAACGCGCCGGTTTAGCTGAAGCATTTGTTGAATTGACCAAGGAACCAGTGTAATGACTACTGCATCGCCTATTTCACAATACAGCGCTCTTTCTGTTTACTTAACTGAAGCCCGCTTTGAATTTATTCGTATGTTGCGGATGCCCATGTTTGCCCTGCCCGCACTGGTTTTTCCGGCCATGTTCTATACCTTGTTTGGTATTTTGATGGGACACGGCAAAGCCGAAATGAGTACGTATTTACTGGCGACTTATTCGATATTCGGTGTTATGGGGCCTGGCCTGTTCGGTTTTGGCGTGAGTGTTGCGCTTGAAAAAGATCAAGGCTGGTTAAAATGGCGCCGGGCGGTTCCCGCCTTACCAGGTGCCTACTTCGTATCGAAAATGGTAATGGCGCTGATTTTCGCACTAATCATTTTCATCGAATTGGCATTACTTTCCAGTACGTTTGGCGGTGTGGATTTAAGTGCACTGCAATGGTCGCAATTGCTGATCATCAGCCTGCTGAGCTCATTGCCATTCTGTGCCATGGGTCTGGTCATCGGTATATTGGTGAACGGGCAAGCAGCGCCTGCTATCGTGAATTTTATTTATTTACCGATGGCGTTTTTGTCGGGCCTGTGGCTACCTATTAATATGCTGCCGAAATTTCTCGGCACACTCGCACCGATCTGGCCTTCGTATCATGCCGCGCAAATCGCGTTGAAGGTGATTGGCGATGATCTTGGCACGCCAATTTGGATACACATCTTGTATCTGGTCATGTTCACGCTGTCCATGCTCTGGCTTGCAGTGACGTTCTGGTCACGGATGAAGCTTAAATAAGGAATTTTTAATGAAAATTTCAAGCGGCTGGCAAGTAGCATTGGCATGTTCCCTTCTGGTGGCGGCAGCGGGTTCGTCCGTATTGCTCAATTCGCCAGCGCAAAACAAGAACGATAAAAACCCCGATCAAGTTATCGTCAAACAGGAGGGAAATTCATTCGTCATCAAGAATGTTCGGGTTTTTGATGGTCAGAAAACCATCGAAAAAACTTCGGTACTCGTCGAACATGGCAAGATTGCAGCCATTGGCACGCATATAAAAATTTCCGGCAATATTGCGCTCTATGATGGTACTGGAAAAACTCTATTGCCGGGCTTGATCGATTCGCATACCCATACCTATGGCGACGCCCAAAAAGACGCGCTGCGTTTTGGAGTGACCACTGAAATGGATATGTTCAGCGATTGGCATTTACTGGCCGCCGCTAAAAAACAACGCGAGAGTTTTGGCCGTGTCGAGCAAGCCGATTTATGGTCTGCCGGTACTTTGGCAACGGTTCCTGGCGGTCACGGCACCGAATATGGCATGAAAATACCGACCTTGAACACCGCTAACCAAGCCTCCGGCTTCGTAAAAGATCGCGTCAAAGAAGGTTCCGATTACATCAAAATAGTTTTCGATGATGGCAGTGGCTATGGCCCGAATGTAAAAATAAAATCACTGACGCCGGATGTGACTAAAGCCTTAATTCAATCGGCACACAAGAATAATAAAAAAGCATTGATCCATATTGCTTCATTCCAACAAGCAAAAACAATGACAGATCAGGATGCCGACGGATTAGTCCATATTTTTATTGATCAAGTTGCCGATGCCGCGTTTATCGAACAGGCAAAAAAACAACAGTTGTTCATAGTGCCGACCTTGTCAGTTACCGGCAGTCTTGCTGGTGCCGATGAAGGTAAAAAATTAGCCGCCGATGTGCAATTGAAAGATTATTTGACGGTACTGCAAAGCAATGCACTCAAGGCGAGTTTCCCGCCGCAATGGCAGAACCCTAAAGTTCTTGAAAATGCATTGGCAAGCGTAAAACTTTTGCATGCGGCAGGCATTCCTTTATTGGCTGGTACCGATGCAGGTAATCCGAGTACCACTCATGGCGCCAGTTTGCATGGTGAACTTTCACTTTTAGTGAAAGCCGGTTTGTCCCCAACGGAAGCATTGAATGCGGCCACTGCCCTGCCCGCTAAAATATTTGGATTGAATGATCGTGGACGTATTGCCGTCGGTATGCGGGCAGATTTAGTTCTGGTAAGTGGCAACCCGACAAAAAACATTACCAATACACGCAAGATCGAATTTATCTGGAAGAATGGTTATCGATTCAATCGCGTAAAAACCACGGAAGCGCCGAAGCAGTCAGCAGCACTGCCCACCAGCGCACTCATTAGTGATTTTGAGCAGGACAAAATCAGCAGTCGCTACGGCTATGGCTGGCATATCACCACCGACCAACAAATGAATGGCGCATCCGTTGCCACCATGCGTCTTATCAGCAAGGGTGCGAACAATAGTCATGGCGCACTGGAAATTAGTGGACAAATCAAACCGGGCTTTGCGTTTCCATGGGCCGGTGTGTTTTTTGGACCGGGTGATAAACCCATGCAGCCGACTAATTATGAAAATTCAAAAGAATTGGTATTCTGGGTAAAAGGTGATGGCAGCACGTATAGTGTCATGACATTTTCCAGTACCGGCGCGGGTGGTGTTCCACCCAGTCAAAGCTTTAAATCAGGCTCTGAATGGAAAGAAGTCCGGCTTCCTCTTGATGGCTTCGAAGGACTAGAATTATCCACAGTCACCGGTTTCTCGTTCAATGCGAATGGTCCGGAAGGCGAGTTCAATTTTACGATAGACAATGTTGAAATTCGATAAATAATTCCGGGAATACGCATGACGCTACCAGACAAAAAAGCCATAACGGACAAAGTTTCATGGTGGTCGCGTTTTTACCAGCCTGCCCGTGAAGAATACCGGCAGCTGGCTTCGGAGAGTGGCAGCGAAGTGCATCGATACAAATACATGCCTTATATAAACCTTGTGTATTTGATGTTTCTGTTTCTGCCGCTGTTTTTCAACCCGCGCTTCGGAAGCACCCACATCATCGTTACACTAGGTAGTCTGGCTATTTTTCTGCCGCTGCATTTCATGTCCTATCGAAACAACGGCCGCCACATGATTTTTATTTCAAGCGCAATAGTGCTCTTGTGTTATGCCGTTTTACCCTTCAATTTGGGCGCTAACACCTACCTGATTTATGGGGTTATTTCCGCGGCCTATGTGTTCAAGGCAAGAAACGCCTTGTTGTTTCTGATAGTCGCACTCGTATTGATGGCTATCCAGACATTCTGGCTGAAACTTCACATCCTGTTTTTTGCGACAACGGCCGTGATGGCGAGCATGCTGGTTTTTTATACGCTCTACAGCCGCAGTATCGAGCGCAGCAATCAAAGCCTGAGGCTGAGCCAGCAGGAAGTTCAACGGCTGGCGCAAAGTGCCGAGCGCGAACGGATTGGGCGCGATCTGCACGATGTTCTGGGCCACACCATGTCACTTATCGTGATGAAAAGTGAACTTGCCAGCCGCCTGTTCGACCGCGACCCTAATGCCGCTGCTGTAGAGATTCGCGACGTCGAAAAAATTGCGCGCGATTCACTTGGCCAGATTCGGATGGCAGTAGCTGGAATACGCTTGGCAGGACTGGAAGCGGAGCTGGCGAATGCAAGGCTCTCGCTGTTGTCAGCCGATATTCAACTGCATTATCAGCTTGCGCCCGTGGAATTATCGACAGAAGTCGAAACCGTATTGGCATTGGCAGTACGCGAAGCGGTGACCAATATCATTCGGCATTCAAACGCCGGGCATGTCGAAATTGAACTGCTTAAAAATAAAAATACCTTGCAGCTGCAAATTTCCGATGATGGAAAAAATAAACTGGTCACGCCCGGACACGGCCTTAACGGCATGCGAGAAAGACTTGAATTACTCGGTGGCCTATTGGAAATTGATACCGGACCGAACGGTGGAGTGCGACTCAAGCTGAGCTGTCCGATCGGCGAACACCGGTTAGTCGGCAATGCTGTGAACAGTCTGGTCACACGCAACCGTGAATGTTAATGTTAATGTTAATGTTCGTCATGTTTATTTCCCCTGAAAGCATCAAATGATTCGTATTGTTCTTGCCGAAGACCAGGCAATGGTGCGTGGCGCACTGGTGGCTTTGCTGAAACTTGAAACAGACTTTGAAATTGTTGCCGATGCCGCCGATGGCGAACAGGCGTGGAATTTAATAAAACTGCATAAGCCTGATCTTGTAGTTTCGGATATCGAAATGCCGAAACTTACCGGGCTCGAACTCGCGCAACGGGTTCATGACGATACCGGTAATACTCGCGTAGTCATTGTGACCACATTTGCTCGCGCCGGTTATCTTCGCCGTGCGCTCGATGCCGGTGTACGCGGTTATTTATTGAAAGACTCGCCATCGGCACAATTAGCCGATGCCTTGCGACAAGTGCATCGTGGTGGTCGTGTGATTGACCCTCAACTCGCGATGGCAGCCTGGACCGAACAAGATCCGCTGACTGATCGCGAACGTCAGGTTTTACGACTAGCTGGTGAAGGCAGTAGCTCAGCTGAAATTGCCGAACAACTTTCACTATCGCAAGGCACGGTGCGAAATTATTTATCGGAAATTATCAGCAAGCTGGGCGTGTCGAATCGTATTGAAGCGTACAGGCTGGCACGTCAGCAGGGTTGGTTGTAGGAGCGCCTTTAGGCGCAAAATATCTGGCGGGGTTTTCGCGCCTGACGGGCGCTCCCACGGATATTTTGTATGTGTGGAAGCAATCTGATGAAGGAGGCCGCTTGCGGGCGACGTGTTGTTCCAAAGCCGGGTCGCCCGCAAG
>JAYSQD010000067.1:0-2745 GCA_043721835.1 Arenimonas sp. | reverse complement strand
CTTGCGGGCGACGTGATGCATTTGTCGCCCGCAAGCGGCCTCCTACATGAATCACAATTGCGTTAGTCTATCGGCCTACCCCGGAGGACTTATGCGAACTACCCTGCTTGCTCTCGCCTTATTCAGCTCAACCGCTATATTTGCCGCCGATGCAGCTAAGGTCGAGCGCATCGAAAGTGGTAATCGCATCAGTGAAAATTTACCTGCGATTCCGATCGAATTAATTGATCGTTTAAATCAATATCAAAACACCCGTGCTGCAAGCTTCCAAGGCTGGCTAGACAATAGCAGCATGTTGATCACCACGCGCTTTGGTGACACCTCGCAAGTGCATCGCATAGCAAAACCAATGGGTATGCGCGAGCAACTCACGTTTTATCGTGAGCCAGTGTCTGGCGCAAATGTTCAACCCACCAAAAATGGCCATGGTTTTTTATTTAGCAAAGACATTGGCGGTAACGAATTTTATCAATTGCACTACTACGATTTAAAATCGCGTCAGGTACGTATGCTGACCGACGGCAAGTCCCGCAATCAAGGTGGGCTATGGTCGCAAGACGGCATGCAAATGGCTTACAGCAGTACGCTGCGTAACGGTAAAGATACCGACATCTGGGTGCGTGGTCTGGATGGCGTCGCCAAGTTAGTCGTTCAGGAAGGTGGCTCCTGGGGCGCGTCGGATTTTTCTGCCGATGGAAAAAAATTACTCGTTAGCCAATATATTTCTGCCAATGATTCACGCCCCGGCGAAGTGGATTTAAGCACCGGCAAATTGACCTTGTTCCCGGTCGATGGCGGCAAAGCGGCATTTAGTGATTTTCAATTCGCCCGCAATGGCAAGGGCGTATTTTTTGTTTCGGATGAAGAATCGGAATTCCAGCATTTACGGTTTCATGATTTTACCAGCAATAAAGTTACCGTTATCAGTAAAAATATTCCCTGGGATGTTGAAGGTATCGCACAAAGTGACGACGGCTCACGCATTGCCTTTGTCACCAACGAAGACGGCATCTCGACGCTGCGGGCACTGGACACCAAGACCTATGCTGCACATAAACTGCCAAAGCTTCCGATTGGCGTAGTCGGCGGTTTCCAGTTTTCACCCAATGGCCAACAGCTTGCGTTAAGTATCAATACCGCGACTTCGCCTACCGATGTCTATGTTATCGACCTGAAAACAGCGCAACTAACTCGCTGGTCGCAGAGTGAAGTCGGCGGTCTGGATTCCAATACCTTTATCACGCCAACACTGGTGCGCTATAAAAGTTTTGACGGCAAGAAAATTCCGGCTTTTTTATACAAGCCTGAAGGTAAGGGGCCCTTCCCGGTCATCATCAGCATTCACGGTGGACCGGAAGGTCAATCGTTCCCGACCTTTAACCCCAGCATTCAATTCATGCTGCGTGAATTAAAAGTCGCGGTATTGATGCCCAATGTACGCGGCTCAACGGGTTACGGTAAAAATTATTTACAGCTCGACAATGGTTTGAAACGGAAAGATTCGGTGAAAGATATTGGTGCCTTGCTCGACTGGATTGCAACACAACCTAGCTTGGATAAAGATCGCGTCGGTGTTTCCGGCGGAAGTTATGGCGGCTATATGGTCTTGGCAAGCATGGTAGATTACAACGAGCGTATTCGTGCCGGTATCGATGTTGTCGGCATTTCTAACTTCACCACCTTTCTGACCAATACCGAAAGTTATCGCCGTGATTTACGTCGCGCCGAATATGGCGATGAACGCGAACCGGAAATGCGTGCCTTTCATGAAAAAATTGCGCCCTTGAATAATGCAAAAAACATTACTCATCCACTATTTGTTGCCCAGGGTTTCAACGACCCACGCGTGCCTTATACCGAAGCGGAACAGATGGTGAAAGCAGTGCGTAGCAATGGCGGCGATGTCTGGTATTTGATGTACAAGGACGAAGGCCATGGCTTCCAGAAAAAATCCAACAACGATTATTTTGGTGCCGCCAGCATGTTGTTCTGGCAGAAGTATTTGTTAGAAAAATAAGTGGTTTGACCGTAGGAGCGCCTTTAGGCGCGACAGATCTGGCGTGGTCGCTCGCGCCTAAAGGCGCTCCTACGGGTTTATTGCGTTGCTTATTTACTGCGCTTGAATTCTTTTTCGATCGCGTCGCGATCCGTGGTTTGCTTGTCACGTGCGATCGATGCGCGTTTAAAAGCAGCACGCTTGCCATACTTCAAGCAAGCAAATTGAATCGTGTGATCGACGCCTTCAACACGCCAAAACGCTACATACGATTCCAGGTCTTGCGAATCTTTAAATCTGCCTTTGGTGATCGATAAACGAACGCCGACTTTGCCCGACGTATTACGAACACTTTTCGAATCGCCCTGAGCCGTTGGTGGTGGTAGTTTTTTTACCAGGACTTGATAACGCGCTTCGGCAGCAATGCGGGCTTTATTTTTTGAACCATAGGTACCATCAGCGAAATACTCCTGGGTAAGTACTTTTTGGCGTTGAATACGCATCATCCAGCCGGCGGCGCTTTTCTCTACTACTTCCTGACGGGTAATACCTTTGAATTTTCGGGTTGCCATATACTTTCCTAACAGTTCGGTCAATGGACATTACCGTATTTTAGCTAAGCCGTCAAAACATTGACGTCATCGGGACTGTGATGTTAGTTTTTTGTTATAGATACCCAACGTAGGGACGCTTGCTTGCTGCGCCCGCTCTACCAATACCAACCGTAGGGGCGCCTGCTTGCTGCGCCC
>JAYSQD010000066.1:0-16704 GCA_043721835.1 Arenimonas sp. | reverse complement strand
TCCATTACTTGCAATGGTGGTAGTGGCGGGTGTGACGGCAATCGACACCAACACGACTGGCGTAGCAGTGACATTCAATGTCGCAGTGCCATTAATCGCTCCTTGCGTTGCAGTAATCGTTGTCGCGCCGCCGGTAAACGAACCTGCAGCGTTGGCTGTAGCGCCGGTCATCGTTGCAAGCGTGGTGTTTGAACTTGTCCATACAACCGATGCAGAAATATCTACAGTCGAACTATCGTTATATGTGCCGGTAGCGACAAATGTTTGCGAACCATTGAATGTAATGCTTGGGGTGGCGGGCGTTACTGCAATCGATACAAGTACAACGGGCGCCGCCGTGACATTTAATGTGGCGGTTCCACTAATCACACCTTGTGTTGCGGTAATCGTCGTTGCACCACCGGTAAATGAACCCGCGCCATTGGCAGTAGCACCGGTCATAGTGGCTAAAGAAGTATTCGAACTTGTCCATGTCACAGTGGCAGAAATGTCTGCCGTACTCGTATCGCTAAAGCTGCCGGTTGCTACAAAAGTTTGCGCTCCATTATATGCAATAGTTGGAGTTGCTGGCGTTACTACAATACTTTGCAGAACAGGTGGAGCGACGGTCAAATTGAACAATACAAATGCAGTCGCGTCATCTACTCGTTGTGCACGGACGACCAAATTTCCCTGCGTAGTGCCAGCCGTTACACCGACACCTGAAAAGCTGCCGGACGTGGTGCCGCAGCAACTTAATACTGCGCCGGTTGCAGTGCTGCTGGCATCGATCGAATATTGAATCTGTGTGCCGTCCGGTGCCGACAAACCGTTGTCGAGTGCTTGCACCACGACATTCAGGGGGAATGCCAAACCAGCCGGCGTACTCTGCCCATCGCCATCGTGATTTAGCAAGGTGCGAACCACCGGTGGAGCACTAGCATTCACGTTAAATCGAAAAATAACTTCGTCGCCAGAACTAGGCGACACAGGTGTCGGGTCATACTCTGCAATCACCACATTGTTAAGGAGCCCCGCTACTTGTGCGGTAAAAATTGCCCCTGAGTCTGCTCGGCCACCGCTATCGGTGGTGACAATTGTCGGCGTACTATTGACGCCCGTGCTGCTACTAAATTTTATACTCGCGCCCGCAATGGGAATGCTGCTTGAGTCGGTCAAACGCACTACGGCATTAAATGGTGTGCCAACAGTTGCAATCAGCGGATTGCTGCTAACAGGCGATAAAACAGGGGGCGCAGCAATGGCATTCAAATTAAAAACCACCGATTGCGTCGGGAATGCTCGCAATGAAGATATCCAACTTGCCGTCACCACTATTGCACCTGGGCCAGTTGCAGTAACCGTGTTATTGCTATTGCCCGAGCCGTCCAATGGGGTAGTGGGCGTAGTTAATGTTGCAGGACCACTAACAGTCCATTCAATGCTTAAAGGATTGGGCGCTGTGCCGCTTTCCAATTGCACAGCAAGTGCTGAAGAAAGATTACCAACGGTAATAGATTGAGCATCGCCGGCTGTTTTCTTCAAGGCGATGGCATCAATCGTGAAAGTCGTAGTCGGGTCACTACCAACGCAGGTCGCATTACCCAGGGCGTTATAGCAAGCCGTTACGGTAAATAAACCGCCTTGGTTTGCTGTAAACGTGGTGCTTGCACGGCCGGTCAAATCTACCAGAACCGATGTGACGCCAATATTGGTAGCGCCGGGATTATTATTGGTCCAGTTAACGCGGCCATCGGTTATTGCCACGCCGCCCAGATTTGCAAAAGCGATCAATGAAATGGATTGGCCTGCTGCAACTGTCGGGGTTCCGCTAAGGTTGTCGAGTTGTCGAATACCCGAAGCCAAGGTGAAGAACACTCTGATGCCCGGATTGTCCGAGCGTTCTGCTTTTACAATTACAGTGCCGGGCGTGTTGCCGAAAAGAACATCGGCAGCGGCTTTGCCGCCGGTGTCGGTAGGGCCAGAAGTCGAATTAATAAGGGCATCGCCTGAAACAACACTCCAATTTATCGTCAAGCCACCATCACCTGAGCCACCGGTAGTAGCAGATACCGTCAAGCCACTTGCAATGGTATTGATAGCACCGGTTTGGCCATCGCCACCAAGAATTTCAAGTTTGGCGGTGCCGACATTAATAAGCCAAATAATATCGGCGGGTTGGCAACCTGGCTCGGAGCCATCGCATTTCGCTTTTGCAGTAACGGTATAGCTGCCGCTTGAATCAATATTCACCACATTACTAACGCGGCCGCTGCTGTCAGTCACTGGCGTGATATTGGTGCCTAAACTGGCGCCACCCAGCGGGCTGATTGACCAGACAACGTCTTGTCCGATGTAGCCGCTACTCTTGAATAAATATTCCGCGGTTAAGGTGACCTTGTCGCCAGGCGAAGCGGAAACCGGCGAAGCCGGAGAAACCCGGTTAAATTGAAGACTGCCTGGTGTACCGCCGACGTCAATAGTGAAATCAACCAATAATTCGGTGCAAAATCTAGTGTCAGCCGGATCACAAACGCTGGCGCGAACTTTATAAATGCCGGTTATGCCGGCTTTGAAATTAATTTGGTTTTCACCATTGCCGTCAGTAAATTTACCGGTGACGGGGGCAATGCTCGCAGTACTTGGGCCACTGAGTTGTTTCCAGATCACTAACTCGCCGGGCACAGGGGAACCGGTTTTAGTCAATGACACCACCAACGGAAGCACGGTGTCCGCGGCAACGGTACTGTTGATGCTGCTAAGTGGTTTGGCCACGAATAAATAATCACCCGTGACCACACCGGTGAAAGTGAGCGAGGTGGGGGCTGCACAGTTTTTACAGCTAACGGTGACCAGCACTTGGCCGCCGATATTGCCGCCGAGTTTCACACTGATCGAAGTCGGTTTGCTGACACCGGTACTCCATACCGTTTTATTGACGGTGGCAGACTGGGTGCTATCGGAAATAATTTTGACGGCACCCGATTCGGCATTACAGCCGCCGTTGTCGGTCAAGGTAAATGAGTACACCAAGGTCGCGCCACCTTGGCCATATTGTGTTTGTGCCGAAATGGCCGAAAGCGAGCATTCCCCTGCCGCCAACACCGGCTGAATGCCAAAACAGCTCAACAACAGTAAACATCCCATGATTAGATGTTTTTTTAACAGCGACGTCGGCCGCTGGGCGCTCATAAGAGCGCTAGCTGAAAAAGACATAATTTTCCCTGAATTTAACTCTCTAGTAGCTTGATAACGTCAATTGCGCCAGAAGTAGGACGAGCAAGCGTTAGATAAACAGTCGAATCTGCGATTTGCGCGTAAACTGTGATAGTCATCACGCTACCAAATTGCTGTTTAGCCGCCAACAGCCAAATAGCTACCTTTTATCGGTTGGGAAGCCAGAGCTGCCTGAAATTTCGGCTTTTTACGTTAATACCGGTAAGACAAGGAATATCCTGAGATGGCATTCAATGCGATTCGGCGTTTTTCTTGATATAAGCTTTTAAGGCAAACGACACTACTAACGGAGTCAAGTTTATGAGTTCGCAATTTATTAGTTCACGTTTTTCCATCATGGCAGGCATGGCATGTTTGGTATTGCTGTCGGCATTGCCCGTGCAGCCTGCGCGCGCAGCGGTGAAAAACGCGGAAGATTTATTTATTGTCGATTGCCTGCTGCCTGGGCAAATTCGCTCGCTCGGCCGGGTGGCCACTTTTATGTCGGCCCGTCGCCCGGTACGCGCCTCGCAGGCAGAGTGCCAAATACGCGGCGGCGAATACGTGGCTTATGATCGTGCCAATTACCAAACGGCATTAAAAGTTTGGCTTGATCAAGCTAATGCGGGTAGTGCCGAAGCACAAAATAATGTCGGCGAAATTTATTCAAAAGGTCTGGGTACCGAGCCCGATTACGGCATGGCTTTTCAGTGGTTTAAAAAAGCGGCTGATCAAGGCTTTAATCGCGCCAAAATTAATTTAGGCTATTTGTATGAAGAAGGTTTGGGCGTTACCAAAGACTCTGCCACGGCTTTGAATTTATATCGTGAAGCTTCCGGCATTCAAGACGAGCTTTTGTATTCATCGGTCGTTGAAGTACAGATGAAAGCCAAAGACGATAAAATCGGCACATTGCAAACACAGGTTGAAAGCGAAAAAGCCAATTCTGCCGAGCTACGCGAGCAACTCAAACGTACCCAGGAACAATTGGGTAATCAGCGTCGTGCCTTGCAACAATCGCAAGCACAATTGCAGCAAACACAATCGCAATTACAACAAGCCAAGCAACAAAAAGATGATGAACTCACCAAGCTGCTCGAAAACCAAATGCTCGGCCAAGAACAGCAAATCAGTTCGCAACGTCAACAAATTGCTACCTTGGAGCGCCGTGCTGGCGGCGGTGCAGACACCACAGTTTTTGCCGGTGGTGCGAACTTCAATATTCTCGAACCTAACCTAGTGGCAACGCGTGGTCGCAATACTGCCATCGTGCGTGGCCCGGGTAAACGCAGTGTAGTCGGGCGCGTAACCTCGGCAAAAACCATCAAACAAGTGACGGTCAATGGCACACCGGTAGCCGTTGCCGCCAATGGCACCTTTAATGCTGAAGTGGATGTTGCCCAAGCCGGTACCGCTGTAAAAGTCGTGGCACTGGAACAATCGGGTACCCGTGGCGAATTACAATTCACCATGTTGCCGCAAGCCAGTGGCGCGGGTAATACCGTTGCTGCATCGGGTTCTGGTGGTGTCGGCAGCTTGCCGCGCGATGTGAAACTTGGCCGCTATTTCGCCGTCATCATCGGCAACAATACCTATCGTGATGCCGAATATCCAAGTTTGAAAAGTGCCGTCAGCGACGCCACCGCCGTCTCGAATGTATTGAAAACTCGCTACGGTTATCAAACTACTTTGGTGTTGAATGCATCGCGTCTGGAAATGCTCACTGCACTGAGTTCCGTGCGTGACAAAATGAAAGCGGACGATAATTTATTGGTCTATTACGCCGGTCACGGTGAATTGAGTGGCAACGGCGCTACCGGTTATTGGGTGCCTACTGATGGTGCCGCCAATAATGCAAAGTCCTGGATTTCCAATGCCGCTATCAGCGACATTCTTTCCAGCTTGCCAGCCAAGCATATTATGGTGGTCGCCGATTCCTGTTATTCCGGTTCCATGACGCGCGCGCCGGTGCCTAATCTCAACGCCGCTACCAGCCCGGACAAATGGAATGCTTACGTCAAAACTATGGCTAGCGGCCGCTCACGTACCGCGTTGACATCGGGCGGCGTGCAACCGGTACCAGACACCGGTACCGGTAATCACAGCTACTTTGCTCGTGCATTTTTGAACGTGTTGCAAGACAATAATCGCCTTATGGAAGCGCAACGCCTTTATCGTGAAGTCTCGACTTCACTGGCGCTGAACTCGATTAATTCACCGATTCCGCAAAACCCGCAATACGCGCCAATCCGCTACGCAGGCCACGAAAGCGGCGACTTCTTCTTCATGCCCAAAGGCGCCGGCAGCTGATTTAGCCACCTGAACTAGCCTAAACCAAGCAAGGCCGCGTATAATTCGCGGCCTTGCTGCTTCAACCGGCAGCAAGCCAATTTATGGAGAGGTGGCAGAGCGGTTGAATGTACCTGACTCGAAATCAGGCGTAGGTGTGAGCCTACCGGGGGTTCGAATCCCCCCTTCTCCGCCATAAATAAAGAGCCACCTTCGGGTGGTTTTTTATTTGGGTATTGAAGTGGGGGATTGATGAGAGCCGTAGCTCGGGTCACGCTCCACCGCCCCGGGTTGTCGAACATATTCAGTGATGATTTTAATCATGTTTCCATGTGTTTTTTTGATTTATTTCAAGCAATGGTTTTTCTATTCCCCGGGTCGATGCAGCGTGACCGGGCTACGCGCTTTTAGATTGCTTGCATTTTATTTAAGATATGCAGTTGGCAGAGTCAGGTCGTTGTTTTTTATCAGGGTGGTTAATTTATGTTTCGTTTTGCAAAACATTTGGCTTGTAGTTTCTTGTTCGCAGCTGTTTTTTCATCGGCAAGCCTTGCTGCGACAAAAACACTGATTCCTATCGAAGACTTTATCAATCCAGCGATGATTCAGCCAGGTTCAATTTCGCTATCTCCCGATGGCAATTATCTGGCGCTTATAGTTCCGCGCAGCAATCGCTCAGATCTTGTTATTTTTGATCGCGCAACCATGAAGCCGACATCCAATGTCACGCCAAGCAAGAATGAATATATTTCAGACTATTGGTGGGTGTCCAATCGTCGAGTCATTGCGACTTTTGCGATCAAGGAAGGTGGGCTTGAAGCTCCGAGTCAAACAGGCGAGCTCTGGGGGATTGATGTTGATGGCAAAAATAACAATTACCTGTTCGGGTATCGCGGAGCTGGCGGCGGAGCGAGCCATATTGACGTGGTCGAGCAAACGTTTTCATCCGCGACCATTCTGGAGCCTATCGCCGATGAGAAAAATACGATCTTGATCGGCATTACGCCATGGAGTTCAGGCGAAGCGTCATTTATGTCTCTCGCTCGTTTGCACGTTGTTAATGGTCGTATAACGAGCACCGGTGGCCGCTTGCCGATAAGGTATGCCAATAATATTGTTACAGATCACAGTGGTAGTTTGAAGTTAGTATCCGGAATTACTGCCCAGAGATATTCGCAGTTGTTTTACCGGCCGGTATCAAGCGGTGAATGGATAAAAATAAATGATGAAAAAGAGTCCGGCAGAATTATCGAGCCGTTAACTTATAGCGAAGATAATAAGCAGGTCTATGCGGTTGTGAGTGACACTAAAAGTCCGGATTATCTGGTTTTACTGAATCCGGATACTAAGGCAGAAAAACTTATTTATAGGCCAGAGGTTGCCGATATTGGCGGTCTTTACCTTACGGCAAATAAAAAAGATGCTTATGCGCTAGGCACTTATGATGATCGAGGCGGTTACGTTTTTTTGAGAACCGACTCGCCTGAAGCAAAACTTACCAAGGAAATGATGCAGCAGTTCCCTGGCGAGTTGGTAATCGCCAATAGTTTTTCAAGTGACGGGAAGTACGCGACACTGATGGTTACAAGTGATGTTAATCCTGGCGAATATTATTTGTTTGACCGCGACAATAAAAAAGTACAGAGAATATTCAAGTCACGGCCTAAAATAGATATTAACCAATCGGCGAGCGTCGAGCCGATTGAGCTAAAGGCACGTGATGGTTTAATGCTGCATGGCTGGCTTACGCGGCCCAATAATGCAACTGCAAAAACACCATTGGTAGTTTTGCCGCACGGAGGCCCTTACGGCATAGTAGATCGCTGGGGCTACAACGGTGAAACGCAACTGTTGGCAAGCCGTGGCTATGCTGTTTTGCAGATAAATTTTCGAGGTTCGGCTGGCTATGGCATGGCATTTGCAAAAGCGGGTTTTGGCGAGTGGGGCATGAAAATGCAGACCGATATTACCGACGCAACACAATGGTTAATCGCTCAAGGTAAAGTTGATGGTTCCAAGATCTGTATTTACGGTGCTAGCTATGGTGCCTATGCCGCCATGATGGCAGTGGCGACAGAACCGTCATTGTTTCGCTGCGCCATCGGATATTCGGGAGTTTATGATCTGAAAATTATGCAAAGCAGAGGAGATATTGATGACACTGCGTCTGGACGTAATTATCTCGAAAATTTATTTCCGAACGATGACAACTGGTTGAAACAACATTCACCTACAAATTTAGCCTCTCAAATAAAAGTACCGATACTATTGATACATGGCGGTGCAGATCGCCGCACACCACTGGCCCATGCAACCGCCATGCGCAAAGCCCTAAAGCAGGCAGGCAATGAACCCGAATGGATTTATAAAGCTAACGAAGGCCACGGCTTTTATGATGAAAAAAATAGTCTGGAAGCCTATCAAGCAATTTTAAATTTCCTTGATAAATATATCGCACCTTAAAGTAAATCTCGTAGTCTCGTAGCCCGGGTCACGCTCCATCGACCCGGGATAGCCGGATATATTTCTGCTTCATAACGGGTTGCAATTTTTTTGTAAATTCCTATTCGTTAGGAGTTGATATTTCCGTATTCCCCGGGTCGATGGAGCGTGACCCGTGCTACGTGTCCGTTTTTCCCGCGCCTTGACGATGTGTCTTGTTAGACATCGCAAACAAGGCAGGATTATGAAACTTCACAGCACTATTTTTTTACCGATGGGTTTTCTATTGTTTTCTGGATGCACGCAGAAAATCGAGGATAGTGCTCAAGGTGAAAAGATACCCACTGAAGCAGAAACCCGGGCTGCAGAAGAAGCTTCGTTGTTGGCTGCCGCGAAAGAAGCGGGCGTGTCAGAAGCCGATGCATTCGCTGCAAAAGCAGAAATCGATAAGGTTTACGATGACACCAGCGCCAAGATGAGTCAGGCCGAAGCAGAGCGGAATGCTCGCATGAAGCAACTCAAGGATGAGGCTTGTATTGATAGTTGCCTCGACAATTAAGTAGCGGCAGCGCCTCGTAAATGGGAAGCTAACTTTCTTTCTCGCATCAGCAAAAATAGGGGGAAAGTAAACGCCAAGGCAATGACGAAGGTAGCTACGACATAAAGCCACCAATGGCGCATTTTAAGTTCTCGGGCCTCAAAATAAGACCAAAAGAAAAAAGCAAAAACAGTCACTAGAATGTCTTTACTGATGGATGATGCGGCTGCATTCGCATTGGTCGCTTGCAGAAATTGGCTTAGCGAAAACCCACCATGCTCAGTAATAAATAGAATGTTGTAATACCAAGTTAAAATTACTCCAGCGACGGCAGTAATGCCGTAAATAATCTGACGTGCGATAGAGGTCATATTTTTTACTCATGGGTATTTTGTGTATAACAGTTACCGCCAATTATCAGCAATCCACGCCGCCGGAATAACTCGTCGATACCATTTGCCACTAATGCCTTTAATGGCATCGGGTGGATTGGGTTTGCCATGAAAGGCGATGATTTTCGCGCCGACCGGAATTTGTGGCGGCAGGAAAAAGCCGAGTAAACCTTTGCGCATGCAATGACGTTTAAAGCTGCGACACCATTCATTAGGCCAGTATTTCAGCTTGCCTTGTTTTGCCAAAAAGCCGGTAATAAATTCCTGCTCGTTACGAACCGCAGCGAGTGCTTCGTCTTTATTATTTTTTAAATAATCCAGCGCATCGGTGTGGGCACCAATTTCATAACGATAAACCGAAGTGTTTCCGGTTTCGTCTTTTTTGTCCCATTCTTTGATCACCAGGAATTCGCCGGGTATTTCAAAAAATGCATTGATGTTATCGACAATCACCACGTCAAGATCAATAAATAAAGTGGTGCCAACAATATCGTAAAGCGGATTGGCAAAGCTGGTTAATTTCAGCCAGCCATGGCCGAATGTCCATGCCTGACGTTCATCAAAATCCTTGAAGCCCACTTGTGGAATGTCTTTAACTTCAATTTTCGGATCAATACCGGTTTTGTCATCGGTCAGGCAAATAAATCGGAACGGTAAGGTAAGATGACGACTCACCATGGAGTGCAAATGGTTGACGTATTCAGGGCCGTATTTCTTGCCCCATTTAATGCATAGCACATTGACGGTTTGCATACCTGAACTCGTTGTGTGGGCAGTGTAGTGCCTCGTTTCAGGCTTATTTTGCAGTAAAACACGGCAAATTCCTACCGAGTGAATACTAAAGCGAATGAAACTCAGCTATACGGCGCAACCAAAAGATTGTTGAAGATGTAAACTGACGCATAGCCACGGATACAACCTATCGGTTCTGAAAATAAGCTGCCCATGAATCTTGAAAACACTAACGCGAATGGCAGGCTGGAACTCAAGCAAGGGCCTGAGGCTGGCGTCATCGTGTTTGATCGACAAATAGTTTCCCATCCCGATATCGACTTGTTTGATGCGGCAAGCTACGGTAACGCTGCCAGTTTAGTCAGCGGCAAGGGTGGCCGAGGCGCGGCCTGGTTTGTGAAAGCCGAATTTGGCGAGGCCGTGTTGCGGCATTATCGACGCGGTGGCTGGGCGGCGAAAATCAGCGATGCGCGTTATCTTTGGCGCGATGAAAGCAGTGCCAGAAGTATTCATGAATTCCATTTTATGCAGGTATTACGCGAAAAAAATCTTCCGGTGCCCAAACCCATTGCGGCAATGGTCTTAAGAAAAGGTTTGTTTTATCGCGCCGCAATTTTGTTGGAACGAATTCCGAATGTGCAAAGTTTTCTGGAGTGCGTGCATCAACAAACCGAATCGGCGCCTTGGGCTGCGCTGGGAAAAACGATAGCTGCTTTTCACAAAGTCGGCGCACAGCATGCCGATTTAAATGCACAGAATATTTTACTTGATGCCGATCAGAAAATTTGGCTGATTGATTGGGATAAAGCCAAGCTCCATACAAGCGGCGATTCAATATGGTATGTAGATGTGCTGAACCGCTTGCAGCGTTCTTTGTTAAAATACCGTGGCAGTATCAGCGAACAAACTATTCTGGCGGGCATGCAGATTTTGCGTGCCGCGCATGATACGGAGATGGAACGATGAGTTGGGCTTTACGTTTTCTAGGCGTCGGTAATGCACAGGCCATCGAGCTGGGTTCGGCGTCTTCAGTGATTGAATGCGACGACAAGCCCGAGCTGATGATTGATTGCGGGCAGGAAGCATTAACCGCTTACATGGAACACTATCAGACAACGCCAGATGCTGTGTTCATTACGCATGTCCACATGGATCATGTAGCCGGTCTCGAAAGATTATTTTATAAAATCTATTTCGATGAAACCAAACGCGGCAAGGTTCGCCTATACGTGCCAGTCACCGTATTGCCATTTCTGCAACAACGCTTGGCAGAATATCCCGGTGTTATTGCAGAAGGCGGTGCCAATTGGTGGGATGGTTTTCATTTGATTCCGGTATCAAAAGGTTTTTGGCATAAGGGCTTTTGGTATGAAGTTTTGCCGGTCCGGCATCATCTGCCTGAAACCGCATACGCATTGCGTTTGCATGGCTGTGTTGTCTGGAGTGGTGATACCCGCCCGATTCCGGAAATGCTCGCGAAGCATGCCGATGCTAAAGAATTGATTGCCCATGATTGCGCCTGGCAGGGAAATCCATCGCATAGCGGCATCGAAGATTTGGAGCGTGAATATTCAGCCGAGTTACTGCAGCGCTGCACCTTGTATCACTATGAATCGCAGACGCATGGCGAGCAATTAGTGGCACGTGGTTATCGTATCGCCAAGCCCGGTGAAGTACTTGCCTTGCCTTCGCCAACGCAAACACGCATGGCTCAAATATAAGATGAATGCCCAGTTACAAAATTTGATGCCAATGCCGGTCGATAAATTATCCAGGCCAGTACACGATTTACGGGTTTCGGTGATCGAGGCCTGCAATTTTCGTTGCCCGTATTGCATGCCTGCCGATAAAACCCCGGACGACGCGACTCTACAAAATGCCGCACGACTTTCGTTTGATCAAATTGAACAAGCCGTCAAGGCATTTGTGAAAATTGGTGTGCGTAAACTTAGATTGACGGGTGGCGAACCTTTATTGAGAAAAAATCTGCCGCAACTTATCGAGCGCTTGTCAGGCATTACTGAATTGGAAGATATTGCTTTAACCACTAATGGTTCACTGCTCGAAAAACAGGCGCTCGCTTTAAAGCTAGCGGGTTTGCATCGCTTAACCGTGAGTCTTGACGCTCTGGATGCCAAGGTATTTTCGCAATTATCCGGTGGCAGAGGGCAGGTCAATGACGTGTTGAGAGGCATTGCTGCTGCTGAAGCCGCCGGTTTTTCTTCGATAAAAATCAATGCGGTGATTCAACGCGGCATCAATGAAGACCAAGTGCTGCCTTTGGTAGAAAAATTCCGTGGCACCAAGCACGTGCTGCGCTTTATTGAATTTATGGACGTGGGTAATTGCAATAACTGGTCGATGCAAGACGTGGTGCCATCAAAACAATTGCAGTCACAAATTCATCAGCATTGGCCATTGCAGGCAGTGTCGGCGAATTATCGCGGCGAAGTAGCATCGCGTTACCGCTTTGTCGATGGCGCGGGTGAAATTGGGTTTGTCAGCTCGGTCAGCGAACCGTTCTGCGGTGATTGTCACCGCGCACGTTTATCGGCAGACGGCCATGTTTACACCTGTTTGTTTGCCGGTAATGGCCATGATATTCGTGCAGATTTGGCAGAAGGTGAGGATGCCTTGAATCAAAAGCTCTGTGGAATATGGACCGAACGAGCAGATCGTTATAGCGAAGTGCGTAACGTACAAACAAAAAAGAACAAAAAAATCGAAATGTATTTTATCGGTGGTTGAAATGAGTAAAAGCAAATCATTAAGCCATGTCGATGGTGTAGGTCGCCCCGGCATGGTCGATGTGTCGGATAAGGCCGTCACGGCACGGCAAGCGAGCGCGGAAACTTTTGTTATTTTTCCGAAAGCCATTGCCAAGCTGCTAGTTAAATCCGATATGGCCACCAAGAAAGGCGCCATTATCGATACCGCCATTATTGCCGGCACCATGGCGGTCAAGCGAACCGACGAGTTAATTCCGTTTTGTCATGCGCTGCCGATAGACGGCATTAAAATCATGATTGATTGGCATGACTCCGAACGCCTGAGAATTAGCTGTACGGTAAAAACCATCCATCGCACCGGCGTTGAAATGGAAGCTCTGATGGGCGCCAGTATTGCGGCTCTGACGATTTACGATATGTGCAAGGCGCTCAGCCATGATATTGAAATCGGCTCAACGCGTTTGATGGAAAAAAGCGGCGGTAAAAAAGACGTGGATAAAAAAAGTAGTGGCAAGAAATCATGACGGTGACTGTTTTATATTTCGCCAGTTTTCAGGAAGCTGCCGGCATTGATTCAGAGCTTGTCGAAAAGCCTGGCTCGTTAATCGCTTTGTATGAAAGTCTGAAGCAGAAATATCATTTTAAATTTCAGGTCGGGCATATTCGTGTTGCCGTGAATGGGGTATTCGTCAATTGGCAAGACAGTGTTTCCGATGGCGATGAAATCGCTTTTATACCACCGGTGTCGGGCGGATGAAAAAATTCACCATTTCAGCATTGACCATTGATGTGCAGGCTTTGAAAGCAGAACTAAAGCACGAGCAAGCCGGTGCCTTTATCTGCTTCGAGGGTTGGGTGCGCAATCATCACGCCGGACGAGCAGTGCAGGCCCTTGGCTATCAAGCCTACGCGGCACTGGCAGAAACCGAAGGTGAAAAAATAGTATGGGAAGCCTGCGAGCGTTTTGGAATTCTGGATGTTCGTTGTGTGCATCGCGTCGGCGATTTGGCGATTGGTGACTGCGCGGTCTGGGTCGGCGTAAGCGCAGCGCATCGTGACGCGGCGTTTGCCGCCTGTCGTTATGTGATTGACGAGGTCAAACAGCGGGTTCCGATCTGGAAAAAAGAACGCTACGAAGATGGTAGTTCGGATTGGTTGCATCCGACTGCGTAGGAGGCCGCTTGCGACCGCCATGGACGGCGGGAGTGTCGAAAATGCAGGAGCATTTTTCGACCGGGCGATTTGCATCAATCGGGCCCAAGGGCCTTCCTACGTAACGAAATATAAAGGTGGCAGCCCCGCCAACTTGCCTCGGCGCACGAATCAGTCAATACCGTTGCTGCCTTCCGGCCCTGGCGGGATTTTCAACCTATCGTCGCGAGGGGCCGACGGGGCCGCCATAGAAATGGCGGAGAAAGAGGGATTCGAACCCTCGGTACGGGTTTAAACCGTACACACACTTTCCAGGCGTGCTCCTTAAACCACTCGGACATCTCTCCGCAGGTGACGCTTTAAAACTCAGTACTGCCAAAGCCTTAGCTGGTGCAGGGCGCGAATTGTACCTTTTCAGCTCTCCATGAACAAGCAAAACGCTATTGATATGCCGCGGATATCCCACGATTTCAGGCTGAACAAGTGATTTTTAGGGATTTTGATTCTTTTCCTTGGCTCAATCGTCTGCGCTTGGCACAATGGCGGACAAGAAGGAAACGCGAATGTCATATTTGGTGTTGGCCCGCAAATGGCGGCCGAAAAAATTTACTGAATTAGTCGGCCAGGAGCATGTAGTCAAAGCACTCACCAATGCTTTGGACACCGGTCGCGTGCATCATGCTTTTCTGTTCACCGGTACCCGTGGCGTCGGCAAAACCACGATTGCCCGAATTTTTGCGAAAAGTTTGAACTGTGAGCTCGGCGAAAGCTCAGACCCCTGCGGTGAATGTAACGCCTGTCTGGATATTGATGCTGGCCGTTTTATCGATTTGCTTGAAATTGATGCCGCCAGTAATACCGGCGTCGATAATGTGCGTGATTTAATCGATAACGCGCAATACATGCCCTCGCGTGGTCGCACCAAAGTCTATCTAATCGACGAAGTTCACATGCTCTCGAAACCGGCTTTCAACGCCTTATTGAAGACGCTTGAAGAACCGCCAGGCCATGTAAAATTTTTATTGGCAACGACCGATCCGCAAAAACTGCCGATCACCGTTTTGTCGCGTTGCCTGCAATTTAATTTACGTCGTCTGGATGAAAATCAAATTGGCGGACAAATAACAAAAATATTGGCGGCTGAAAATATCGAAGCCGAAGCCGCTGCCGTCAAGCTGTTGGCGCGCAGTGCCGATGGTAGTTTGCGCGATGGTTTGTCCTTGCTCGATCAAGCGATTGCCTACACCGGCGGCCAGTTAACAGCGTCGAGCGTGAATGCGATGCTCGGTACTGTCGATAATGCACAAGTGGGCGGTTTGCTCGATGCCTTGTCAGTCGGCGATGCCTCTGCATTAATGGCCAGAGTAGAAGAAATGTCGGTGTATTCCCCCGACTTTGCCCATGTGCTGGATGACCTGGCGATTGCTTTGCATCAATTGCAATGCACACAGTTAGTGCCAGGTTTTGAAACCGAATCCAACTCGGTTGATTTTGCGACGCTGGCATCTCGTTTGAGTGCGGAGCAAGTGCAACTCTGGTATCAGATGGCAACAAATGGCAGACGAGATTTGGCATTCGCACCGAGCCCACGCGCTGGTTTTGAAATGAGTTTATTACGCATGCTGGCTTTTCGTCCCATGACCGAAGGCGAAACGATTGCTCCTGCGAATACGTCGCGCGCGCCTGTAAAACCAGTAGCACCCATCGCTTCGGCAACTCCTACACCGACATCAGCACCCGTCATTAAACCATCGCCGCCGATCGAAAAAATCGAGACGCCACCTCCCGTGTTTGTAGGTTCAACAACGGCTATTCAAGAGCCTGTTGTGAGCTATGCAAAACGTGAATTAAAAAATCATGAACAATGGCTCGATGTGATCGAAGCCGCCGAATTAAAAGGCCCTGCACGCGAGCTTGCGGCACATTCCATTTTTATCGCTTTCGATAGCGGGTTATTGAAATTGGCTTTGCCGGACGGTTTTTTGCATTTGCGAAGTGATGCTGTCGTCACCGGTTTGTCGCAAAAACTGGCGGCAGCGCTTGGCGAAGTGCCCAAAATTATTTTCGAGAAAGCCAATCTGCAATCTGAAACCCTGCATGACCGTACCGCCAGATTTCGCAGTGAAAAACAAACCGATGCACAGAGTGCCTTCATGGCCGACCCAGTGGTGTCGCAATTACTTCAACAGGGCGCGCAAATCGTGCCCGATTCCATCCGTCCTTTAGAATAAAGAGAGATTTTATGCGTGGCAATATCGCACAAATGATGCAACAAGCTCAGCGTATGCAGGAAAACATGAAGCGCGCGCAAGATGAATTGGCAGCGCTCGAAGTCACTGGCACCAGTGGTGGCGGCATGGTCAGCATTACCCTGACCGGCAAAATGGAAACCCGTCGTGTTCGTATTGATCCTTCATTATTGGCTGATGGCGAAATGCTGGAAGATTTAATCTCAGTCGCATTCAACGACGCCGTCGCCAAAGCCAATGCAGAAAGTGAAAGCCGTATGTCGGCAGCCACTGCCGGTATGCCGATTCCAAAAGGCATGAAAATTCCGGGCTTGTTTTAATGCATAAGAACCACGAATGAGTGCATCGCCCTTACTCGAACAATTGATTGAAGCACTGCGTTGTTTGCCGGGAGTCGGGCAGAAGTCGGCTCAACGCATGGCTTATCAATTACTGGATCGCAATCGCGATGCGGCAGTGCGCTTGTCAAAGACTTTGGCTGAAGCTGCAGAAAAAATTGGTCATTGTGAACAGTGTCGTGATTTTTCCGAAACGCCGGTTTGCCAAATTTGCATGAGTGCATCGCGTGACAAACATTTGTTGTGCGTGGTCGAAACACCTGCCGATAGATTGGTGATTGAACAAGCGACCGGTTTTCGCGGTTTCTATTTTATTTTGCAGGGAAGATTGTCGCCACTGGATGGCCTTGGCCCGAAAGAACTGGGTTTAGACAAGCTCGCCACCCGCATGGCGCATGGCGAAATCAAGGAATTGATAATCGCCACCAATCCCACGGTGGAAGGTGAAGCGACTTCACATTATCTTGCCCAACTTGCACGGCAATTTGATGTGCATCCAAGCCGTCTGGCGCATGGTGTGCCTTTGGGTGGTGAATTGGAATACGTTGATCGTGGCACACTCGCACACGCGTTTGGATCACGCCTGGAAGTACTTGAGTAATTGCGTAGGAGCGCCTTTAGGCGCGACCGGCTCCTGCGTAAAAGCCG
>JAYSQD010000065.1:0-3392 GCA_043721835.1 Arenimonas sp. | reverse complement strand
CTGAAATCGTAACCGCCACGAAAACTGGTGCCGATGTTGAGCGTAAACGCGCTGCTGATATTCTCGCGATTGGCGATGCCTATTCGCGCTTTGATGGCGTGCAAAAACTTGCGGCCGATGCCGTTCGCGGTGAAATGACAGTCGAACAATTCCGTGAAAAAGTCATGGAAAAAATGGCGTCGGCGCCCAAGCCCACCGCTGAAATCGGTTTGACCGACAAAGAAACCCGCACCTTCAGCGTAGTTCGCGCACTGAATGCACTCGCAAACCCGACCGATCGCGGAGCGCAAAACGCCGCCGCATTTGAACTGGAATGCTCCCGCGCCGCCGCAGAGAAAAACGGTAAAACCCCGCAAGGCATAATCATTCCTTACGACGTGCTGAAGCGTGACTTGGTTGTGGGCACGGCTTCCGCTGGCGGTAACTTGGTCGCGACCAATCTGCTAACCGGTAGCTTTATCGACATGCTGCGCGACCGCATGGCAATCAACAGTCTTGGCACCACGTATTTGTCTGGCTTGGTCGGCAATATCGCTATTCCAAAACAAACCGGTGCAGGTACATCGTACTGGCTTGCAGAAGGTGGCGTGCCAACCGAAAGCCAACAAGCCATCGGCCAGGTATTAATGTCACCCAAAACAGTCGGTGCGTTTACTGACATCAGCCGCAAATTGCTACAGCAAGCATCGCTCGATGTAGAAAATATGGTCAAAGGTGATTTAGCCACGGTGCTAGCGCTTGCAATGCAAGCTGTGGCAATCAGAGGTGGCGCCACCAATGAGCCAGTTGGCATTTTAAGTACTGCCGGTATTGGCAACGTCGCTGGCGGAACCAACGGTTTAGCGCCTACCTGGGATCATATCGTTGATCTTGAAAGCGGTGTTGCAGTGGCGAATGCCGACGTAGGTTCCCTGGCGTATCTCACCAATGCAAAGGTACGCGGCAAGCTCAAGAAAACTTTTGTTGACAGCCCCGGCTCCGGCGAGCGCGTGTGGGACAAGAGCAATACACCGCTCAATGGCTACGCAGCAGGCGTTACCAACGCCGTGCCAAGCAACCTCACCAAAGGCACCTCCAGCGGCATTTGCTCGGCGATTATCTACGGCAACTTTGCCGACTTGGTAATCGGTTTGTGGGGCGGTCTGGACATCATGGTGGACCCATACACACAAAGCACCAGTGGCACCGTGCGTGTGGTTGAACTGCAAGACGTGGACGTGGCATTGCGCAATGCGCTCAGCTTTAGCGCCATGTTGGATGCGTTGACCTAAGCCATGTTGACGGCACGCGACCAGCAGCGTTTGCAAGGTGTCCACCCGGATTTAATTCGGGTGGTCACTCGCGCAGCGCAAACAAGTCCGCTGAAATTTGCGGTGCTTGAGGGTCTGCGTACGCGTGAGCGGCAAGCCGAGTTATTAGCCAAAGGTGCAACCCGCACCATGAATAGCCGACACATTACCGGGCACGCGGTTGACCTGGCACCGCTGGTGGATTTGGACGGCGATGGCGACACTGAAATTTCATGGCGTTGGCCGCATTACCACGAATTGGCGAAACACATTAAAGCGGCGGCATTGCTCGAAAACGTAATGCTGGAATGGGGCGGCGATTGGAAAAGTTTTCCAGATGGTCCGCATTGGCAATTGCCACGCAGCAAATACCCATAGGTGATTCATGCAAAAGCTTCGTTATGTTTTACGAATTATCAAAGCAGCGATGGCTTATTTATGGAATGACCAGCGCGATATCGTCTTGATTTGGGGGTTGTTTTGCCTGCTATCAATTTCTGTTGGATTCTTTGAATTGAACGGGCCGTTATTTTTTGGCGGCATTGCCGGGTTTTTTCTGATGTTGGCTTTCGGTGTTTGGCTGATCACATTTGTGGGTAAAAAATGAAATTTTTAACAGATGCCGATGGGCTAGTTGATATCGGCATTGTTGCCAGTAAAATTGGTATTGCAGTTGTCAGCACTACTGCGGCCACGCACATCCAGATCAGTGAACAAATGTTTGGCCTGCCGCTACCCGTCTTGCTAATGGCCTTGCTGGGGGCATTGCTCAGCCTTTTATTTATGGACAAGCTGGAAGGCGTTCAGCGGCGTTTCGCGCCGCTAACCATACTGGCTTTCGCGCTGATCGGCGCGGCGTTTGCGGAAATATTGCCGCAACTTTCATTTTTCAAATCGATTATTGGCAATGCATCGCACCCGTTGTTGGGCTTGCTGTTCGGATTTCTTGGGCATCGCCTGGTGCCGTTGCTACGTAGTGATGCCTACGAAGCGGCCAAAGATTTTATCAAAGAAAAATTTGCTAAAAAGGAGAAGCCTGATGTTTAATATTTTGCTTATCTTTTTGCAAACTATTTGTTGCATCATTATTTTTATTACCGGCGTTACATGGATTTCAGATTCATTGCCAATCTGGAACACATCCGCCCGTAAAATTCTTGAATTACTCGGCGATGCCCTGGGCACCGCCGCAGCATTCACGCTCATATTTCGCTCGCCGGACCCCTATGTGGTTTTGTTGCTGCTGGGCGTCACGATTGGCCTTATGACGCACCACAGCTTTAGTTGGTGGTGTTGGTTGTGGAATGGTTTTGACAATCGCTGGGGCGAAATTGAAAACCATGACCGAAGGGCTAGACGATAATGCGCATGCCCGACGCCATTGCGCCCTACGCCAGCCTGATCAAGTGGGCATTGATCGGAATTATTCTATCGTCGGTGTTCATCGGCGGTTGCCAGCACGGCAAAAATAAGTCGGCTGAAAAGCTAGCCAAAAAAGACGCGCTGATTGTCGCCATAACAAATTCGCTTAATGGCGCTACCAAAGTATTTAAAAGCATCGAGCAAGAAGCCGACCGCAGGATTGCACAGGACAAAAAATCTAAAGCCGATGCAAAGAAAGCCGGTGATGTTGCCGACGCTGAATTGAAAGAAGCCAAAAAAAGAATAGCGGCTTTTGAATACAGATTGCAGCAATCCAAACGCAAGCCTGCCTGCAAAGCATTGCTCGAAATGAATGTGGAGGACGTATGCGCGCTTTAACCTGGTTTCTTGCCTCCATACTTGTTCTGTTGCTGCTTTTCTGTATGACTGGCTGCACAACGGTACCCAAGGTCCCAGAGGCCGTCACGGTCGTTGTAGAGCGTTACAAGCCGCTACCTTTTTGGGCTACTGAAGAATTAGCAAAGCCCACGCGGGAAAACAGCCAAGTGCAATCGTATTTGAAAAGCGAAAACGCTCGCGGCGAGATTATCGATTACGCAAACTGTCGCAGCCGCTTATTGATCAAGCTGGATAAGGGCGAAGCGGTCGATAAAAAAGATTGCGAGGTTCAGCGATGAACCTGAATATTCAAGTTGACCCGAACAATGTTTTGCATCGCCA
>JAYSQD010000064.1:0-1138 GCA_043721835.1 Arenimonas sp. | reverse complement strand
AGACGAACCACAGATAGGCCGAGATGAAAAACGAGAGTGCGACCGCCAATATAATAAAAGCGTCAGATTTTCTGAACATGAGGTGTCCTGTAATTATTGGTCAATGAATTCTTTGGTCCAATAGCCGATTGCGCCCAGCAAGCAACCGGCAATTGCAACCGAGCCTACGACGCGAATTCCGGCAGATAAACCGAATGCGAATATGTCAAGATTAAATACTCCTAAAAGGCCTAACAGCAAACCAAGAAATCCAACGACAGTCAAAAGAATTCCGAGTGCCGTTATAAGTTTACAAATATTGACCAGCATGGCGATCTTGATTTATTTTGAATATCAGGTGGTTGTTGACTTTTTGCAGTGTCAAAATCTTCATTGATGTAATTACTTGTACTAATAAAGTAATTATTTAAACAAGGCTTTGCCACATATGTTGTTCAGACTCTGAAAGTTTGTCTGTCAGACAAGAGCGGCATCACGCGTCGGAAATGACTGACAGGGAATATTGATATTCCAGCCGTTCATGATCGGAACGAAAAATCGACGCACGGCGGCGCATCAGTCCCTGCCGGTGATCAGTTCGCCGGATTCGAGCGGCTGGTGCAAGCGCAGGGTTCCATGCCGCGACGCGTTCAGGTGTCACTTCAGGTGGATCGGTGTCAAGTACAAGATCGGCGGGCAACTCCTTGATGGAGTGCCGGTCTCGGACATGGCCACGATGGAGTGCTCTCAGACACGGGTTTCCGTTTTGGCGGGTCCGAAAGTTGCATGAGCGGTGTCGCTGATGCGAGTCGCTGCCGGCTCGCCACTTATTTCCGGTTAGTGTCGAAAATAATTGCACATTGCATACAAAACCATTCAAAATGTAACCATGACGAGTGCGCTGAGTGGCGCAAGCAACCGGTTCGGGGCAACGGGCAGGCAAAAAGGGTTCGGAATGACAAGTCAGGTCACGCAAGCTGTCTCCAGGTCGCAAGGTGGCGCCCACCCCGCTCGCCCTGCATCTGGCGACACCTCCCTTCGCCTCGAAGGCGTTACGCGACGCTATGCCGACAAGGTCGCGCTCGACGCTGTTTCCCTGACCTTGCCGAACAACGAATACGTGTCGCTGCTGGGTCCCAGTGGGTCCGGCAAGACGGTG
>JAYSQD010000063.1:0-18437 GCA_043721835.1 Arenimonas sp. | reverse complement strand
ATTCGCGGCTTACGCCGCTCCCACCGAATAACGGGGCGATAAAAATTAACAACAAAAAACCCGCCTTTCGGCGGGTTTTTAGAATGCATGGATCCTGATTTTCATCGGGATGATCTTTGCGCTGTGCACTCAGATCACTTGATCTTGCCTTCTTTATACATCACATGCTTACGTACTTTTGGATCGTACTTCAACATTTCAAGTTTACCTGGAATGGTTTTCTTGTTTTTATCAGTGGTATAAAAGTGACCAGTACCGGCCGAAGAGATCATGCGGATCAAATCGCGTTTAGATGACATGGTGAGTTCTCCTTAGATCTTTTCGCCGCGCGCACGCAGCTGGGCGATAACGGCATCGATACCATTCTTGTCGATGGTACGCAGGGCATGGTTGGACACTTTGAGCTTGATCCAACGGTTTTCACTGGCAACCCAGAAACGGCGGTCGTGAACATTGGGCAAAAAAGTGCGGCGTGTTTTATTGTTCGCATGCGAGACGTTGTTACCCGTCATCATGCGCTTGCCGGTTACTTGGCAAACTTTACTCATGGCGTACCTCGAATTAAGAATGGATTATCCATAGCCCGGATAAAATCGGCCCCGTCGATGAAACTGACACGTAATGGGAAAGGAAATCGTGGACTTGAGCGGCTTATACGTTCAGCAGCGACCCGTTAGGGCGGACCAGCGAGCCGATGATTATGCCTGTGTTTGGGGTGTCGGGCAAGGAAAAGGGAGCTGAATCAAAGGATCTGGCGTAATTTTACCCTCTGATGAAGCCACCCCCTGCGGAATCCCAGTGGGGGAGGGAGCTAAAAGCCTAATGCTTCGCCTTATCCCGATGCCAACCGCGATGCTTGATATCCAGATAAAGGCTATAGCAGGCGGTAAAGCTGGGAAATAAATATCCAAATACGCCGACCGAGTCTTGTTTGGCCGAAAACATAAAATAACTCAGGGTCATCAAGCTGCCAACAATGCTCATATACCAGAAAACACGCGGTATCACTGGCTTACCAGCGCGCCGAGAGGCAATAAATTGCACCAGCCAGCGGCCGCCAAACATGAGAGTGCCGACATAGCCGATTAGCTTCCAAGGTGTAATGACTAGGCCAAAAAAACTCAGCCAGACAATTTGCTCATTCATCGCGGTACTTCCCTGGTGCCAGTCACTTTGCTGCGTTTGATCAACCAGGCCACGCCGCGCAAGTCTTTCAGTCCGACCCAGGCGCGACCCAGATTATTGTATTTCGAGACGCCACTGCCGCGCTCGCGGTGGTTCACCGGCACACTGACCGATTGAAAACCGGCGCGTTTTACCAAAGCCGGCAAGTAGCGATGCATGTGGTCGAAATAAGGCAGATCCATAAATACGGCGCGTTCAAATAATTTGATGCCGCAACCGGTATCGGGAGTTTCATCTTTCAAAAAACTGGCGCGAATGGAGTTGGCAATTTTGGAAGCCCAACGCTTGCTGCCGGTATCTTTCCGGTTGACTCGCCAACCGGCAAATAATTTTATTTCCGGCGCGGCTTTATTTCTGGCGTCGATAAGTTTCGGGATATCGGCCGGGTCGTTCTGGCCATCTCCATCTAAGGTCGCAATCCATACACCGCGTGCGGCATTCACACCATTTCTAACTGCCGTGCTTTGGCCGCTTTGGCGAATATGTTGCACAACACGCAACTCCGGTACCGATGCCATCAGGTCTTTCAATACCTGAAAACTATCGTCTTTGCTCTGGTCGTCGACATAGACAATTTCAAAACTGTGCTTGCCGCGCAAAGCCGCGACAATTTCATTCACCAGCGGCGTGACATTATCGCGCTCGTTAAATACCGGCACGACGACCGAGAATTCCGGATTTTCGCCACTCATGCTTTATCTCCAAAATACGTGCGGCACCAGGCCACGACTTCTGGCAAGCCTTGTTCAATTGTGATGCGAGGTTCAAAACCGAACGCCGCTTTAGCACGAGACGTGTCGGCCATGGTTTCGATCATGTCACCAGCTTGCAGTTCCCTGTAATTTTTTTCGGCCTTCTTACCGGCAGCATCTTCAATCACGGCAATAAAACTTTCGAGTTCCACTGGGGTGTGATTACCCAGATTAAAAATTTGATGTGGCGCTTTTTCCTGCGAAGCAGCTCCTAGGGCACCCAACACACCGGCAACAATGTCAATTACATGGGTGAAATCGCGCCGCATTTTTGCGTAATTAAATACATCAATGGCACGCCCCGCCAACACCGCACGACTGAATAATACCGGCGCCATATCCGGCCTGCCCCAAGCGCCATACACGGTAAAAAAACGCAGCCCCGTGCAAGGCAGTTGATACAAATGCGAATAAGCATGCGCCATCAATTCATTGGCGGCTTTTGTAGCCGCATAAAAAGATAAAGGCTGGTTAACGCTTTGATCTTCTGAAAAGGGCGGCTTCGCATTGCCGCCATACACCGACGAAGACGAGGCATACACTAGATGCTTCACCGCGTTATGACGACAGGCTTCCAGCATATTGGTGAAACCGGTTAAATTGCTGTCGGCATAAACATTCGGGTTGGTAATCGAATAACGCACGCCGGCTTGTGCTGCGAGGTGAATTACATGAGTCGGCTTCTGCTCTGCAAACAATGCATTGATTTTCTCGCGATCAATCAGATCAATCTCGAAAATCTCGATATCCGGACAAATGGCTTTTACCCGGTCACGTTTTAATTGGGGGTCGTAATAGTCATTGAAGTTATCAAGTCCGATCACTTTGTCGCCACGTGCCTGCAGCGCTTTGCAAACGTAGCTACCGATAAAGCCTGCGGCACCTGTGACTAATACGGTCATGCTTTATTCTGCAATCGGGCCACGAATTTTTTCCAGAATGCCGTCCAGCGCATCTAGGCCATGATATTGAATAACCAGTTTGCCGCGACCACCGCGACCATGCAAAACCTGCACTTTGGTATTCAGGCGTTCGCCCAATTCGCGCTCCAGCGTTGCAATATCGGCATCGGCCTTTTTAACCGGTTTGGCGACGGTTTTACTGGGAATTTTTCCGGCCGATAAAGCCTGTGCGCGGCGCTCTACTTCGCGCACCGACCAGCCGTTTTCTGCAGCCTCTTTCGCCAGCGCAATCGCTGCCGGTGCTGCGAGCGTCAATAAGGCACGGGCATGACCCATTTCCAGTTTTTTGTCTTCCAACAATTTGCGAATTTCGTCCGGCAATTCCAGCAAACGCAGCATATTGGAAACCGCAGCACGCGAGCGGCCCACGGCTTCGGCGGCTTGCTGGTGCGTCAGCGAAAATTCATCAATCAAACGCGATAAGGCCAATGCTTCTTCAAGCGGATTTAAATCTTCACGCTGAATATTTTCGATCAAGGCCATCGCGATAACAGCGCGATCATCGACTTCTCGCAATACCACCGGCACTTCTTTCAGACCGGCAATTTGTGCGGCACGCCAACGGCGTTCACCGGCAATAATTTCGTACTGGTCTTTTTTCAGCAGACGCACAACAATCGGTTGAATCAAACCCTGCACGCGAATTGAATCGGCCAGTTCATTCAAACGCGCCGGGTCCATGCCGGTACGCGGCTGATAACGACCGGGCTGCATTTTTTCGACGGCGATATTCAACAGGCCGTCACCGGCCAATTCGGTTTCGGTCGCTGCTGCCAGACTCTTGCTGCCGCCGCCGAGCAAACTGCTCAAGCCGCGCCCTAATGCGGGTTTTTTCATCGCCATGCTATTTCCTTACTTCTTCTGAGGCTTTTTTCTTCTCGCGACGAATAATTTCGCCAGCCAAGCCCATATAAGCAACGCCGCCGCGTGATGCCTTGTCATAACCCACAATACTCTGGCCATGACTCGGGGCTTCGGCCAAACGCACATTGCGTGGAATTATCGAACGGAAAACCTTGTCGCCGAAATGTTTGGTGAGTTCGCCGGACACTGCATTAGCCAAATTATTTCGAACATCAAACATGGTGCGAACCACGCCAACGATTTCAAGATTCGGATTCAACTTCGCTTTCAATGCATCAATGGTATTTATCAATGCCGACAAACCCTCGAGCGCAAAATATTCGCATTGCATCGGTACAATAATGCCGTCGGCTGCAGCGAGCGCATTCAAGGTCAATAAAGACAGCGACGGCGGGCAGTCAATCAAAATGTATTGGTAATTTGCGCGCACGGTTTCAAGCGCGACTTTCAAGCGTTGCTGGCGATCGGGCAAATCCATCAATTCAATTTCAGCGGCGGTCAAATCAATATTGCAGGGCAATAAATCGTAGCCTTCGGCCGTTTTGATAATCGCCTGTTGGCACTCGCACTCGCCCATGATGACTTCGGTGATCGAATGCTCGAGCTCTCGTTTATCAACACCCGAGGCCATCGTGGCATTGCCCTGCGGGTCTAAATCTACCAATAAGATTTTGCGTGGCACCAGCGCCAGCGCGGCCGCCAAATTCACTGCCGTCGTAGTTTTACCCACGCCGCCTTTTTGATTGGCAATCGCAATTATTTGAGCCATGCGTTGGAAACCTTAATATTTGTCGTGCGGATTTTGTTTACTGATTATGCGGGTTTGCCGGGTTTGAAGCGACTATTACCAGATGCCTTTCGCCTGCCAGGCCCGGAACCTGTAGCCGATGCGAGCCTGTAAACTGCCAACCGGCGGGCAATTCAGCGATTTCTTCATTCGGCTGCACGCCCTTCATGGCAAGCAATTGACCGCCCGGCTTCAATAAATGACCGCCCACTTCAATGATGCCCGCCAAGCGATCCAGCGCCCTGGCGGTAATCAGGTCGTATTGGCCAGATTCCGGCACCGCTTCGGCCCGTGACTCGATAACGCGCGCATTATCTAGGTTTAAAACGCGTACGGCCTCGCGCAAGAACCGGCATTTCTTGCCATTGCTTTCGACCAAACTCACTTGCAACCCCGGCTTCGCCAGCGCCAAAGGAATGCCCGGCAAGCCCGGCCCGGCACCCAAATCGGCGAGGCTTCCGGATTCAACAAAGCGATGCATCGCCAGAGAATCGAGCACATGCTTGACCAGCATTTCGTGCACATCGCGCACTGCCGTCAAGTTATAAGCCTTGTTCCATTTTTCCAGCAAGGCCAGATAATCCAGCAATTTTTCAGCGAGGATATCGTTACTGAGTTCAAACGCGGCCAGACCGGCGTTTAATTCTGGGCGAAGATGTTCGAGAGCATGCATGGCGGTATTGTAATCGAGCATCGCTTGCAAGCGGCTTCCTACGATAATCTTTTGTAGGAGGCCGCTCGCGGGCGAATAGGATAATCTTACGTACGAGGCCGCTTGCGACCGCCATGGACGGCGGGAGTGTCGAAAATGCAGGAGCGTTTTTCGACCGGGCGAACAGGATAATCTTTACGTAGGAGGCCGCTTGCGACCGCCATGGACGGCGGGACGCGGCTTTTAACAGACGTATGTCTGGTCAAACGCAGGAGCACAATCGTCCGGGCGAATAGGATAATCTTTACGTAGGAGGCCGCTTGCGGGCGACCTTCGCCGAAATCGTTCGAGCCCATGGGCTCTTCTGAGCTGAAGAAAATTATGAGCAAAATATTATTGACCGGTGCCACCGGCTTTTTAGGTCAACATATCCAGCGCGAACTTATCGCCGCCGGGCATCAGGTCAAAGCCCTATCACGATCCGAACAAGCAGATACTTTGCTGGCATCGCAAGGCGCAGAACCGATTCGCGCCGAATTGACCGATGCCGATTCGCTAATGCGCGCCGCGAATGGCGTCGATGCGATTTTTCATACGGCTGCCGATACCAATACCTGGCGTGTGAACAATGCAGCGCAAACACGAACCAATGTGGGCGGTATCCAGAATTTAATCGCTGCGGCAAAAGTCAATAACGTCAAACAGATTTTGCATACCTCCAGCGTGTCGGCGTATTCGCATCTTGCCCACGGAACACTGCGCGAAGATATTCCGCAACGCGGTGGCGAGAGCTGGATCAATTACGAACGCACGAAATTTCTGTCTGAAAAATCGGTGCGCGAATCCGGACTGGATTTTATTATTTTCCAACCCTCGCATATCCTCGGCCCCGGCGATAAACAAAACTGGTCGCGCCTGATTCGCTTGATAGATCAGAATAAATTACCCGGCGTACCACCCGGCTCGGGTGCCTTTGCCGATGTTCGCGAAATTGCAAAAGCGCAAGTACGTGCTTATCAATCAAAGAAATTCGGTGAGGCGTATTTACTCGGCGGCCAGCACGCGAGTTTTCTGGAATTAATTCATCAGGTGGGTATCAAACTCAATCGCAAGACACCGAAAAAGCCAATCCCAGCTTTTGCCTTGCGTTTATTTGCCCAGATGAAATACGGTGTTTCATTATTGACAAGAACGGCACCCGACATCACACCCGAATCGGCCATGTTCACGATTCACGATTTGAAAGTCGACTCCAGCAAGGCCAAGCGCGATCTCGATTATGTTGAAACGGATCTGGATAGCTTGTTGAATGACACGATTGCGTGGTTGCGGGCGGAGAAGATGATTGCATAACGTAGGGTGGGCATCGCCCACGCTGCTGCGACGACGTCAAACGCAATCGGGCCTAGAAGGCCCTCCTACCAAAGCAAACAATCACGTCCCTACAAATAAATATCCGGCTTGCTTATTTCCATTGCACGATCCGGTTTTGCCAAGGCACTAAAGCCATAACTTTCATAAAGCTTATGTGCATCGGCGGTCATCAACATCCAGCGGCGCAGACCTTGTAAGTCCGGATGGGATTGCACGCTTTGCATCAGTTTTTTCGAGATGCCATTACCACGGAATTCCGGCAGTACGAATACGTCGGCTAAATAGGCGAAGGTGGCAGCATCGGTAACAACGCGTGCAAAGCCGATTTGCTTGGCATCCATGAAAGCCGAAAAGCAATATGAATTTTTGATGGCTTTTTGCACAACAGCACGCGGAATGTTTTTTGACCAGTAAGCTTCCTGCGATAAATACGCATGCACCACATCGAGATCAACATCGGCGCGATCAGTGGAAATTTGAATATTCATATTTTTCATTCACCTATTCACGATTTGTCTTTCCCGAACGCTCTTGTTGCAGACCCGGTAACTTCGCACTACTGTCGTGGGAGCGCCCGTAAGGCGCGAAAAATCACGCCAGATCTTTCGCGCCTTACGGACGCTCCTACTAGCTGTCGCGCCTAAAGGACGCTCCTACGAAAGCAAGATCGGTGGAGATTCAATCGCTGGTGAACCAGCTCCCACAATACTATCCATTTAAATACTCCGGCAGCCAGGTTGCCAATTCTGGCCACACGATGACCAATAACAGCATTAATAATTGCAAAATAATAAACGGCACCACACCACGATAGATATCCATGGTTTTAACTTCCGGCGGCGCCACGCCGCGCAAATAGAATAAAGCAAAACCGAAGGGTGGCGTGAGGAATGAAGTCTGCAAATTGATCGCCATGACAACGCCTAACCAAACCGGATCAACGCCCATCGCGAGCAATACAGGGGCAACTATCGGTACGACAACAAAAACAATTTCGATAAAATCAATCACGAAGCCGAGCAGGAACATCACGAGCATCACGATAAATAATGCGCCCCATTTTCCGCCAGGCACATTGCTCAATATGTGGTGCACCAAATCGTCACCACCATAACCGCGAAACACTAGCGAGAATAAAGCTGCGCCAATTAAAATGGCAAACACCATACCGGTAACTTTGGCGGTTTCCTGCGCCACCTGTTTGAATTTTACCCAGGTCAGCTGCCTGCCCAACAAGGCAAACAGCATCGCACCAACAGCGCCGACGGCGGCGGCTTCGGTCGGTGTGGCAATGCCGAATAAAATGGAACCCAGTACCGCAAGAATCAAACCTAGCGCTGGAATAATGGCAGCACATAACTCCCAAAATGATCGTTTTTTTATGTCTTTTAAAGCCGGTGCCCGCAAAGGCTCGCGCCACGCCACCCACAACACATAGAGTAAATAGAAAACCACCAAGCCGAGCCCGGGAATAATCGCGCCGACAAATAAATCGCCGACCGAAACTGTCTCCGGTGAAAAATTACCAAGCTTTAATTGCGCTTGCTGATAGGCATTACCGAGCTGATCGCCGAGCAATACTAAAATTAAAGATGGCGGAATAATTTGCCCCAGCGTACCCGATGCACAGATCGCGCCGCTCGCCAATTTCGGGTCGTAGCCATGGCGCAACATGGTGGGCAATGAAATCAAACCCATTGCCACTACCGTCGCGCCGACAATGCCGGTCGAGGCCGCCAAAATTGCACCGACAATAATCACGGCGACCACCAGGCCACCGCGCACGCTACCAAATAATGAGGCAATGGCTTCTAGCAGATTTTCGGCAATGCGGGATTTCTCCAGCATGATGCCCATAAAGACGAATAGAGGCACCGCCATCAAAGTCGCATTGGTAATGGTGCCGAAAATTCGATTCGGAAAAGCTTCAAGAAAACTGGGGTCGAAATTGCCCAGCAACATGCCCGCGCCAGCAGCCAATAAAGCGACACCACCCAAGACAAAGGCAACCGGGAAACCACTCGACAAACCTGCTAGCAAACCCAGCACGAGCAGGCACAGCATGATGATATGTTGCGTTTCCAGACTCATGCTTTGGCTTCGCTTTTAAACACCTGCCAGGTGCGAATGGCATGGGCGAGCGCTTGTAGAATCAATAAAATCGCCGAAAGCGGAATTAAGGTTTTGATCAAGAACCAGCCCGGCAGTCCGCCGGAATTGGAGCCTTCGTGTTGCGCCCAACTCACCGCGACATAATCAAAACTAATCCAGCACCAAAAAATACATAGCGGCAATAAAAAAATAATAATGCCGCCTATTTCTACCAGGGCCTGCGTGCGTTTCGACCAACGCTGCGAAAATATATCAACACGAACATGGCTGTTGTATTTCAAACCATAGCTCAGCGCCAACAAAAATGCGGTGCCATGCAGCCATTGCGTTGCTTCTTGTGAAGCTATCGAGCCGATGCCAAAACAGTAGCGCGCAACGACGAGTGAAAACATCAGGGCAACTAATAACACGCAGCAGATTGCAGCAATATTCCCGGCCCATTCGGTGATGGCATCAATCCTGCGAATCAGTAACTTCATACTGAATTTTTAATGTGCGTGCTGAAATAAAATATGTATATTTGCAAGCATCGCGCGATTTGCGTATCGCCAGTTTTCACATTCACCACGTTGCAATGATCCAGCTAACCGGCACCACGCCGCCAGCGGCCTCGGCATCGGCACGGTCCAATCGGCCGTCGCCATTATTATCCATAATGTAATAAGGCTTGCCGCGTGTCGGCGTGACCTTGACCATATGCACGATTCCGCCTTCCCGATACTCTTCAACAATGTCGCCGTTATCGCGAGTTCTAATACGCACCGTTGGGGCATCGTCGTCACTGGCTTTTGCCGGAATTTTTTCCGGCAGCGGTGCTTCTTTTGCAGCTGGTTCGGCAGCCTTTTCGGTAGCGGCGGCGTCTTGTGCTGCAAGCGCCAACAAGGCACTGAAAATGATGGACATGGGCTTTCCTTATCTCGGTTAGAGCAACAGCATCGCAAAGTTCAGCTGGCCACTCAAGCGGCGTAGAATAGTGGCACTCTGCATTTTGAGACACGCCATGTCCCGCTTGGTTCTAATTGATGGTTCCTCTTATTTATATCGCGCTTTTCATGCGCTGCCGCCGCTAACTGCGCCCGATGGTGCACCGACCGGCGCCTTGCACGGCATCGTCAATATGCTGCGTGCAACACTGAAAGAAAAGCCCGATTACGCCGCATTTGTTATGGATGCTTCCGGCCCAACTTTCCGCGATGACTTGTATGCCGAATACAAGGCGAACCGACCTCCAATGCCGGACGATTTACGCTCGCAAGTGGAACCCATGATGCAGATTGTCGAAGCGCTTGGCTTTCCGATTTTGCGCGTCAGCGGCGTCGAAGCCGACGATGTCATCGGCACCTTGGCGGTGCAGGCGCATGCAAAAAATATTGATGTCACGATTTCTACCAGTGACAAGGATTTTGCACAGCTGGTTCGTCCGGGCATCAAGCTTAGCAACACAATGAGTGGCAGCGTACTGGACAGCACCAAAGCCGTGATCGAAAAATTCGGCGTGCGTCCGGAACAAATTATTGATTATCTGGCACTGATGGGTGACACCGTTGATAACGTGCCCGGCATTGATAAATGCGGCCCGAAAACAGCAGCAAAATGGCTGGCAGAATATACAACACTGGAAAATCTGGTCGCCAACGCCGACAAGATCACCGGAAAGATCGGCGAGAATTTGCGTGCTGCCATCAATCGTTTGCCACTCAACCAGCAATTGGTCACGATAAAAATCGATGTCACTCTGGATAAAACACCGGATGAATTAATTCTCCGCGAAAAACATTTCGATGAATTGAAAGCCCTCTATAAACGCTATGGTTTTAATTCGGCCCTGAAAGAATTGGAAGGCAGCAATGCAACATCGCCTGCATCAAAATACAATTCAGAACCCACACAGACGGCCTCATTATTTGAAACACCCGATGCATCACTATGGGCCAAAGGTAATTACGAGTGCGTCACCACGACCGAACAATTATCGGCCTGGATAAAAAAACTCGAAGCATCGACATTATTTTGTTTTGATACTGAAACCGATGCGCTCGATTCCATGCAAGCCGGTCTAGTGGGCATTAGCCTGTGTGTTGAAACCGGTCATGCGGCTTATATTCCGGTAGCGCATCGTTATCCGGGTGTACCAACACAATTGTCATGGGAAGAAGTTTCTACGGCCTTGAAGCCGGTGCTGGAAAACTCTGCCATTCATAAAGTAGGCCAGCACGGCAAATACGATTTGCATGTACTGCGTCGCCACGGCATTAATGTGCAGGGCTATACCGAAGACACTTTGCTGGAAAGTTTTGTCTTTAACGCCGGCATTTCGCGGCATGATATGGACACGCTGGCACAGAAATATCTGGGCTATACAACCATAAAATTTGAAGAAGTTTGCGGCAAAGGCGCCAAACAAATTTCATTTACTGATGTCGATCTGGAACATGCCACCGCTTATGCAGCGGAAGACGCCGATATTACCTTGCGCTTGCATCAGGTCTTATCAGAAAAACTGAAAGCCACGCCGAGCCTTGAAAAAGTGTATCGCGACATCGAAATGCCACTGGTGCCGGTACTCACTCGCATGGAAGCCAACGGCATTTTAATCGATGCCGTCGAATTAAAACGCCAAAGCACCGATCTAACGCAACGTATGCACACCACCCAACAACGTGCCTATGAAATCGCCAATCGCAGTTTTAATCTTGATTCGCCAAAACAAGTCGGTGCTTTATTATTCGATGAACTAAAACTGCCCGCCATGGTGAAAACACCGACCGGCGCGCCATCGACCAATGAAGAAGCGCTTGAAGCGATTGCCGATCAACATGAATTGCCACGTTTGATTCTGGATTATCGCGGTATGGCAAAACTTCGCAGCACTTATACCGACAAGTTACCGGAAATGATCAACCCGACCACCGGCCGCGTGCATACCAATTATCACCAGGCCGGCGCGGCTACCGGGCGTTTGTCATCGAATGATCCTAATCTGCAAAACATTCCCATCCGCAGTGAAGACGGCCGCCGGATTCGCAAGGCGTTTATCGCACCACCCGGAAGAATTCTGGTGGCCTGCGATTATTCGCAAATTGAATTGCGCATCATGGCGCATTTATCGGAGGACCCCGGATTGGTAAACGCCTTTGCTAGCGGCATCGACGTGCACAAGGCAACGGCTGCCGAAGTGTTCGGGGTTCCGGTTGCAGAAGTTTCAGGCGATCAGCGTCGCGCCGCAAAAGCGATTAATTTTGGTTTGATGTATGGCATGAGCGCTTTTGGTCTGGCGAAACAATTAGGGATTGGACGTGGCGAAGCACAAGATTACATCGCCCTGTATTTCGCGCGTTATCCCGGTGTTCGCGAATTCATGGACCGCATTCGTGCCAAGGCGCGCGAAGACGGTTTCGTCGAAACCGTTTTTGGTCGTCGGCTTTATTTGCAGGAAATACAATCGCGAAACCAGGCACAGCGTGCCGGTGCCGAACGTGCGGCGATCAATGCACCGATGCAGGGCACCGCTGCCGACATCATCAAGCGCGCGATGATTTCGGTCGATGCCTGGATTGCAAATTATTCGGACAAGGCCTTGTTGCTATTACAGGTCCACGATGAATTAGTGCTGGAATGCGATGAAAGCTTCAAGACCACATTAATCAACGAAGTGAAAGCGAGAATGGAAGCTGCCGCTGAACTCCGCGTGCCTTTGATTGTCGATGTTGGGTCGGGGAACAACTGGGATGAGGCGCATTAATTGAAAACAAACTGCATGTCAATTAAAAACAAACAATTGTCCGCTTGTATCTTATTGATTTTAATGTTGTTTTTTGGGCGTGAACATTGGCTGAACATTACAAAAGTTTAATGATCATATTCACGAACTTTACATGCTCCAGGGTGTCTCATGTACGTAACGGACGCAATGTTCGTTACGGATCACTCCCTCCCCTGAGTAGATCCTGGAAGCCGGATTTCCCCATTCGGCTTCCAACCCTAACCCCGCAAGCTTCCCCTGGCTTGTGGGGTTTTTTTTGTTCCTTTGATTTACGATTTATCCAATTCGTATTGACCCGGCACCGTCAGGAATTCCGCTTCAAACTTCGCGCTAGGCAAGGGCCTGCTGAAAAGGAAACCTTGCATCTCGTCACACTTGAGCAATTTCAGCAAATGCATCTGCTCTTCGGTCTCGACACCTTCGGCAACCAGGTTGAGCTTCAGCGACTGGCCAAGATTGATGATGGTCGATACCAGTGAAAGACCTTCGGGCGATTCGGGCATGTCGATGATGAAAGACCGGTCGATCTTCAAAGTATCTACCGGTAATTTCGAAAGATAACTTAGGGACGAAAAGCCGGTACCAAAATCATCAATGGCAACCGTGACACCCATCTCGCGTATCGCGTGCAGACTCGCAATACTGTGCTTGACGTCTTCCATGATCAAACTTTCGGTGATCTCCAGCTCTAGGCCTGTAGCGGCGCGGGGATCGACACTAATCGCAGCACGTATTCTTGCAACAAAATCACGACGCCGCAGTTGCAATGGCGATACGTTTACCGAAATTCTGGGTGCCAGCATGCCGTTCCTGCGCCAGCCAAGATGGGTGTCGATGGCATTCCGCAATGCCCAGCGGCCGACATCGTAGATCAAACCGGTTTCTTCCAGAATCGATATGAACTGCCCAGGCGGCACCAGCCCCGTTCTTGGATCATTCCAACGGATCAGGGCCTCGGCACCGGTAATTTTTCCACTATCAAGATTGATTTTCGGCTGATAGTGCAAGACGAATTCCTCGTTATCCAATGCCTGTCTGAGCTGGTTTTCCATCGTCAGCTGGACAGCCACCCTCTCGTTCATGTTGCGCGAATACAACAGGTAGCGGTCACCGCGGGCTTTGGCTTTCTTCAGCGCGGTTTCGGCATTTTTCAGCAACAGATCGGCGTTGTCTGCATCTTCCGGAAACATTGCGATTCCGCCCTTGACAGAAATCTTGAAAACGCCGTCGTTCAACTGGAAGGGATGGTTCACCAGTGCCTCCATCTGCTTGTCGAGCAGGCGAGTCACATTGCCGTCTTTCATCACGATCGGAATCACCATCGAAAATTCATCGGCCCCGATGCGCGCAACCAGATTTGCACCACCAATATTTTGTTTTAGCCAATCCGCCACCTGCCGCAAAAGTACATCACCGGCAGCCTGACCAAAGCTATCGTTGAAATTCTTGAAACGCTCCAGATCGATCAAACCGACCGCAACCCTGTGTCCGTTACCGGCAGCGGTTTGCAGATACTCCGTAACACGTTCTAAGAAAAGTCGGCGATTCGCCAATCCGGTAATTTCATCGTAGCGAGCCTGGTAATCAAGACGCTCCTGCTTTTTAAGATTTTCCATGGCATAGGAAATATTGCCAGATAGTTCTTTCAACAGCTCAATTTCGCCTTCGTTGAAAAAGTCCTTCTCTTCGGCATAGAGCGCGATTACGCCAACTCCGTTGCCATCCACAATCAATGGCAACAAAGCTATGGAATTGATCCCCGCCTCAACAACCCTTTCACCCAGCAACACGGCAGGATCATTCATGGGATCATTCGATATAACCGGGGTTTTTTCACGAATCGCGATGGCTGCCATATAATTGCCTTCGCTAGGGTCGCCACGTGCTTCCAATTTTTCCCGAAGAGATTCAAACAGAGCTTGATCAGCCCCTGCCGAGGCTATCGGAACCAATTTCTTGGAATCACGGTCTGCGATGCATATCAAAGCCATGCGGAAGCCGCCGGCCTCAACAGAAATCCGGCAGGTGTCCTGAAAAAGCTGGTCACGATCAGTTGTGTGCACAATAAGCCAGTTAATGCTGCTAAGAAGGGTGTGCACCCGATTGAGCTGGCTAATGCGTTTAAATGCCTGCCTGCGTTCGGAAATATCTTCGCCAATGCTGGCTGTACCGATCACATCGCCACTGATCGAGCGCAAGACTGAATTGTTCCACCGAAAGAGCCGTCTTTCGCCAGTGCGTGTACTGATTTCATGCTCGCGATGCCTTGCTTCCGGCTGATCTGCCAACAGCTGCTGGAAGTGCGGTTTCATATCGCCATTTTCGCGCGGCATGAAGGTCTCGAACCAGTCACGACCAATAACTTCATCGCGCTTCCAGCCGCTGATACGAAGCAGGTATTCATTGCAGTAAGTAATTCGGGCATCGACATCGAGCATCACCGATGCCAGCTCGACATTGCCAAGCATATCGCTGAAGCGACGTTCGCTTTCAATCATGGCCTTGGTTGCCAGCACCCGTTCGGTAATATTGACGTGTGACACAACTGCACCACGTTGGCGACCATAGGTCATCGGCGTTACCGACATTGCGAACCAGCGCTGTTCCGTGGGTGAATGGCAGGGATATTCAATGGAAAAATAAGTTCCGCCATCATTCAAGACCGAACGAATGCCCGCAGCAACTTTTCCGGCTTCGGCGGAGTCATCGCCATTGGCACGATCGCAAATTGAAAGATAATTTACGCCGATGCCGTAACCGGGACCCTGCAACAGGTTTCCCGTTGAAAAATGTCTCCAGGCCGCATTCACCTGGAGAATGCGGCCCTGATTATCAAGCAAGGCAATATGTGCCGGCAGCGCGTTCAAAATCGCGGCTTGCCTGGCGGTATCGGTATAAAACAATTGTTCTTTAACCCGCCGCATTTGGATCGCCCCAGACTCGCTCTGTGTTGCGGCACTCGCTTCGCATTCCTGCAACTGCTCAAGGCGCTGCATGGACTCTCGCAACGAATCAATCAAGGTCGCAACCTCTTCGCCCCGACTAAGCGGTTTTGGCGGCATGAAGTGCTTCATGAGCGTACTCGCATGAATCGAGGAATACGCATCAAGGTTGACGTGGCACCACGACGAGCCATTTCCGTTGTTCCCGCAGACAGCAACACCGGTAATAAAATAAATTTCATAAAATTATCCTTGGGCAGCATTACCAATGCCGCTCGCCGCTTTACAAATATATTTCGTGGGCTTGAGCCGGAGCGGTCTTCTAACAAGACTTTCATTCTCATACTCCCTGATCAGGGCATTGACGCTATACAAATAGTAAGAACACGCTAATAAATCTAACTTACTATCACCGACTCAAACTGAATTGAAAGATTCAATATTGAAATTCGTGACGGTAGTTCACTTGTAGTTCACTGAAACTGAATATGCGAGTGTCATCCGTGCAAAACGCACGAAGAAAATAAGAAGTAGTACTTCCAAATACACGCACTAATAGGTTGTCGATGGACTGTCTTGTTGCGAAATTCGTGCCGTTGATTTGATTGTCATTCGGTAACGTTTCACGGCTTGCAAAGCAAGCGGTTTGACCCCGGAATTACAAATCACTCATGCATCAACGATTCCGAAAACGGGCGCGCTGCCTCATCCGACTGTTGCGTCTGGATTTTCGGTGTTTTCCCAAGTGTTTCCCAGCAAGAATATGCAGTCATGAGCCCTGTTCACACAACCAATCACGCGGTTTCAAATAATCCTGCAGGCGTGCTTCGTCGCTACCCGGTTCCGGCTGGTATTGGTATTCAAAACGAACGCGCGGTGGCAGGTCCATCAGGATGCTCTCGATACGACCTCCGCTCTGCAGGCCGAACAGGGTACCGCGATCCTAGAGCAGATTGAATTCGACATAACGGCCACGACGGTATAATTGCAACTCGCGTTCGCGTTCGCTGTAAACGGTATTTTTTCTTTTTTCGAATTTTTGAACAGTCATCACAAGCAATGCGAACCGCCCACCCTGTTGGTAAATCATCTATCGAGCGGACTACAGACACCGCGCCCACCTTTATTTAATACATGCGTATAAATTTGTGTCGTCGCCACATCTTTATGGCCCAGCAATTCCTGAATCGTACGTATGTCATAGCCCGCCTCGATTAAATGCGTGGCAAAACAGTGCCGCAACGTGTGACAACCCACCGGCTTATCGATACCGGCAGCACGTGCCGCTTTCGATACCGCCCGTTGCAACACTTTTTCATCAATATGATGTCGCCGAATTTTTCCATCCCGCGGATCATGCGCTCGTCGCGTCGCAGGAAAAACATACTGCCACGACATCATTTTATTCGCATTGGGATACTTTCGCGCTAGCGCATTCGGAAGAAATACACCGTCCCAATTTTCTCCGCTGTCTTCTCGATGAAACTCATGCACTTTATCCAATTGCGTTCGCAGCGGATCACATAATCTTGCCGGCAACATCGTCCGCCTATCCTTACTACCTTTGCCATCTCGCACCACTATTTCATTACATTCGAAATCAACATCTTTAACCCGCAACCGAACACACTCCATCAAACGCATCCCCGTCCCATACAACAAATTCGCCATCAGCCACTCGCGCCCATCCAGACGCGCCAACAAACGAATCACCTCCGCTACCGACAACACTACTGGCAAACGAGATGGTTGCTTTGCACGCACCACGTTTTCCATCCACGGCAACTGTAAATGCAACACTTCCCGATATAAAAAAAGCAGAGCCGACAATGCCTGATTTTGGGTACTGGGTGCCACGCGCCCCTGCACCGCCAAGTGCGTTAAAAATACCTCCACCTCTGGCCCGCCCATATCGGATGGGTGCCGCTTTCCATGATAGATAATGAACCGCTTAATCCAACCCAGATAAGCCTCCTCTGTTCTCAAACTGTAATGCTTAACCCGACAACGCCCCCTCACAAGTTCTAACAACCGTGATTTCGTAGGCTCACGCCCTGAAGCCACCGGCTTAATAGCTACAATTTTTACGGGGTCATTTTTACCGGTCGATTTGGGTGGATAATTCATATCAAGGCCTAATTGGTGTGTAACACCAATGATTCAGCTTTTACCCATTTTGGTCTGTCAGGAGATATGGGTAATCCGTGTAGGAAAAGCTTGATACCCGGCTTGGATCAGCGATAATCAACGATTACCCCACTTTGGGGGTCGATTAGTTGTTAGGCGGTCATTGCTTTTAATGTCGTTTGGCGCAGTTCTGTTTTGGTTTACGTTTTTCGCTTAACATCTTGCTGGCATTAAATTCTCAAACCGATTTAGTTTTTTTTAGTTCTGGCTTTGGTTTTATATCGGCACAGGCGTTTAGGCGGCTTTCACCGGTATCGCATTTAAGGCTTTAGTCGCTAGCCGCGGCACGGTTTGGCAGGGTTTGTAGCAATCGGTGGGTATTATCGTATTTCGTTTTAGGTTAGGCTTTGCCGGTATCGATGCGGTAATTAATCCGCAACGGTGAGCTGGCGGCGCTTGGCAAGCAGCCGCCTAACTAATCAATCAAGGTGACGGCCGAATGTATCCAATACTCTTACCAACATTCCGTGCGGCCGCACCTTATTTCAGTTGTTAGGCGGCATAAGCAAAAAAGCAAAAGAATGTTGGTTTCTCGCGATTTTTTGTAGCCATTCTGCGTTTGGCTTTTTAGTCACCAGTTCGCTACCTGCACAAATAGCGTTCGGTTAGTTTCCTGAAACACCGAGTTTTGTGCGCAGGCTCCCGCGCTTTGTAGTTAGAAGATTGAGTTCACAGGCCTGTTTAGGTTACGCTTCGCATACACGCCGCGACCGCACTTCAGGGTTCTCGGCAAGATTTGTAGGATTCGTTTCAAGCCGGCTTCTTTGCCTAACTTCGCAATCAAGGGGACCTCCGTGGAAACATGGCATTCAAGTGAATCATCATCCGGCGCGTCGGTCCCTTATTTTGGTTGTTAG
>JAYSQD010000062.1:0-14133 GCA_043721835.1 Arenimonas sp. | reverse complement strand
GCTAGCAGACCATGGGCGCAGCAAGCAGGCGCCCCTACGTTAGGGCTTACGAATGATTAGAAATGCATCGCGTAGCCCGGGTCACGCTCCACCGACCCGGGAATAATTCCACTGTGCATTGCGACGGGGGTGGGCGTTGGTGGATTCCGCCAAAAAAAACGGTGGAACCTACCCCGCCAATATTATTTTTTATTGCGGCTCTAGGTATTGATAAGCGTCTATTTTGTGAAATAAGTCACAAATATCGGGCTCCGTGCCCGCTTTATCATCAAAATATAATCATTTTGTAATGACTTTGTTATTGGGCCGTAATGGTTTTGGAATGACGTAAGGCGTGGCGGGTAGCACGCTTGTGTCGTGGATGCAGAGACCAATCTAGATAGCGGTCAGCGTATCTACCTTTAGAAAGCAGCTCAATACTGCACACCATTTCATTACTCAATTAAGGATCACCCATCATGAAACGCAATAATCTAACATCTCAGATCGCACTCATATTCTGTAGCGCATCCCTTTTCTGTTCGACACAGGCCATCGCAGATCCATATATTGCACAACCCGGTGACTTCTCCAACGTTAACAAAGCAGGGTATGTCTTCGTTTTCAATAATCGAAATTATACGACAGGCACCAGCGCTATTCGACTTGGCAAAGACTATCTGCTAAATAAATTCAAGAGTTTAGTATATCGATCTAACTTGAGCACGAGTGACCCCTATTATCTAGCGTACGACCGACATGGTATTTACCCCTACATACTTTCTCCCTACGCTAGGTATGGGACTGTAAACCTCTCATTGCAAAAAAATTCATGCAAAAGTTTTGAACAAGCAGTTGATGGATCAATCGGCATTGATGTGAACGGCTTTGCAGAATCGGCTAGTGCCACCATTTCAAACGGTACGACATACTGCACGACAATACAGCTAGACCGTTCTTGTGTTTTCTACGATGCTGTAGATTACGATAGCAATGGCAACCGCATACAATATTATGGAACTATTGTTTTGGGTATGGACTTTAGAGGAGCCAAGACTACCTATGGCGGAGATAGAGTTTATTTCTCAAATAGAATAAAGGCACTGATTAAAAAGCAAAAAAATTATCATGGCACACTCACTGCCATTGAACAAAGCGAGTTAGCTGCTGGTTTCACTCTTAGCAAGCAGGCTGGCTTTGACAACGCTGCGCTTTACACCACATGGCGAGATTACGTGGATACATACGGTTACTCAGCTGCGAGCAGTAACACGATGACTTACACTGTAGTCGAGCCTGTCCCGTATCGCGCTGGATCTGCATGCGCCGTAACAACCTATAGCAAGATCCCTGTTCAGGGCAAGATGTTGCTTGAAGGCGATTATTACGAGCCGAATTGAAAGGGCTCAAAAGTAGAATTTTCTCTTCGTATGATTAATGAAGTATTTCATGACGAATATCACGTTTTACTAACAGCCATATTCTGGCGATTCTCAAGCAGGCCGAAGCTGGTATTTCGGCCTGCTTCTACCGGCTGCCGCAGCAAGCTCGGCAACATGGATGTGCCGATGATGCGTTAGCTCAAGGCATTATTGGGTGAGAATCGGTATCTGTAGAAATAGCACCGCCAACCTTTTTAAACCCCGTCGATTATTAACCGCTAAATGGTGAACACTGTGTCCGGAAAAATTACCACTAAAGGCCAGTATCTTATATCGGCGATTATCGTTGCCTTGCTGGTAGCGGCCTACTTTGTTGTGTATTCGGCCAAAAGCAATGCCGTCAAGGCAACTCTGCACGAGCACACTGCGCTTGATCGCGACAACGCCCACATGGCCATTGCACCCACATCGAACCCAATCGTCGTTGCCAGCACGCCATACCGTGTGCACGAACCGCTGGAGGTATATAACCCGACAGCCACGTTGGAATCTCAGATCGACAAATTAAGAACACTCGCGAATCGCCACGAACCTTATGCTACCTGCGTGCTTGCTTGGGCGCTGGATTTTTGTTCACGCGGTTCGCACATTAACCCTGTTGAGGAATACGGCAACATGGACTTGTCTGACCAAGGCGAGAAAAAGCTTAGCAGAATCGCTGCAGACCTTGCCTTTCGCGATAGATATGAAGTTATCTGCCCTGGCGTGAACCCAGGTGAGTTCAAAGACATTGACGAAAGAATGCTGCAATCGGCGTTGATGGGGCACACCAAGTCGATGGCTCGGCTGGCACTATTACCCAATCGCTTCGGCGGTGGCCTGGATATTTCGAGAATTAATTTTGCAGTGGCGTATCAAAAAAGCGCCGAGAACATGCTCAATCGAGCAGCCGAGGCAGGAGACCGCGATGCCCTTCTGGGCATCTACCAAGCTTACAAGCGTGGTTATATCGAAAGCACCATGGGCGAGTTGAAGGTGAATGAAGATCTTGTGAAATCTACCGCCGCCGCTCGCACCCTGTCGCGCTATGCCGAGCCAGACGACAGAAAAGGTTTTGAGGAAATTATTGCCGAGTCATTAGCCCGCATGAGCCCCGCGCAGCAATCGCGGCTTGCCAGTTTGGAATCCAAATACCAACGTGCTCAAGAGAAAAACACAACAGGTGCCGACGCATTGCCTGACGGTATTGATGATTCTCCAGAAAAGGCATGTGCAAAACAGGCAAGGCCGTAGAGTCGGGTGCGGAACTTGCGAACGGCCATAGGCAAATTACGAGCACCCGCCAGACTTGACCATAGCGCAAATAAAAAAGTAAGCAACATGCTATTTGCGATATTTCATCGAATATTGTTTCCTCATCCAAGTTCCGGAAAAACGCGCTCAGTTGACCTTGAATACATTGTAAATCAGACTGCCTTGCAACCTGGGGGGTGGCGCTACATGATTTACCGGTTTGAAGGCTTTATGCTCGACGCCTCTACGCGGCGACTGCTAAGGCAGGTACAGCCATTAAAAGTACCCAAGCGCGTTTTTGATTGCCTGCTTTTCTTGATAGAACATCGCGACCGTGCCGTAAGCCGTGACGAACTTATCCGAAACGTGTGGGGGCGCGACACCGTTACCGACAACCAATTGGCACAAACCATATTGCTGGCCCGCAAGCTTATTGGTGACGAAGGGAATGAGCAGCGCTTTATACGCACGGTGCAAGGCGTTGGTTACCATTGGGTGGCAGATGTTGAACAGCAAATTACCACACTGCTAGAACCATCCAATGAAACACAAGCGCGAGTGGTGGCTGAGTCTGCTGCGAATGAAGATGCGCTTCTCGATACTGCCCCACTGCCGACGATCAAAGTTACAGAATCGATTCAAACCAATCGATTTTCAAAACGATGGATAATTTCAGGCCTTGTTGTATTGTTCACTATGACCGTCATTGTTCATTATTGGAAACAACGTCAACCTATTGGTAAACCCACTGTCGTATCGAATCAACAAGCCTCGAGTCCATTAGCAACGCTTGAAGAGGCGCTCTGGCGGGGAAAATACGAAGAAGTGCGCCAGGGGCTGGCGACATTACCTGCGGCATTGGCAGAGTCGCCAGAGGCGCAACTTCTAGAAATACGACTTGATATAGCGCGAGGACGATTTGACCGCGCTACCGAGAAGTTAGTGGAATTGCAGAACGGTGCAAAAACAGTTACAGGTCCCATCTGGCTTGCCAAGCTGCTTGCCACCCAATCCTTCCTAAATGGGTCGGCCGGAAGACCCGGGCAGCAAGTCCTGGCACCCGCGCAGTTGGCGGTCAAAATCTTAGAGGCCACGGGATCGTCGGTACCGCCTAGCGCTATGGGAGAAGCTCTATCTGCCCGTGGCTACGGATTGATGAAAGTGAATATGCTTGAATCGGCCGAAACCGATCTAGTGCGCGCTCGTGCCCTTCAGATCAAGGGTGGTGACGTGCACGGCGCCTCTGATTCCGCGGACTCTCTTGCACGAATTCAAATGCGCACGGGTCGCTTGGCAGAAGCGCTGGTGTTGATGAATCAGACAGCAAGTTTCTACCAGCAATCCGGTGCACCTGTGCAAGAAATCTATGCTCGGAACGCTGCAACCAAGATACAAGTGGAATTGCTGCGGTGGAACGATGCGTTGACCAGTAGTAGTCGAAGCATGCAACTACTGCATGAGGTGCCCGATTCCGAGCGTCGCACGCGAGTGGTTCAGCTGCGCGCGCTTGTATTGACCGGCATGGGGCGTTTACGTGAAGCCGCGTCACTGATCGAAGAAGGGCAAGCCATGAATGACGAGCGGTATTCCACCATCATACCTGCCACCTTTCATCTGGCTTCGGGTCAACTCGGACTGGCATTGAAGGAAGCTGAACTAGCTGAAGCATTTACCCGTTATGGCACAAACGACACATTGAATCTTGAAAGCAAAGAAGGTGCGTTGCTGTTGTGGATGATCGCTGCACAGGATCTGGCGGCAAACGGCAGGCCTATGCCTATGCCATCTCCTGGTCAACTTAGCGCATTGCAACAACCCAAATCCAGCATCGGTCATATCGCATTAGGGCGCTGGCTATGGTCCCAAGACAAGTTGAGCGATGCAGAAACTCAATTTCGAATGGCGTTGGCACAATCGCGCCAGATGGGTCACCTATCGCGAATGTTGAGTGCGAGCGAGCCACTCATTGAGCTGTTGTTAAAGCGCGGCGATGCAAAAGGAGCCGAACAAGTGCTGTCGGAGTTACAGGGCTACGATCCCGAGCGTATAGATCAAGATTATCGCGCCAGTTTACTTGAGATGCGTATATCATTGGCGTTGAAACAAAAGCCAGACATTGCAAGCGCCTATAAAAAAGCGACAGGCTTGGCAGGCGAAAGAACATTTCCAAAGACCATGTCAGTGGAATATAAGAAAAGCATGCTCCTCGCTGGCCACCAATAGAATATCTAAAACACACTTAGTAGATACCGAAGCAATCGCTACGTACTTTTATACGACCGTGATGTCTATACCGGAATAGTTGCTCGACATTTGCCTTGGTATTACCCCTGCATCAGCGACATGACCCTATTTGAGTAGTGTTTTGGTTTAGAGTCCGACGGTTTGTACTGTAGGGGTATTCGCGGTGTTTTGTAACTGTAGATGCTTGGCATAGTCTGCTGGTGTTTTTCCTCCCAGGCTCTTTTTCGGTCGGTCTTCGTTGTATTCCTTTTGCCAAGCTCTGATGATGCTTCGTGCATGCACCAGGCTGGTGAACCAGTGCTCGTTTAGACACTCATCACGGAAGCGTCCATTGAACGATTCGATGTAAGCGTTTTGGTTTGGCTTGCCCGGTTCAATCAATCGCAAGGTCACGCCGTTTGCATGCGCCCATTCCATCATGGCTCGACCGTAAAACTCTTTGCCGTTATCGGTTCGGATGACTTTGGGTAAGCCACGTTTTGCTTTGAGTCGATCGAGGATCCGGGTGACTTGGATCCCTGAGATGGCGGATTCGATTTCAATCGTGACCGATTCGTGCGTGGCATCATCGACCACCGTCAGGCATTTCAGCGAACGGCCATCGGCCACCCGATCAAATACAAAATCCATCGACCACACTTCACTGGCATGTTGTGGCCGGATCAACGGTTGGCGCTCGGTAATCGCTACTTTCTTGCGTTTACGCTTGCGTACCATCAACTTCTCCAAGCGATACAGTCGCCTTATCCGCTTGTGATTGACCTGCCAACCGGCTTGCTGCAGTTTCAAGTGAATCATTCGCCACTCGTACCGCGTGTGCCGATGCGCCAGCGCGAGGATAGCCGTACGCAAGGCGTCATTGCCCTCGTTACGTGCGACATAGCGCAACGCACTGGGGCTCATCATCACCACCGCCAGGGCGTGGTGAAAGAAATAGACGCCCATGGCTCCCCGCTGCAGGCTCGCGATGCCAGTGTCGGATTAATCGATATTCTCTTGCGGCAAAATCGCCTTGACGAAGCCAATGATTTTATTCGACTAATGCGTGGGCGCTACCCCGACATGTTTGAAAACGACTACCAAGCTGCCGTTCTTGCGCTGCGCGTTGCACACGCCAGAAAAGATAAAACAGTTTGGCGAAGTGCATTGGATTTGGCGACAACGCTGGCAGGACAACGGAAAATTCCGGTTAAGCTTTTGACCTTGCCTTGATGAAATACGCAAGAAGTATTATTCAATTCCAAAGAATAATTTGTTGATAAACAGCAAAGCGTAGCTCGGGTCACGCTCCATCTACCCGGAAATAATTCCATCACAAAATAAAAATCTTTGCTTGGAAATTATATTTCATGAAGATGCAAGCATGATGATCTTGGCATTCTTCAAAACCCGGGTCGGTGGAGCGTGACTAGGGCTATGTTCTTTGCGCTGTCAGCCATAAATTTAATCTGGAGCGCTCACGAACACGATAGGTCTGTAACGCAAATAAATTATGCGTGATCAAAGCTCAGCACAATGGCGTTTTATTATAGTGATATCGCAGATCTAATCTCGGTCGCGCTCGTGGGCGCTCCTATACAGGGTGTGGCTCAAGGCCGACATGTCATCGGACTATTTAGAGAATTAGCTATAAATGTTTCAGGTTAGCACAGTCAATTTCTAGCATCAGCAAAGATGCACGCAGCGAATTGCTTCGAGTTTTGGACGATCTCAAGAATCAATGCAGTCCGGTAATTCGCATTTCAATAGTATCGCCATTGGCTTCTGTCTGCTCTATTCGCAAGGGCACGAATTGTTTGTCTATCGCTAGCCACAGGGTTGTTGTTTTGCCATTCGCATTTTCGCGAATACGTTCAACCTTGACGCTATTGAATGAACCTAGTGTGGTGTCCATTTTTTCCTTACCCATTAAACGATATAACTGATTGTTTAATTGCTCGCGATCTGCCACCGGATAGACAAGATCACCGCTTTTGCCCTGTAATAGATCTTGCATGATCGCAACGGTAATGGCGTGGCGATCCAGAACTCCGGGCTGATATTTCAAGCTATAGGTTTTGTCCTTGTCCTGACTAACAATGGTTTTGTTTTGGGCATTGACGCTAATACTGCGTTGCTTGTCTTTCCAGCCTGCTTTTTGCTTAAAACTATAATCAATAGTCTCTGGTTTTCCTTCATTCCAGCGAATCAATGAGCGCTCGATTATTTCAACACCGGCGATGGCGGCAATGCCGGTGCCGATAGTTTTTGTCGTTAGCTCCCAGCGACCATTCCCAACATCATTGAACTTGATGGTAGCGGTACCCAAATCCTTGCCATTACGAAACACCACATAATTGGCTGTGAAAGCTTTTGCTCGATAAGCCGATGTCGCTACTTTTATTTGTGGTGCGGAAACTGTTGCCTGCGCGAAGCAGGGTAGCAAGAAGGCAAAAAGAAAAATAAGGTTTTTCATAAGTCATCCTGCAAAATATTTTGAGGGTCTAACTGCAAAGGTTTTTCTGGCGGCGATTGCAAAAGTATGCGGCCTTGCTCAAGTGCGACGATGGTTTCTACCAACAAGGCATGTTCGCGCTCCAACACTCTTTGTTCGAGCATTTCATCGGTGTCATCAGGTAATATTTCAACGCACACTTGGGTTAATACCGGGCCAGCATCGAGCTCGGGAATAACACAATGCACGCTGGCACCATGCAATGTTTCTCCTGCTTCTAATGCGCGCGCATGTGTACGCAAGCCCGGAAACTTGGGAAGTAGTGACGGGTGGATGTTAATCATTCGAGCTTGCACTTTTTCTACCGTTTTGGCGGATATTAAACGCAAATATCCGGCACAGACGATGAGATCAGGCTGAACGGCATCGATCAGGCTGAATAGGTGTTCATCAAAAGCTTCGCGAGTCTTGAATTCACTGGGTTTAATGGCTGTGTAATGAATTCCCTTTTGCTTCGCAAAAGCAATCGCACCGGAGCCTGGTTTGTCGGAAAACACGCCAACTATCTTCGATTGCAGACTACCATTTTCACATGCGGCATAAATTGCTTGCAGGTTACTACCGCGGCCGGAAGCGAGGACCGCGATGCGCAAGCTATGAGAAGTATCTGGTATTGGATTCATTCGAAGTAATACATTTCAAAATCGCTTTTTTAGGTGCCAGCTTTTCGATTTTCACTATGCTCAAATTCCGTCACGGACTACTAAAAATTCTTTGTGGACTTTGTGAAATCTTCGTGACCTTTGTGTTTGCTCATTCTGCTAAAAACTAATCGCCAGCTCTTTTTTTCTTCTTTGCAAGAAGTTCAAAGAGCTGGCTGCTGCAAAAAATCTACAGGCAGTTTTTATTCCGATATATGCGTACGTTCATCGCCGCTAGCTTTCACTACCGAACCAATCGTCCAGTGCGCAAGATCATGTGATTTTAAAGCAGCACCAATACTTCCAAGATCTGATGCAGCAATCACCAGCACAAAGCCGATGCCGCAGTTGAAGGTGCGCCACATTTCGGTATTGGGAACCTGGCCTTCGTGTTGTAGCCATTTAAAGACAGGTGGCAATGGCCAGCTGCTGGCTTTAATTTCCAGGCCCAAACCGTCGGGAATAACGCGAATAATATTTTCCGATAAACCACCACCGGTAATATGCGCCATCGCATGAATAGCGTGTTCTTTCAACATCGCAAGGATTGGTTTCACATAAATGCGTGTGGGCGCCATCAAGGCGTCGATTAATTTTTCGCCGCCAATCTCCAGATCGGCAGGGCGACCAGCGCGGTCATAGATTTTTCTGATCAGTGAATAGCCGTTTGAATGCGGGCCGCTGCTGGCGATACCAATCAGCACATCGCCTTCGCGTACCGCAGCGCCGTCGAGTAATTCGGATTTTTCAACCGCGCCTACCGTAAAACCAGCAAGGTCGTACTCGCCGGGTGGATACATATCAGGCATTTCGGCGGTTTCACCACCAATTAATGCACAGCCAGCGAGTTCGCAACCTTTCGCAATACCGCCGACCACCGATACCGTGGTATCGACATGCAATTTGCCGGTCGCAAAATAATCCAGAAAGAATAAAGGTTCGGCACCTTGTACCAGCACGTCATTGACGCACATGCCTACCAAGTCGATACCAATCGTGTCATGGCGATTCAATTGCTGCGCTAATTTCAGTTTAGTGCCCACACCGTCGGTGCCCGACACCAAGACCGGTTCACGGTATTTGCCAGTCAAGTTGAACAGCGCCCCGAAGCCGCCCAAGCCGCCCATCACTTCAGGCCGAAAGGTACGTTTTACCAAGGGTTTGATGCGTTCAACCACTTCATTTCCGGCATCAATATCAACACCGGCATCACGATAAGTAAGGGGAGTTTGGGCGGTCACGGGAAATAATTCGCTGGGAAAGTGCCTATTCTAACAGCGCAGTGTTGGACGCGCCCTGCCTGCTTGCGGCAACATGTAGCCATGAAAACGACCCCCCATGCCCGTATAGCCTTTATTCCCTTGATATTTGCCGCTTTTATTAGCGCCTCAGCTTTCGCACAAAGCGCAAAAGTACCTGCAAAACCTCGGCCTGTAAGTTCAACAACGGGTAAAGGTGTGGTCGCCGATGCGCTCAATGCGAACGACCCGAGCAAGCCTGCGGCCAAGCCGAAACCGGTGCGTGACCCGGCGCTATATCGCGGTGAAGCGGTTATGGACACCCTGGGCGATAACGCCAAGCGAATTGCGACCGCGCAGGCTCTGGGACAGGTGATCGTCAAGTTGACCGGTAATCCGGCAGCTAACGGCAATGTGGTGATCCGGCGTGCGATGCCAAGCGCCGCTAGCTTGGTCGCTGAAACAACTACGCGGCAAGACGGCGATACCGCCAGCGGTATGCCGGTCTATAAAAATGTTTTGTCGGTAAGTTTTGATCCCGAAGCAGTTGATGCACTGATTGGTGCGGCTGGTTTGAAATACTGGACTGGTGCCAGACCCAAACCGATTTTATGGCTAGTTATTGATGATGGCCGTGGGCCGCGTTTAGTGACCTCACAGCAATTATCGGTAGTCAGGCCGTTAGCGGTGCGGGGTCTTGAGCGCGGCATGCGGTTTCTGTTGCCCACTGGCAATAGTGTTGAACTAGCGGCCACTAATTCGGTTTGGACTTTAAATGCGGCGGCACTGCAACCACTAACGGCCCGTTATCAAAACAATACTCAGGTGATCGGCAAGGTCTATCGCTCGGTAAGTGGTTGGTCGGCGCAATGGGTGATGACGCAAGACGGTGCTGAAGTTGCGCGCTGGGTCGATACCAAAGCCGATCCGCGCCAGGTGATTGCCTCCGGTGCCGATGGTGCGGCCGATGCGATTGCAAAACGCGATGCTGTTTATCTCAACACCGGCGTCGCAGGTAAATATCGTATTGATGTTGTTGGCGTAAATGAAAGCCAGGACTTCATTCGTTTGATGGGCTATTTGCAGCAGATGGCTATTGTTCGACGCGTACAGGTAATTCAGGCAACGCCGGAATTATTACGACTCGAGTTGGATATGAATGTCGGCATGAAAGGCTTCAATACCTTGATTGGCTCGGGTGGCACTTTGCGCGGCACCGAAAACAATAGTGATACGACTTCCGATAGCACAGATGATGGAGCCGTAACACCGCCTGAAACGAAATCCGTGCCGCGTTATATTTTGCAATAAATCAGGCAATAACACCGGCCAATGAATTTAAAACAGATACCCAATGCCATCACCATTGCACGCATGGTGGCGGCATTGCCGCTGTTATATTTTTTGATCGAAGGCAATGCACTCATCTCTTTCTGGATTGCCATGTTGGCCGGTTTTAGTGATTCGCTAGACGGTTATTTGGCAAAAAAATTCGATTGGCGAACGGCGCTTGGTGGTTTGCTCGACCCCATCGCCGACAAACTATTGCTCAGTGTTTGTTTTATTGGTTTGGCTTTGCAGCAAGCGATTCCGTTTTGGCTTTGTGCTTTGGTGCTTGGAAGAGATGCGGTGATTGTCAGCGGTGCCTGGCTCTGGTGGAAAACCATCGGGCCATTCAAGCCGACGCCCAGCTGGATTAGCAAGCTCACGACTTTTTTTCAGATTGTGTATGTTGCGCTACTGTTAGCGGATCTGGCTTTCGGCATCGTGCATAACATGGTGTTGCAATACTTATTATGGTTTGTGATAGTTTTTACTATTACCAGTGGTTTGGATTATTTTATTCGTTACGGCCGCCGTGCTCTGCGCGCCTGGAGAAAGCAATGACAGATAACACATGGTTGCGTGATCAACGCCGTTGGCGCTGGCTCGCATTATTGGTATTGGCCGGTGCTTTGGTTTGGTTGCTCTCGCCGATTCTTACGCCCTTTGTATTGTCGGCATTGCTCGCATGGCTGGGCAATCCTTTGGTCTTGCGTTTGGAGCGCGCGGGTCGCTCACGCAACACCTCGGTCATTATTGTATTCGTATTGATGAGTCTGATATTGGCGCTGACTCTTATTTTATTAATTCCCTTACTTGAAGAACAAATACGCGAATTAATTTTATGGCTGCCGCGTTTGGCCGACTGGACCACCGGCACCGTGATTCCCTGGCTCGAAGGCCGGTTCAATATTTCGCTGAAACAATATGTCGATCCAATGGCGATCGTGAATTTAATCAAGGGTCATTGGCAGCAAGCCGGTGGCGTTGCCGCAACGGTACTCGGCGGTATTTCAAAATCCGGTTTGGCCATTTTAGGTTGGGTGGCAACGATTAGTTTGATCCCGGTTGTCACTTATTATTTTTTGCGTGATTGGCAATCGATGCTGGCTCGTTTGCAGTCGCTTATCCCGCGGCCTATTGAGCCAACTTTCATGAAACTGGCTCATGAATCCGATGCCGTGTTGGGCAATTTCATGCGCGGGCAAATCAGCGTGATGTTAGTGCTGGGCATGGTTTATGCATTGGGCTTGTGGCTGGTGGGTGTGGAGTTTGGTTTCCTGATCGGATTTATCGCTGGCCTTGTGAGTTTTGTGCCGTACATGGGCGCATTTGTCGGCATTTCCGCTGCCTTGATTGCCGCATTGGTACAGGGCATGGATCCGATGCATCTGGGTTTGGTGCTGGCTGTTTTCATGATTGGCCAAACGCTGGAAAGTTTTTTCCTGACGCCCTGGCTGGTGGGTGACAGTATTGGTTTGCATCCGGTCGCAGTCATATTTTCGATTATGGCCGGTGGTCAATTATTCGGTTTTTTAGGGGTGTTGCTGGCATTGCCGGTCACTGCGGTGGTGATGGTGTTATTGCGATACGCGCACGAACAATATACCGAGAGTAATTTATATGGCGCCGAAAGACCGGTCATCCTGGTAATGTCCGAGAGCGAAATGCCGAAAGATAATATGAATTCGCAAAAAACAAATGCCGGGATTGATGTGTGAGTCCGCAAATTCCACTGACGCTGAAGTTTTCTAACGATCAAGGCTTTGACAGCTTTGTCGGCAGCCGCGACAGTGTTATTGCACTGCAAAGCATTGCGAACGGCGAATCAAAAGAATGGTTATATTTGTCCGGAGTCGCAGGCAGTGGCAAGAGTCATTTGCTACTCGCCACTTGTGCGTTGGCCCAGAAGCAAAACCGCCGCGCATTATATTTTCCCTTGTCGGTATTCGCCGGTCGCTTGCAAGAAGTGTTGCCGGATCAAGAAAATGCCGACATCATTTGTCTGGACGGTCTGGAACACATTGCTGGCAATGAGCAAGACGAAGTCGCTCTATTTCATTTTCATAATCGTGCCCGCACTACCGCTGTGACCGTCATCTATGCAGCACGTCAAGCACCACATGGCTTGTCTTTATTGATCCCGGATTTACAGTCACGGCTTGGGCAATGCACACGCCTGAATCTTGAAAGCTTGGACGACGAAGGCCGACGTTCGGTTTTGTTGCAGCGTGCCTTGCAGCGTGGTCTGGAACTTGATCACAGCGTGCTCGATTATATGTTCAAGCGAGTGGGGCGTGATTTGCTCACGCTAACAACACTGCTCGACAAGCTTGATCGCGAAAGTTTGGCGGCGCAAAGAAAAATCACCGTGCCGTTTTTGCGGAAGCTGCTCGAAAGATAAATTCAAACGTAGCTGCTCGGAAGATAATTCCAAACGTAGGTCGGGCCCCGGCCCGACGCTCTTAAAGCTTGCGATAATGTTGCAATGTCGGGCCGGTGCCCGACGCTTCTAAAGCCTGCGATGTCGCAGGTGTCGGGCCGGGGCCCGACCTACGCAATCATTTCTTCTTATTCAAAAACGCCACCAACACACCCAGCAAAACAATAGCCGGCACATCAAACATGATTTGTTTCATTGCCAGTTCGTTCGGTATTTTCAACACGGCTAAATAAATCAAATAGGTAGGAATGGTCATCAGGCAGGCAATGGCAGCACCGAAGCGAATTCCTTGATTCAATGTCGAGCTTCCTGTCTGTACACCTTGTCGATAAATCCAAGTCAATGAAAAACCAATCATGACATGCGCGATGATCATCCAATGGAAATACTTCATGCCTTCTTCGTCGGAACGAAACACGTCCGGTAGCAGCAGGTAATCGGGATGCAGCAAGGTGGCATGCACTAAAAACCCGAGCATTAAAGATGCGACGGCCATAATAAGACCAGAAACAAAAAAGCGGATATCCATAAGTCCTCCCCAGGTTGATGGATAGCCAATGATGGCCTTGAATGCGGGTCGGGTCAATTCAGGCAAATGAATATAACTTGCCCACTCTTGCAGTCAGGCCATTATTCGCAAGCCTCATTTGAACCAGGAATATGCTTAGCTCATTATCGGTTGCTGTCATCGATGTTGATCATTTCAAAGGTGTCAATGACCGTTATGGTCATGATAGAGGCGATCTGGACTTGAAGCCTATCGCCAGCATGCTTGAAAAAGCCGTTCGAAAAAATGATTTGCCGGGACGAAAAGGGGGAGACAATTTTGTCGTATTGCTCAATCAGGCAGATCGTGAGCAAAGCATCGCAGCAGCAGAACGCTTGCGTACAGCTGTGCAAGACAATGTCCTGGATGTTGAGGGGCAGGCCATTCCATTGACGGTATCAATTGGATTGGCGAGCTATCAAGACACTGATAGAAATTTCAATGCTTTATTACGTCGCGCCGATCAGGCTTTGTATGCCGCCAAGAAAAACGGGCGTAATCGGGTTGAAGTTGCCGAAACCGATTCTTGAGAATTAACCCGTAGGGGCG
>JAYSQD010000061.1:0-17191 GCA_043721835.1 Arenimonas sp. | reverse complement strand
GATGAATTCCAGAATACACCCGGACTCTCCATTGTCTGCATCACGGATATGTGAAGCGGTGTTCATACTCCATAAGCACGCGATATCCGTTCAATCATTCGCGCCCTGCGAACACAGCGCAGGTCGGGCCCTGGCCCGACATAAACAAGCCCCGTAGGGTGCGCTCAAGCGCACCACGCCGGATGCATCTCACGGAGCCGGCATCGCCATCAACTCAAATGGTGCCATTTGGCGACATGCCCAACATCGCAAAGACGGTGCACCATGGGCGGCACCCTATTCATCAATAAATGGTTTGGGTGCGCACGTTATGGTCTTTTTTTCCATAACTGCTGGACTAAATTGCCAGCCGTCTGCAGCCCAAGATTACAACCCTCATACTTTGAAGGGCACTCTGCCTGCACCAAAACTTAGTTGGCACCTTCGAGGTAAATACACCGTGCAGCTTTCGCGAGCATAAGCACACGATCAGTTCAAGATGGAAATCTCTCCAACTTATCATGCTGATGTAACATCCAAAGTATTTGCTAGAGTTCATAATGACTATGGAGCAATTGCAAAGCTCGTCTGCCGAGAAAAGAAATTCGTTCTGATCGGCAAGCTTGCGGACAATGCATAGGTCGGCCATGGTGGTGGTAGCATTGAAGGCGTCAGTGGAGAGTTTCAATGCCAGTAGGCTCTAACTCAATCAAGGTGACCTGCGTGGAAACATGGCATTCGAGTGAATCACCATCCGGCGCGTCAGTCCCTTATTTTGGTTGTTAGGCCACGCCAGATTCTTGCCTCGCAAGAGGATTTTCCCTCCGAACTCAAGGAGAGTTCTCATGACAATCGCAGTTCGCAAGCAGTTGCTCGGGGTCGGCGCCGCAGTCTTCATTGGCCTGCTTGCAGCGTGTGCAACTCCTCAGCAACCCGACAGCCGCACTTCGCATCTTGGGCCTAGCGCGGCGGGACTGGGAGACCTCACTACCCAACTCCACGAAGACATGCTCCTTCGGCACAAGATGGACCGCTTCGCCGCCCTTGCCTCTGACAAGTACATTGTCATGATCCCAGGCGGGATTACGGAAACGAAGCAGCAGAACATCGAGGGGGCGAAAAACTTCAATGTGCAATCAGTGAAGTTCTCGAATGTCTCGGTTCGCCTGCATGGCATCTCGGCTGTGGTGACAGGGAGGTGGTCACTGGTGGGTCAATTGGGCAAGCTGGAAATGTCCGGCGACTATGAATTCATGTCGTTCTATGAGAATTTTGACGGTAAGTGGATTCTGGTTTCCGAGTCAATAACCAGGCGTCAAACCTCGATGAAGGCGGCCCTTTCTGGTTAACCTGCCCAGACCTGACCCTGCCATATGAAGTTTGCGCAAAGTGATGCCTAACCCTTCGCTCAAGTCGACCCGCCCCGGCCTGCGGCCTCCGCGGGCGGCTTAGCTCAAACGTTAGGTCAGATTAACTTTGTTACCAATTTAGAGGAGAATCATCATGAATCCAAATAAAGCACTGTGGGAAAAGGGCGACTTTACTGAGATTGCCGCCTTGATGCGTCAATCGGGAGAAGCCGTCGTCAAGTCGCTTGGAATAACCCCGCCGCTGCGGGCGTTGGACCTCGGCTGCGGAGATGGCACGACGGCAATTCCCCTCGCACAACTGGGCGCTGAGGTTGTTGGAATCGACATTGCCAGAAACCTCGTGGACGCTGGGAACAAACGAGCGACGGCTGCGGGTCTCACCCGACTGAGTTTTCAAGAGGGCGATGCGTGCAACTTGCAAGCGGTCAGCGACCATTCGTTTGATCTGACGCTCACTGTCTTCGGCGCAATGTTCGCTCCCAGGCCCCACGACGCAGCCAAGGAGATGGTCCGAGTCACAAAACCAGGTGGTCATATCGTGATGGGCAACTGGATTCCAAACGATCCCACTTCATTCGTGTCGCAGTTGTTGAAGATCAGCTCATCGTTCACACCTCCGCCGCCGGAAGGCTTTATCAGTCCGATGACTTGGGGTGTGGAGTCGCACATCGTCGAGCGGTTTGGTCAGGCCGGAGTGCCCAAAGAGAAAATATCTCTGGTGAAGGACACGTTCTACTTCATGTCGCCTGACAAAAGTCCAACCCAGCTCATCGAATTATTCCGGCAATTCTATGGCCCGACCATGAACGCTTTCGAGGCAGCGGAGAAGAACGGGAAAGTGGAGGATCTCCACCGTCAACTGGTGGAACTGGCAAATGCCCAGAACAAGAGCACGAACGGCAGCACATCAATTCCGGCGACTTTCCTGCGAGTGACGGTTTCCCTTTGAGTTCATGCCACAAGATAGACGCCTAACATGGCGTTCTAGCGGGACGCCGCATAAGCGCGGCACCCCTAAACTTTACGTTAGGCCGCAAGGGCGCACTTCATCCGGTGGGAGTACTGACATGGTTCGAGTGTGTTTATCTTGGTTGTTGCCTTGATCGCGAGCCCGCTGCCGGCCTCAGCGCAGAATGAATAAAGGGGTCAGAGTGATTTATGTGATAAAAAGCCTGACCACATTTCCTGTCCGGCGCAATGATGGAGCGCATTGCGCCCTAGGGTGCTCCCGCGAAACCGACCGATACGTAGGAGGCCCCTTGGGGGCGGCGAAGGGTTCTCGATTTTGTCGAAATGATGAATACGAACGTCAAATGCCGTTGAAAATATGTCGCCCGCTAGCGGCCTCCTACGGAAAATCTGAATTCGTGATAATTGATTGTTTTATGAGAATACTTCGTGGAGATAGCTCAGGCGAAACGCGTGCTCTGTTTTTCTTCGCACAAAAAAGGGCTGCATGTGCAGCCCTTTTTTGTTAATGAACCTACGCTTAGATGTCCCTGACAAGAGCCGGTGCTGTTCTTGCCACTTTGGCTTTTGGAAAAACCCAAAGCCGAAATACAAACCATGCCAAGAATAACGCACCAATCGAGAACACCGTATCGCCAGGAACTCTTAGCCATACCAGCAAATCAATAATCGGCTTGCCCATGAACTCGGCCGAACGGGCATGCCAATAACCATTCTTCAATACGTCATTGAGTTGCAATAAACCCAGTGGCAATAAGGTTAGTAGCGCCATCATGCTCAGGCCTATATTCAAGGTCCAGAAACTATTGCGTAATAATTTTTCATTCCAGACGGCGTCGGGTTTTAAGCCGCGCATACAGAACAACAATAAGCCGATACCCAGCATGCCGTACACACCAAACAAGGCGGTGTGGCCATGCAATGCGGTCAGGTTTAAACCCTGCATGTAATACAGCGCGAGTGGCGTGTTGATCAGGAAGCCAAACAAGCCGGCACCGATCAAATTCCAGAACGACACTGCAATAAAAAACATTAGTGGCCATTTGTAACGTGCCATCCATGGCGTTGCCTTGCTATGCGACCAGGTTTCGTAAGCTTCAATTCCAATTAAGGCCAACGGCACTACTTCGAGTGCGGAGAACGATGCGCCGAGTGCAATCACCGCCGTTGTGGTGCCAGTGAAATACAGATGGTGGAAGGTACCAAGAATACCCCCTGCCATAAACACAATGGTCGCAAACAACACATTCACAGTCGCCGATTTTCCACGCACCAAACCCAGCTTCACGAATAAAAAGGACATCACGGCGACGGCGAATACTTCAAAGAATCCTTCCACCCATAAATGCACGACCCACCAACGCCAGTATTCCACCATCGACAAATGCGTGTGTTCGCCCCACATTAAACCGGCAGCATAAAACATGCCGATGGCGACGGTGGATAAAAATAGTAATCCGACGATCGATGACATTTCATCTTTGCGACGTAGTGCTGGCCATAAACCCCGGCCCATTAAAACTAACCAGACCATCAAGCCAACAAATAAAAACGCCTGCCAGAAACGGCCGATATCGACATATTCCCAACCTTGATGACCGAACCAAAAATTATTTGCCAAACCGAGTTTTTGCATGACGGCAAACCATTGGCCGGTAAAGGCACCAACGACAATAATTATCAAGCAGGTAAAAAGGAAATTAACGCCGAGCCGCTGGTATTTAGGTTCGTGGCCTGATATTGCAGGAGCAACATACAAACCGGTTGCCAACCATGCGGTCGCAATCCACAGTACCGCCAATTGTGTATGCCAACTACGTGTTAATGAATAAGGCAAAATTTCTGCCAATTTAAAGCCATAAAAATATTGACCTTCGACTTGGAAATGCGCGGTGGTAGCACCAAGTAAAATCTGTACTAGAAATAATGCCAATACCAGCCAGAAATATTTAGCGGTGGCTTTCATGGAAGGTGTGATGACGATGCTGCGCAAAGGATCAGTAAGCGGTGGCGTTAGCGGGCCTTCCTTGCCGTGATAGACCGCGTAATGCCAAGCCAATAATCCGATACCGGCAATCATGAAAAGAACACTGAACACCGTCCACAAAAAAGCACTCGGTGTTGCCTGATTGCCCACCAGCGGATCGTAAGGCCAGTTATTGGTGTAACTCGCGGTTTGATTTGGGCGGTTAGTGACTGCCGACCAAGAGGTCCAGAAGAAAAATGCCGACATCTGGCGACGGTGCTCCATGGTATCGACAGTGCCGTCTTTCATCGCATAGGTTTCGCGCAAACTTTGCGTTGCGGGGTCATTGCTAAATAAACTTTCGTAATGCGCTGCCACTTCCGATATGGCTTGAGCACGTTCGTCCGAAATTGTCAGCACTTCGCTAGCGGGATCGAAGGTATTGGCACGAATGTCGGGCCGTAACTCTGCACTTAATTTTGCCTGATCACCCACTGAAAGCGATTTGAAAGATTTGCCGTATTGACTACTCGCACGAATCTGCAACCAAGCTTCGGCTTCGCGATGCAACCAGTCGGCACTCCAGTCCGGAGCGACCAAGGCTCCATGACCCCAGATCGAACCCAATTGCTGTCCGCCGATGCTTTGCCACACGGTGCGACCGGTCTGGATATCATCTCGCGTAAACAAAATCTGGCCGCTTTGCGTCACTACTTTTTCGGGAACCGGTGGCTGATGGCGATAGATTTCACCGCCCATCCATAGCAACACACCAAACCCCGTGCTCAACAATAAGGCGAGTGCCAGCCACAGGCGTTTTGTCGTATTCATTACATATCTCCCAATTGGATATGTAATGCTTATCTTTCTGAGGCTTGGACGCTTTGACTCAAGTCAAGCCGGGCACAGCTTCTTGTCAATCTCTCAGAACGGGCCTGGCTAATTGTTCCAATTGTGCCAATTGGCTTAATTCTATTTCGCGGCGTTCGACTTGAATCAGGCCTTCGGTTTGGAAGCGGCGCAAAACCCGGCTCACGGTTTCTGCCGCAAGCCGCAGATAATTGGCCATGTCGGTGCGGCTCATCGTGAGATGAAAGCGCGTCGCCGAAAAACCGCGCGCCGCATAACGTCTTGATAATGCAATCAGGAATGCCGCCATGCGTTGGTCGGCGGAATAATCACCCGCCAACAAAGCTGCCTTGCCAATGTCCTGCGATAACAAACGGAAAAGTTGGGTCTGCAGTCCCGGCATTTTTGTTGCAAGCAAGGCCATTTTTGGAAACGAGAAACGGCATAGCATTACTGTATCCAACGCTACTGCATTACAGGGATATTTGGCGTGGTGAATGGCGTTCAAACCAATCACTTCCCCCGGAAGAAAAAAACCGAGCACTTGCTCGTTGCCTTCGGTATCCACCACATAGGTTTTTACCGTGCCGCCGCGTACTGCGGCAATGGCGTTGAAGTCATCGCCTTCGCGAAAAATATGATCGCCTTCGTGAAACGGCCCGATGTGTTCGACCAGCACATGCAGTTCTTCCAGCGAAGGTTTGTCGTAACCTTCCGATTGGCAGGCACTGGAAAATGCACAAGTGGAACAAAAACGAATCTGATCGCCATCATCGGCAATGGGCGATAGTCGCCGTTTTACATTCATCGGCCAAACTCCGCAATTGTTCTCAAATGGTTTTTGAAAACTGAAGTATGGTGGCAGACGGACTCAGATAGGCATCGAAGCATGCGGCAATGATACGCAGAAGCAGGCGGCCGCGCGAGGTGGCCTTCAAATAGGTCGCTGATATTGTAACAAGCCCGTCTTCGGCGAGCGTTTGCAGTTTCTTAAGGTCTTCGCAGAAATACTCGCTGAAATAAATATTATGGCGTTCTTCAAATTTGCCAATATCAATTTCACCTTGGCACATCCAGCGTTGAATCAAGTCGGCACGAATAACGTCGTCTTCGCTAAGTTGCATGCCACGCCAAATCGGAAGATGACCCGATTCAACAGCAGCTTCCCAATGCGGCAAGTCCCGCGGATTCTGGCTGAAGCTTTCACCAATATGGCTAATCGAACTGACGCCAAGGCCAATCAAATCGCTATCGGCATGTGTGGTGTAACCCATGAAGTTGCGATGCAAATCGCCGCGTTCCTGGGCAATCGCGAGTTCGTCTTCCGGCAAGGCAAAATGGTCCATGCCGATATAGCAGTAACCGGCTTGCGAAAGTTTTTCGATTGCCAGCTGCAGCAATGATAATTTTGTTTCTGCGCTCGGCAATTGGGTTTCATCCAATTGCCGCTGTGGTTTAAAAAGTTGCGGCATATGGGCGTAGCTGTAAACTGCAATGCGGTCCGGACGCATATCAATTACGGTATCCAGTGTTTTTCCAAAGCCTATAATTGTTTGCTTCGGCAAACCATAAATTAGATCGACGTTGACGGATTTAAAATTGCTGTTACGGCAGGCTTTAATTACTGCAAGCGTTTCTTCGACCGATTGAATACGATTGACGGCTGCCTGCACTTCCGGATCAAAATCTTGCACTCCGAAACTGGCACGATTAAAGCCCATGCGAGCAAGCGCGTCAATATCCTCCGGCTTGACACAACGCGGATCAATTTCGATGGAAATATCGCGATTTTCTGACGTACTGAAATGGAAATGCTGCAACAGAAAATCCATGAAGCCACGAATTTGTTCCGGGCTCAGAAAATTCGGCGTGCCGCCGCCAAAATGCAATTGCGATACTTCACGATCTTGTTCAAACAACGGTGCCACCATCGCAACTTCTTTCTTCAGATCGTCCAGATATTTTTCGCCACGCTTTTCATCGCGCGTAATAATGCGATTGCAACCGCAGTAAAAACACGGACTCGCACAGAATGGCACGTGCACGTAAATCGATAGTGGCCGGGGAATCGGATCCTCGTTACTACGCCGAATAATATCGAGTAAATTCGCTTCCTTGAACTTATCGGAAAACTGTGGCGCGGTGGGATAAGAAGTGTAGCGCGGACCCGGACGGTCATAGCGTCGCAACAAATCGGCATCAAAGGGAGGTTGATTGATCATGACCTGATCATATAAGCCATTCTTCGTTGGCTCTTTGACCTTGATCAAACGCAAAGCAAAAAAAACCCGCCAGTGGGCGGGATTTATCATGGTGGTGTGGGTACTATCAAACTAATGACTAATAGCCATGTTTTGCGCTGTTCTCAAGTAAGTGCTTTAGCGTCATGCCCCCAGATATGCCCCCAGAAGGTATATGTGTCTTTGTTTTAAGCAGCCTTTTCTTTGGCGCTCCAAGAATCATTTGCCTCACTTGCAATAAACATACGCGGTGCAGGCGGAGTACATTCAAGGCGTTTCAGCCAGTCAATGAGGCCCTGAAACTCATTATTTGATTGCTCATAAAAAATGCGCAGCAACCTGTCTGCTTGAGAGTTCACCTGTTTGCTTTTGCCTTTTTCCCAACGCGCAACCGCTTGCTCATTACACCCCAACAGCTTCGCCAGCGCGGCTTGAGATAGCTCTAACTCATTGCGAAGGAAACGAAACTCATAGCCAACGAGTGGCTTTGGACTTTTTAATATTGCAGCGCCAATTGCCGCATGAAGTCCGTCAATGTCGTGAATTGTCACGCCTTTACCATATGGCGTACTTACTTCTTCATATCCATTTTTCAGATATACGTTTGGTAGGCCGCTACCTACATATCGATACAGTTTCATTTTGCCTCATCCTCTCGAAACACTATTAACCTAACTACTTGGCTGTCATTTACTTCGGCTGCGACGTTACAGGAAAACCAACGGCCAGCCGAATAGCGATCCATTCGGAACTCCCAATAATTTTCTTTTGCCAACCTCGGCTTACCTCTAATTTTGCCTTCACGAACACATGCCATAACTTGTTGAAAAAGCATTGCACCTGCCAAGCTCTCTTTGACTGGTGGTGGTATGAAAACTACGTTTGAAGAGTTCTTCGCTGCCTCATGAACACGTGGCTCAAGTTTGTTTGCGGTAATCCGAAATTTGGTGATTGCCATCCATATGCTCCGCAGACCTATACTATCAATCTGACAGGTAAAAACAAGTGCTTACCTATCTGTTATGTAATCCAACTCACATTTCGTTCATATGTGTCCAACAAATCTAAACCCTATAAGTGACACTGAACGGCCAACGAAAGCCATTTCGGCCATGCTAACCTCCTTTAGGGCTCTGTTCTCCTGTTCTTTCCCTGTTAGCTTCCTCATTTATGGCGTCAGAAAAGTCGGGGCTGTGTTAGCAATTGTTAGCATTGTCTCGCGTGCGCGTAGGCGCGCGTATTGCTCCGAATATAGATTGTTTATCTTAGGCAGCTGGCTAACAGGGGAAACTTGATTAACTTGATATTTTTTCAAGTTCAGCATTTAGAGACTCATGACATCACCCTTTTTATATGCGGGAAAACAGTGGTTCGCCCCTAGATACGCCGGAAAAGTCTCTTTTACAGCGTCGGAAAACAGGGAGGGGTAATAGCCTATTGATACCCATTGTTAGCAATAAACTCTCGTGCGCGTAATGGTCAGCCATTAATACTTATTACTACTTTAGTTATTGCTTCCCCTTTGTTGTTTGCAACCAGATCAGAATAAAGGCCGGTCTAGCCTTACCTTGGCCCACGGTTCAAACATGGCTAGACAGGCACGCCTCTCGCCAGCATTGAGTGGCTCAAGCATCGATGCATTTCTATACCTAGTTAATCTCATCTTGTAGCAGAAGCAGCTTTTTTTATTTGCTTTTTTTTCTGTAATGGTTTCGTTTCACAAACCACCCTAAGGTTTGCCTCTCCAACAGTATCAGGCGCAATGCTGTTAACTATTGGTTTTGGTAGATTCGAATGTGACGCAACGACATCGCCTGTGCCATCTTCATCTTCATAGGCAATCCATTCTACGAGCGAATAAGTTTTTCTTGCGCAATCAAAAACTGTTAACTCTTTTATGCTCACATAGTCAGCTCTAGCATTGTGATTCGCATTGTTTCGAAGCATCCAAACAGTCACTTTCCCATCTGCTTTTTGCGAGTCTCGATGCACCCAACTTATGTCAGTTGCGGACACACCGGCAAGTCGCCAATTACTGTTTGGCGGCCCAACAATTAAGTGTGTGCACGTAGAGTCTTTTGAATTATCCTCGGGCTTATATTCATACTTTCCATTTCCACCTTTGCATTTATAGATGTATAACTCGCCCTTAGCCAAAGGTTCGGGTGCAGCGAAAACCGCGTACTCGGTTTTGATTGCAGTTACAGCATCTTCGGGCAGACCAACTGGACGCTTTGCTGTGAAATTTTTGATTCCGTTTTCGTCTGCATAAGAGTAAATTGTTGATTGTGCCATTCTTAAAAATTTTGGTACAGGTGCAACAGACTCTTTCGAGGAGGCCATTGATGCAAATAGCAATAACGAGCAGCATAGTACGTTTACAATCCCGTCATTGATTAATAGTTTTCCCATACATTACCCCATTGCTAACTTCATATAATTGTGACCGGCAGATTACCCTACGAGTCGATTTTGTGGCGAAGTTCAATAACTAGCCAACCTGTATTAAGCCCTCACGATTAAACTTTGGAAAATTTGCATGACTCCTCTCCCAAGAGTAGAGTCGTTACCGATGGCAATTTTGCCAGACATTTCAGGGGCAGATTATGAAAAACTCGCTAATTTTGGCTGCCATTATCCTTAGTTTGGTTTCTAGCTATGCAAGCGCAGACAAAAGTGTAAAAGGCTACGTTAAGAAAGACGGGACGTACGTTGCCCCGCATTATCAAACCAACTCAAATTCCACTCGTTTGGACAATTACAGCTCTACGCCTAACATTAATCCATACACTGGAAAAAAAGGATCAGTTGATCCTTATGCACCTAAAAAGAGAAAGCCATAGCTTGATTAGGATCGTACAAAATGACCATGCGTTTAGCCTCAATACTTTTGTTGCTATTCGCATTGTCTGCGTGTGAAGCACGAAACACTTACGTCTCTGAGGATAAACCACAAGACGGAGTCTCGCCACTTGAATTAGTAAACACAGGCGAAGATACATCTGTTATTGAACCAGTGGATTCTGATCCGCAGTCAGCGGTTGAATTGGAAAATTTTTCTCAAACGTCTTATAGCAGTGAGTGCACCCAAGATTGCTCTGGACATGATGCTGGGTATGCATGGGCTGAGGAAAATAGCATTGAAGATCCAGCTGATTGCGGAGGTAATTCACAATCATTCATTGAGGGCTGGGAATCCTATGCTAAGGAACAACAATCAGAACAAGAAGACGGACAAGAAAATGAGGATCAATAAAAATTCCATCTGAAATAAGCTCTATCTTCGATTTTGCCTTAGGTTGGCCAGTGCCTTAGCTTTTCCCTCAATCGTTTTTGGGCCGGTGCTGCATCCCCCATGCCATTTACACCGCTTCTTACTGGGTAGGCTCTTGGCTCGGCATGGCCTCCCGCTTTGGGTTTTGGCTCCACAGACAACACGTTTGTTTGCATTCAATAACGCTAGGCGTTTAAGTAGCCAGTCACCGGAGTCATTCGCGCGCGCGTATTGGTCAACAAATTCCGGCCTTTTACCGGACTCATGGGGTTTGCTATTTTGGTCTATTAAATTCCGGTCACTCGCCCATTCGATCACGATGGCATCAATAACGCCGCTAACTATATTCATCGGGTAATACCGCCCACGCTTGCCATCAATGATGGCCGCCGCCTGTTCGCTTGGCATGTAGTCAATTCGCTTCAACTTGGCGCGGCGTTCTCGCTGGCCTTTGTTTATGTAGTCGCGGTCTTTGGATAGGTAGCCGTCATTCATTGCTGGGTCTCGATGTTGGTAAATGTTGGGTCATGATCTGAATTGGGGATACGCGTAATTTCGTCATTGATCGGTGGCCTATACCCTATCCGCTGGACTTTTGAACCGCCCTCCCATGCCTGCCCTCGTTATGGTTTGCTAAGGTTTCATAAGGTCGCCGTGTTGGGAATTGTTGGCGTTCAAAATCGGCCAATTTCATAAGCGTGAATCAATAGAGGTAATCAAGAGCATTGAAAGCGGGCTTTCGTTGTCCTTGCCAGACCATTACAACTAACAATCACTAACACCCCTTGGTATATCTATAAAGGTGGACGCTTTGCGGCTTAGTGAAAGCCTGAAATATGGTCTAGCAAGGACGCTTTGCGGCTCAGTGGGCGCTATGTCTTTTAATAGCAAGGACGTTTGGCGGCCTAGTGTTAGGCCGTTTTGCGGCTTGGCGTTTTTTTATTGGGCGAACATAGGGCGGCTTTGTTTCAGCCCATAAGCGAGATGCAACATTGGTCGCTTTCACCTCTAACTTTCCGTTGCAGTGATCTATGGGTTTCCAAGTAACAGCAAATAGACTGCAACGATGCAAGCCTCCTTGGCGCGTCATCTCGATCATGCCGTAGTGGATTAGTTCTCGGGTTGCGTTGGATATTGACTGGCCTCGCGTCCATCCTTTTAACTTCAAAATGCTTAATGCCGCGCTTAAGTCGCCATTGTTAGAGCCTTTGAATTGGCCCAGTAAATCCATTAGTAGCTTGATCGCCATTGGTGAACATTGCGCCCAGTTTTCAGATTCCTGGACTACGTGTGGCAACAAGGAAAAGCTGCCGCATTCAATTCGCCCCTTTGCTTTAGCTCGGCTTCTTTGTGGCATGGCCGCCTCCTTGCGTTTTCATGTTCGCTATTCGTGAACCTGATAGCGATGCACGATCTAAGGCCGTTTTTAAGGGCCCGTATCGAAGCAATAGGGCGGCATGTACCCTAGCGACCCTCAAGGCTATATCCCTCGATACGATCCCATTTAATCGGGCTTCCTTGCCGTCTTTGGAGCACTCCCTAAGCAGACGGCAAACGGGTTCGCCTTTGAAGTGTTGGCAATGCGCCCATGCCTCCCACAATGGGCAGACAGGGGCATTGCATCGTTGCCAGTTTGGGCAGTCTCTAGGAGTCATGGCTGGCTCCCTGTCGCTAGATAACTGGCGAGCAAGTCGCAAGCATGTTCGATCAGGTTTGCGGCTTCCACGATCACGAAAGGCGGCATGCTTGTCAAAACGGCCAATTGATTCATTAGAGCGCGAGCGATGTTCAATGTAGTCAGGCAAGCCACAGCTAGCGCCCGAAACTCGGCAGGGTTATGATCTATCTCGATTGGGGCTTGACCGTCTGAATCATTTGAAAGAAGCCCGCACCTAGCCGTGCGGGTTTTTCGTTTTAGGGGTGCGTTCATGAGCGCGCCTCCGAGTTATCAGCCGCTTTAATCAGGGCGCGTATGTCATCAACGTGCCAAGCGGTAATGCGTTCCCCTAGGGCCTTAGTGGGCTTTGGGTAGCGGCCTGACTTAACTCCTGCCCACCAAGTAGAACGACTAACGGGAATAGGTGCGGGTATGGCAGGGGAGTGTTTTGTTGCTGGCTTGCCGATGATCTGGCTTAGGCGCAGATAACCCGTATCGGGTAATGAATGATTGTTTTGCATGTAACCGTCCTTGGTTGGCCGTTGTTGGCTGGACGGTTAGCAATGTATGCGCGTGCTGCCTCTGGAGCGCTTAAACTTCTACCCATTAATTTGCGGAGAAGTTTCAGATCATGCGCGCGTCTTTGAGGTCGCCGGGGAGCTTGGCAATTTGCTGGGAGACTTCGTTTTCTGTAATGCCCTGCGCAAACAGGATACAAATGATTCGCGCAACTATTGAGGGTGACACGTGGCCATAGGAGCTATGAAAGTACCCGCAAATGTGCCTTGAATAAAAGTTCCGCTCCGCGTTCTCGTAGGATGGGCGTTGCATTGGCGGCTCGTTCGATAGAGCATCAAAATAGGTCGCGAGTCGCCGCATTTGGTTTGCGACCGTTGGCACAATGCCCGGCCAGCGCTCATCGTCGCCGATAAGCAATTCCCAAGTATCTCTGGCATCAATGCTGGCCAACGAACCATTCGAAAGGTTGGGATTGTCGTGACCTTGTGCTGCACGAGTGTAATCATCAAGGTTTGTGCGCGTTACCGGCGCCATAACGTCGCCACGCTTGAATCCGAGCGGCTTGCCTTGCTCTTCGAGGAGGACGACATTTCGGAGACGTAAGTTATGCAAGTGAACGTTCTGGTAAACAATCGCTTTCTCGGTATCGTCGTAAAGTCGCATGAAATCGAATTTCGTACCGGTTTCAAAGCTCTCCGATGCTTCAGTGGCGTCTATCTCTGCGGCAATTGCTAACGCATTGGCTTTGAGTCGCAGCATCTGTTCACGATGTTTAGATGGAGTTCGCTTACTGATAAGCCGCCACCTCTCCGCAGTTTCTGCGCATCGCATCGGCAGCTGGAGCGCGACATCATTTGGCCTCGGATAAGTTTCTTCGATCAGCGACCACAGTTCACGCGCGCCGGGGCTGAAAACAAGTTTTTTTGCAAACTTGTCGGAAGGGGAATATGTAGTCGCCTGCCAGAGACTGAAAGGCACCCAATCCGGCCCTTCATAACGGCCGTCTGAGTACATTACCTTGGCCGGCAAAAAACGCCGCCAGTCGTGATCCCGGGATGGATCGGCTTTACTTCCACGCTTCGCCTTTGGGTCAATGCCCAAAATTTTGGCCACTGCGTGAAGTTGGTTGCGATCTTTCTGACGCATCTGCGCACCCCTGCGCCCCTGATTAGAACGCCGCACCAGTCCGGCAGGGTGGCCGGTTTTTCGGGGATCAGCCTAGGTGCAGCGGTGACGGGTTTACTTAGTGTTCTTGCGTTTCATTGGTACAACATTGCCGCCCTGTTTCAGCGTATCAAGATAGTCGGCCCATTGCTGCATCATCGCCTTTCGCTCGGCTAGGTGTGACGTGCGGTTGTACGCGCGCCCGTTCGGGTCACGCACGGCGTGGGCTAATTGGTGTTCTATGTAATCGGGCCTGATATGCAGGGTTTCATCAAGCACGGTTCTAGCCATTGCACGAAAGCCGTGGCCGCTCATTTCGTCTTTGGTATAGCCCATGCGACGCAAGGCAGATAACACGGCATTGTTGCTCATGGCGCGTTTGGGGCTATGGGCGCTGGGGAATACATAACGGCCTTTGCCGGTGACTGGGCGCAACTCTTTCAATATTTCTACGGCTTGTTTCGATAAGGGCACGATGTGCGATTCACGCATTTTCATTTTCTCGGCGGGTATGGTCCACAGTGCTTTATCAAAATCAATTTCTGCCCATTCAGCACTTCTCAGCTCGACAGGGCGAACAAAGACAAGAGGTGCAAGCCGTAAAGCACACTGGGTAACTAGGGAGCCTTGGTAGCTCTCTATTGCCCGTAGCAGGCCGCCTATTTCTTTTACATCGGTAATGGCCGCACGGTGTTTTGTTTCTACGCTGGGCAGGGTGCTGCCTAAATTCGCGGCAGGGTTTCGGTCTGCCATTTCGTTATCAATGGCAAAGCGAAAAATCTGGGCGAGATTAAAACCGGCCCGCCTTGCCGACTCAATTGCCCCGCGATCAACTACCCGATTCAAGGCGCTTAGAATTTCGGCACGGGTGATGGCTCTAATCGGCTTGCTGCCAAGCCAAGGGAAAATGTCACGCTCTAGTCGGTTAATTACCTTATCGGCATGGCTGGCGACCCACTTGGACGAGCGAAGGGTAAACCATTGCCTAGCGATGGCTTCAAAGGTGTTGGTGGTCAATTCAATGCCAGCGGCTTTGAGGGCTTTGCGGTATTCGCTTGGGTCAACGCCAGCGGCCAAGAGCTTGCGAGCAGCATCGCGTTTTTCGCGTGCATCTTTCAAGCTGGTATCGGGATAACTGCCAAGGGCTAGCCGCTTCTCTTTGCCCCCATAACGATACTTCAACCGCCAAAGTTTGCCCCCTGTCGGCATGACTTCCAAATACATGCCGCCGCCATCAAATAGCCTTTGAGGCTTTGCAGCGGGCTTTGCTTTCTTGATTCCGGTATCAGTTAATGCCATGAGGCGCGCCCCTGTTGAAGTGGGGGCAAACCATTGAGTAGCCTAGCCCCGTGCCCCCAACTTTGCCCCTGTTTGGGGGCAGATTGCAATAGTCTGCATTGGATAGCATTGGACACAAAAAAGGCCGATACCCTTATTTCTACTGGGTGAATCGGCCTTCATCGGACTGCAAAAAACATCTACTTGGTGGTTGTGGGTGGACTCGAACCACCGACCCCGGCATTATGAGTGCCGTGCTCTAACCGGCTGAGCTACACAACCATCGACCGCTGCTGTAGTTAGATCAACAGGGTCGGGAATTTTACTTCGCATCGGCGGCGCTGTCCATCACAACGGTTTTGCTTGTCCTGCGGCTATAGCTTGTGGCAGGCTTGCAGGTAGTGAATTTGGAGTCCGCGTCGTGATCGATCCGGACGGTTATCGCCCTAATGTGGGCATCGTGCTCATGCGCACGGATGGCAGGTTGTTCTGGGCCCGTAGGGTGAACCGGGACGGCTGGCAGTTTCCGCAAGGCGGCATGAACACTGATGAAACTCCATTAGAAGCGATGTACCGAGAACTACATGAAGAGGTCGGCCTGTTACCCGAGCATGTTGAAGTGCTGGGCGCTACGCCCGGCTGGCTTCGCTACCGACTGCCCAAGCGCTGCGTACGCTACGGCAGCAAACCCATATGCGTGGGACAAAAGCAGGTTTGGTTTTTATTGCGTTTTAACGGTGATGAAGCCGATTTGCGCCTTAATCTGACCGAGAAGCCCGAATTTGATAGCTGGCGTTGGGTCGATTTCTGGTATCCGGTTGAACATGTGGTCAATTTCAAGCGCGAGGTCTATGTCCGTGCTTTACATCATTTAAGCGATCATGCCCGCATAATCGCAGGAGATGAGGCTATTCCTGTCGATGCTGGCACTTTGATTCAACAGATTCTGGCGGCGAGCACTCTGACGAAATTCAGCAAACGCTGAATAAGCTGTGTTGGCTTATTGACAATCATTCTCATTCCGTGTGAAATACGAATCATTCTTATTCACTTCCGGATTTGATTACCGCCATGTACGTTTGCATTTGTTTTGGTATTACCGATAAAGCTATCCAGCGCGCGGCTGCCGATGGCGTGCGGGACGTTGCCGAACTGACGATGCGCACCGGTCTTGGCAGTAACTGCGGTAGCTGCCGTGATATGGCCAGCGATATTTTGAATGAAGCACACACACCTTTGCTGCTGGCATTGCCGATACTACAAGCGGCCTAAAAATCTCAATTGAGAATAGAAGCGATTGTTATTTAAACATCGTTGCTTGAATGCTATTAAAGTGGCGGCATACCTTTAGGAGCATAGCCATGAAAGGCGATAGCAAAGTCATCGAACATTTGAATAAAGCGCTCTATAACGAGCTGATCGCGATCAACCAATATTTTTTGCATGCAAAAATGCTCAAAAATTGGGGCTTTAAAGAACTCGCCGAACACGAGCAGCACGAGTCTATTGATGAAATGAAACATGCCGATCGATTGATTGACCGTATTTTATTTCTGGAAGGCTTGCCGAATCTGCAATCACTAGGAAAACTTTTTATTGGCGAAACGCCGAAAGAAATTTTTGAATGTGATTTGAAGCTGGAACTACTTGCAGTGCCAGACTTGAAAGCAGCAGTGGCTTACAGCGAAACCGTTGCTGATTATGTCTCGCGTGATTTGTTTGCTTCAATCCTCGGCTCGGAAGAAGAGCATGTTGATTGGCTGGAAACCCAGCTGGGCTTGATGCAGCGCCTAGGCGAACAAAACTATCTGCAAGCGCAACTTAAAAGCTGACATCGCTAAATATTGCTGCTCCTGCATATTATCCAACGACGTTATGGTCTGGGATTGCTTGTAGCAATAGCTATGCGTTCAACCCGTAGGGGCG